>JAGXFG010000066.1 GCA_024637395.1 Burkholderiaceae bacterium | reverse complement strand
GTTACCGAGATCGCGCCGCGGGCGTCGAGCAGATTGAAGGTGTGCGAGCACTTCATTACCATCTCGTAGGCCGGCAAGGCGAGTTGCGCGGCGATCAGGCGCGTGGACTCGGCTTCGTATTCACCGAAGTGCCGGAACAGCATCTCGGTGTTGGCGTGTTCGAAGTTGTAGGTCGACTGCTCGACCTCGTTCTGGTGAAACACGTCGCGGTAGCTGACCCCTTCGGTCCACACCAGGTCGTAGACGCTCTCGACATTTTGCAGCGCCATCGCCAGGCGTTCGAGGCCATAGGTGATTTCGCCGGTGATCGGCTGGCACTTGAGCGATCCAACCTCCTGGAAGTAGGTGAACTGCGTCACCTCCATGCCATTGAGCCACACTTCCCAGCCCAGCCCCCAGGCGCCCAGCGACGGCGATTCCCAGTCGTCCTCGACGAAGCGTACGTCGTTGGCGCGGGTGTCGATGCCCAAGGCCTCGAGCGAACCAAGATAGAGTTCAATGATCTCGGGAGGGGAGGGCTTGAGCACCACCTGGTACTGGTAGTAGTGCTGGAGCCGGTTCGGATTCTCCCCGTAGCGCCCGTCCTTGGGACGGCGCGATGGCTGGACGTAAGCCGCCCGCCACGGTTCAGGGCCGATCGCGCGCAGGAAGGTGGCGGTGTGAAAGGTGCCGGCACCGACCTCGATGTCATAGGGCTGCAGTAGGGCACAGCCCTGGCGATCCCAGTAGTCCTGGAGGCGCAAAATCACCTGCTGGAACGAAAGCATGGCTGGCTCGTGTCTGAAAACCACGGATTTTACCGGGTTCGGCGCCGCGCCCGGGAACAAAGCCCTGCTCCGGCCGCCACCAGGCACAAAGCCATCACCAGCGCGGGCAGGTTTCCATAGCGTGCGTAGGGTGTGAGGCCGCCGGCGCCACGCACGGTGGATTCGAGCGTGCCGCGCACGCCGGTGGGAAGCTGGGCCACGACTGAGCCTTCACGGTCGATCACGGCGGTGACCCCGGTGTTGGTCGAGCGCAGCATCGGGCGGCCGAGTTCGAGCGCGCGCATGCGAGCGATGCTCAGGTGCTGGTCGAGCGCGTGCGAATCGCCGAACCAGGCGAGATTGCTCACATTGATGAGCACGGTGGCGCCCGCGCGCACCTGCAGTGCCAATTCTTCGCCGAAGAGGTCCTCGAAGCAGATGTTGAACGCGATGCTCTGGCCGCCGAACTGCAACGCCGGCTGGGTTGCGCTGCCCCGCGCGAAATCGCCCAGCGGAATCTCCATCATCCTGACGAACCAGCCGAAGAGCGCCGGGACGAATTCGCCAAACGGAACCAGATGGCGCTTGTCGTAGCGGTAGTCGACTCGGCCATTCGCCCCGATCAGGGCGACGCTGTTGGCGACATTTCGTCCCTGGTCGGCGGCGCCCGCAGCGCCAGTCTCGAGCGGCATGCCGATCACCAGGGCGTTGCCGGCGGCGGCGTAGCGGGTCAGGCGGGCGGCAAAGTCTGGTGGCGTAATGCGCCAGGGCACGGTCCAGGCGGTTTCCGGCAGGATCGTGAGTTCGGCTGTGCCGGCTTCGACCATGTCGACGTAGGTCGCCATCGCCGCGCGCGTGCGCGCCGGATCGAATTTCAGGTCCTGGGCAATGTTTCCCTGCAGCAGCCGCACCGAGAGCTCCGGCCCACGCGGCTGCACCCAGCTGATGCCGGACAGACTGAGCGCGAGCACCGCCGGCAGTACCACCAGTGCCAGGCCAACCAGCGGGCTGCGCCGCTGGTGGAGGCTGATCGCGACCAGCGCCAGGCCGAAAGCCACCAGCGCGGCAAACGTCCCAACGCCATAGACGCCTAGCGTCGGGGCAATGTGGTGCAGGACTCCACCGAGGTGCGCGTAGCCGATCGAAAGCCAGGGAAAGCCGGTGAGCAGGTAGCCGCGTGCCAGTTCGCCGAGCGTCCAGCAGCCGGCGAAGATCAGGGCCGGTCCGAACCCCGGGCGCCACTGGCCGTCACCTGCACCGGTTGCCGCTCCCGCGCCGCCGAGCCGCCGGGCGAGCGTCGCGGCCAGCGCGCCGAAGGCCCCGAGATAGAGCGACAGCAGCACGACGGCGGCAGCCGCCATCGGTGCCGGCATTCCGCCGAAGCGGTGCATGCTTACGTACATCCAGCCAATGCCGGCTACGAAGCTGCCGAGTCCGAAGCACAGTACGCTGAGGAAATGACGCGATGCGCTCGGCGGCTGCTTGACGCCGTAGAGGATGACGATCAGGCCCGCCAGCGCGAGCAACTGCAGCCACCAGCCGGCGAGTGGACCGAAGCTCGCGGCGTGGAGCACACCCAATGCCAGGGCCGCGCCGCAGTGGGTCAGGGCAGAGCGCCGAGGCACCCCGCCGACACGCTCACGAATCACGTTCTGGCGGCGAGTGCGCCGCGCGTTGCGCAGCCCGTTCGACCAACAACAGCTGGACCTGGCGACCGTCGGCGCGCAGCACGTCGAAACTCAGCCCGCCGAAGTCGACCCGCTCACCGCGGCGCGGCACCCGGCCGAGCTGTTCGGTAACCAGTCCGCCGACGGTGTCGAAATCCTGGTCGGAGAAATTCGTGCCGAAGACCTTGTTGAAGGGGCCGATCTCGGCAATGGCGCGCACCCGGTAACGCGGCCCATTAGGGCCGGCTTCAACCGCCAGGACATGGTCCGATGCCTCGTCGAAATCGAACTCGTCCTCGATGTCGCCGACGATCTGCTCGAGGACGTCTTCGATCGTGATCAGCCCGGCCACCCCGCCGTACTCGTCGACCACCACCGCGAGGTGGTTGCGATTGACGCGGAACTCGCGCAGCAGCACGTTCAGGCGCTTGGATTCCGGAATGAATACGGCTGGTCGCAACAGGTCGCGGACCTCGACGTCGCTGTCCTCGTAGAGTTGCAACAGCTCCTTGGCGTGGAGGATTCCCAGCACGTTGTCGCGATCGCCCTCGACCACCGGAAAGCGCGAATGCGCGGTTTCGATGACGTGGGCACGGAACTCATTCGGCGGCTGGCTGATGTCGATGACATCCATCTGGGCGCGCGGCACCATGATGTCGCGCGCAGCCAATTCCGATACCTGCATCACGCCTTCGATCATCGAGAGTGCGTCGGCATCGATCAATTGGTGTTCGTGCGCCTCGCGCAGCACACCCATCAGCTGGGAACGATCTTCCGGGGCGCGCAGCAGAACTGCTGCCAGGCGTTCAAGCAACGTTCGCTTGGTGGAACCGCCCGAGGGGGGTTCAGACATGGACTTTTCGACTTGATTACGGAGCGTCGAGGATACCCGAAGAAGGGCCGCGGGCAAAGCGCCGGCGGCGCGCGGCCCTGTGCTGCCGCGCCGCGGCTCAGACTTCGCGGTAGGGGTCGGGAATGCGAAAGCGGCGCAGCAGTTCGGTTTCGCGCGCTTCCATCCGGGCGGCCTCGAGTGGTTCCTCGTGGTCGTAACCCTGGGCGTGGAGCACTCCGTGAATCGTCAGGTGGGCCAGGTGGTGCTCGAACGGCTTGTGCTGCTCGCGCGCTTCCTGGCGGATCACCGGCAGGCACAGCACGATGTCGGCCAAGCCAGGCTCGTAGACGAAGGTGAGCACGTTGGTCGCGTAGTCGCGTTCCCGGTAGGCCGTGTTCAGGATCCGGGCTTCTGCGGTCGCGACGAAACGCAGCGTCAACTCGGCATCAGCCTCGATTGCGGCGGCGGCGAGGCGACGCAACCGCGAGCGCGACAGCGGCAGTTCGGCGACGCGGTCTGCGAGCTGCACCGAGAGCCGCAGACGCGGCTCAGGAGTCTTCCGAACGGGGCTCGGCATGGCGTTCATAGGCATCGACGATGCGGGCGACCAGCGGATGGCGCACCACGTCGGTGCTGTCGAATTCGGTGAAAGCGATGCCGCGCAGCCCGTCGAGAATGCGCCGCGCCTGCGCGAGGCCGGAGGGCTGTCCCTTGGGCAGGTCGATCTGGGTGGTGTCGCCGTTGACGACCGCCTTCGAGCCAAACCCGATCCGCGTCAGGAACATCTTCATCTGCTCGGGGGTGGTGTTTTGCGCCTCGTCGAGGATCACGAACGAGTGGTTCAGGGTGCGGCCGCGCATGTAGGCGAGCGGCGCGATCTCGATCGACTGGCGTTCGAACATGCGGGCGGTGCGCTCGAACCCCATCAGGTCGTAGAGCGCATCGTAGAGCGGGCGCAGGTAAGGGTCGACCTTCTGCGCCAGGTCGCCGGGCAGAAAGCCCAGCCGTTCGCCAGCCTCCACCGCCGGGCGGGTGAGCACGATGCGCTTGACCGCGTCGCGCTCGAGCGCATCGACCGCGCAGGCTACCGCGAGATAGGTCTTGCCCGTTCCCGCCGGGCCGATGCTGAAGGAAATGTCGTGCGAGAGTATGTCGCGCAGGTATTGGCGCTGGTGCGGCGTGCGGCCCTGCAGGTCGCTGCGCCGGGTGTGCAGGATCGGCGACTGGTCGTTCGGGTCGATTGCCTGGGCAGCGTCGCGGCGCAACTCGATCAATCCGAGCTGGACGTCTTCCAGCCCGAGGCGGCGATCGGCGAGCTCATGAAAATAGCGCAATGCCGCGATGCCCTGCTCGGCCCTGGCCGGTTCCCCGGTGACCGTGAAGGTGCGCGAGCGGCGCCGGATCTGGATGTCGAACGCGCCCTCGATCTGGCGGATGTTCTCGTCGAGCGGTCCGCACAGATTGGCGAGGCGCCGATTGTCGGCGCCCTCGATGGTGAATTCCAGCTTTTTGGATTTCAAGGATGGCAGGGCGGAGTTTCAGGGCCGCCGGAAAACACTGACCCCGTCGATTGTAGTTGAGGTGGTGCCACCATTGATCGAATAACGAATTCCCAGGTTGGTTGCCGCCGGCCCGAAGAGTTGCCCGTCGAGGTCGATTCGGCAATTGTGTTCCGAGCAGCCGAGCGGATTGCTGCCCTCGACCCCGGCGCGCAGCCAGCCGCTGAAGCCCTGGGTGGAGCCAGCTGTCAGGGTGCTCCTTCCTGGATCGTGCGCTCCGCCGCTAGTGGCAAATGCGAAGACTGCTTCGCCAATATCCACCGTGCCCTCGAGTCCGATCTTGGATGCCACGCCGGGCTTGAACTCGACGCCGGCAAGGCCGCTGAATATTCCCGGCTGAAGACTGCCGTCGGAGATCGTCGGCCGGGAGGCGCCGACCAGCTCGTAAATGTATGCTCCGGCGGTCGGTGTCGTCACCGAAGGCGAGCCGATCAGGTAATGGAACCCCTGGTTAGGGCTGAGCGTGGTCGTGGTGCTGACACCGCCGTCGAGGCGCAGCACCGTGCCATCGGTCCAGCGGCCCCAGATCACATAGGTGTCGGCGCCGGCTTCGGCGAACTCGGCGGTGCCGCGTTGCAGGCACGGGCTGCCCGGGCAAAGACCGACCGACTCCAGCCGGTAGCCGTCATCGAGCACGATGGTCGAGCCGGCGGGCATCAGCGGCTGGTCGATTCCCGATCCAGTGGTGACAAACGAGATCGACCATTTCTCAACCGGGGTCGATCCAACAGTAACTTCGTCGCCGGAACTCGAGCCGGTGTCGCCAGTCGAACCGGTATCCCCAGTCGAACCGGTGTCACCCGTTGAGCCTGTGCCGCCAGTCGAACCAGTATCACCCGTTGAGCCTGTATCGCCAGTCGAACCAGTATCACCCGTTGAGCCTGTATCGCCAGTCGAACCGGTGTCGCCCGTTGTGCCGGTGCCGCCGGTCGAGCCCGTATCACCCGTCGAGCCAGCGCTGCCGGTCGAGCCGGTGTCACCGGTCGAGCCGGTGCCGCCAGTTGCGCCAGTGTCATCGCTCGAACCAGTGGTGCTGCCCAGCGTTGCGAGGATCGTCAGGGCGCCGCTGCTGCTGCGCTGGTCCGCCGGCGCGGCTGCCGAGTCGGCTGTTCCTGAAGGATCGGTGCCAGTTGCGAGGGTATCGCCGTCCTGAGATTCCGCGAGGGCCGATGTGCCGTCGCCACTGGTTGGCGAAGTCAGCGAGGATGAGGCGATGCCGGCACCGCCTGTAATCCAGGCGCCTGCCAGCGCGCTTGGGTCGCCGCCAGTGGCGCCAGAACCGGTCGTCGCGCCAGAAGCGGTTGTGGTGCCGGAAACAGTCGCGGTGCCAGAACCAGTCGTCGCGCCAGAACCAGTCGTCGCGCCAGAAGCGGTTGTGGTACTGGAAGCGGTCGCGGTGCCAGAACCAGTCGCGGTGCTGTCAGTTGTGCCCGTTCCGGAACCAGTACTTGCCGCGGCGTCGATGCTTGCCGATTGCCCGGTGCTTGCGCCTACCGTGCTGTCGCTGGTCCCTGCGGACTGGTCGGCCGCGACCGACATTCCCAGGCTGTCGGCGAGGCTCTTGGTAACTGGCGTCGCGTCGGCTTGGTCTGGTGCTGGCGCGGTCCGCGAGGCGAGCACGGCACTCGTGCTGCGCCATGCTGGTGCCAGGACCACCGGGCCGAATGGCGTCAGGTAGGGCATTTCATCAGGTGATTCGACCGCTGCCGATTCGCCGGTGCCGACTTCGATCGTGCCGGCCCGGCTGGTCACCACAATCCGGCCTTCGGCTACCGACACGCGCAGTCCGGCCTTGGTTCCCGGATAGCACAGCGGGTCGCAAACAGTCTCTTCTGCGACGTAATTGGTGCCGCGAATGCCGACCACGGCAGTTGGGGTGCGCAGTCGATAGTCGTCGTGGTCGCGCTTGCCGATTGCGCCCGACGAGGTGCGTAGAGTGCCGCGCAGCAGCGAGAAGAAACCGCGCTGGGCGGTGTCGCTGAAACGGTAGTCGTCGATTCGGAACTCGCTGCGCGGCTGCAGAGAAACCAGCCCGCCGTCGCTGAAGCGGAACTGGACGCGACCATCGGCACCAGTGCGCAGCAAATCGCCCGACGACAGTTCAGTGCCGGCACGCACCGGCACTGCCGATCCGGCCAGCGCTGCCCGCACCACCATTACCTCACCACCTGCAACCAGCACGGTGGCGTCGGCGGCAAGCGCCGCGCCGGCAGCGCCCCACATGGTGAGCGTCAGCGCGACGCTGACCAGCGCGCGGCGCCAGCGTGTCTTGACGGGCTGATGGCTGATCGAGTTCATGCTCAGAAGCGGTAGCGCGCCCGCAGCATGGCCTGGCCGCGGCGGAAGTCGTTGGGGCCGATCGTCGATCGGGTGCGGGTGTAAGTCAGTGCCGGTCCGACCATGAGGCCGTTGCCAAGGCTCTTCTCAGCCGATAGCTGGACTTCGGTCTGCTGGTCTTCGCGGGCCACGCCGAACTCTGGCTCCAGACCGTTGAAATTGCGCGATTCCCAGCCCAGTGCGCCTGCTGCCTGCCAACCGGAGCCGAGGCCGAACACCAGAACCGCGCGCAGTCCCCAGAAGTCGTAGCTCAGGTTGTCATAGCCAGCGCGTGAACGTTCATTGCCGCCGTTCAGGCCAGCGATCAGCGTGGCGTTGGGCATCGAGTCGATCCGGCGGGCCCAGGTGAATCCCAGTGCCGTGCGATCGGCATTGCGGACGCTCTGGTCGGGGAAATCGAAGCGGTAGTGCTGCAAGTAGGCACCAATCCGTCCCGCGCGCTCGGTATCGCACTGCCACTGCGCGAGCACACCGGTGCCGTCGCGTAGCCGCGTACCGTCCAATCGCAGAGTTTGGGCCTGTACTTGCATGCCGACCTCATGGCAGGAGAAGCGCCGAGCGATCCCCCCTGAGAGTTCGAATTGTTCCTGATCGAGTGTACGCGCCGACGGGTAGGCGCGGACCGCGAAGCGACCGCCTACTGTCGCTCGCCAGCCGCCTCCGGTCGGGATTACCCAGTACAGGGAGCCGCCCAGGCCCATTGCCGCGCTGGCGGCGGGCTTGCTCACCGGCAGCGGCAGTACCGCAGTGCCATCGGCAAGCAGCCACTGGCCGCTGGCAGTCCCGAGGTTGACGTTGTCGTCATACCCGACCTCCGCCTCCAGCGTAGCGACGCGCTTGACGCGCCGCGCGTCCTTGACCCGTTCGATGGCGTTCAGGTAGCGCTCGATCGTCGCGCGCACTTCGGGCGGCAGTTCGCGGGCCGCGACCGCTTCGAAGGTCTGACGGGCCGCTTCGGTTTCATGCACGCGCAGATACGCCCGCGCGACTTCGGCACGGGCCGGAAGATGGTCAGGGCGCTGGATCAATACCCGCTCGAGCACTATCACCGCCTCCGCCGGACGTCCGGAATCGAGCGCCGCGACGCCGAGCAGGTAGTCGAACTCGGGGCTTCCGGCATAGCGCGGTTCGGCCGGCTTCAACAATGCATAGGCGTCGCGCGCGCGCCCCTCGCCTAGGAGCACACGCGCCTCGCGCAACATCCGCGCCAGGGGACTGACTTCCTCGGCCGCCGCGGGCGAGCTGGCTCCAGCAGCCAAATCCAGCCCGCGCCACTGCGCCTGCGCCGACGGGGCATAGCCCAGTCCGCCGGCAAACAGCGCCGTTGCCGCCGCGAGCACCAGCGCCGCCGCTGGTGAACGGCTCGGCGCTTGACTGCTCGCTGCCGCCTTGCCTTCATCGTCTTGCCGGCCCTCGGTCGCCGCCGCCTCTTCCGCCGTGCTGCCGTCGTCCCCGATCATCGTGGCGCGCAGCGTATGTGCGCGCACCTCGGTGATCTCGACGGTGACCAGCGAACCGATCGCGCTCGGTGGGCCGGAAAAATTCACCACCCGGTTGTTGTCGGTGCGGCCGCTCAGTTCGTCCTGGTTGTGCCGCGCGCTGCCCTCGACCAGCACCAGCTGGCGGGAACCGAGCATCGCCGCACTGATCCGGCGGGCATTGGCGTCGATCGCGGCCTGCAATCGCTGCAGGCGTGCGAGCTTCAGTTCGGCCGGGGTCGTATCCTCGAGTTCGGCCGCCGGTGTACCCGGGCGCGGGCTGTAGATGAAACTGAACGAGGCGTCGAATCCGACGTCCTCGATGAGTTGCATGGTGCGTTCGAAGTCTTCCTCGGTTTCGCCCGGGAAGCCCACGATGAAATCCGAACTGATCGAAATTCCCGGGCGCGCTTCGCGCAACCGGCGCACGATCGACTTGAACTCGAGCGTCGTGTAGCGGCGCTTCATGGCGGCCAGCACCCGGTCGGAGCCCGACTGCACCGGCAGGTGGACGTGCCCGGCGAGCTTGCCGATGTTGCGGTGGGCCTCGATCAATGCCGTGGTGAACTCGCGCGGATGCGAAGTCATGTAGCGGATGCGCTCGACCCCCGGGATCGCGGCGATGCGCTCAAGCAGCGCCGCGAGGTCGATGCGCTGCTCATCGTGCTTGCTGCGATAGGCGTTGACGTTCTGGCCCAGTAGAGTCACCTCGCGCACGCCCTGTTGCGCGAGTCCGCCAATCTCGACGAGCACGTCGTCCATCGGGCGCGAAACCTCCAGCCCGCGGGTGTACGGGACGATGCAGTAGCTGCAGAACTTGCTGCAGCCTTCCATGATCGAGACGAAGGCGCTCGCGCCATCGACGCGCGCCGGCGGCAGGTTGTCGAATTTCTCGATCTTGGGAAAGCTGATGTCGACCTGTGCCACGCCGCTCTTCTGGCGTGCAGCGATCATCTCGGGCAGCCGATGCAGGGTCTGCGGGCCGAAGACCAGGTCGACATAGGGTGCGCGGGTCACGATCGCGGCGCCCTCCTGACTTGCAACGCAACCCCCGACGGCGATCAGCAGGTCGGGCCGCGTATTCTTCAGCTTGCGAACCCGTCCGAGATCCGAGAAGACCTTCTCCTGCGCCTTCTCGCGCACCGAGCAGGTATTGAACACGATGATGTCCGCCGCCGCCGGGTCGGCGGTGAGCGTGGCTCCGTGCGAGCGAGCGAGCACGTCGGCAATCTTGTCCGAGTCGTACTCATTCATCTGGCAGCCGAAGGTCTTGACGTAGAGCTTTTTCATTGCGGAGCTCAACGTTGCGCGGCTTCGATCTCGGCCTGCTGCAGGATCCAGGCCCGGCGGATCTGGCCAGCCTGGTCGAGTTCGTAGCGCACGGCGACGCTGCCCCGCAGGGTGGCTGGGATCATGAGCCGGTTGTTGGTGTCGAAGATCCGGCCGCCAGCGGCAAAACGTGCCGGGTTGCCGTCGATGCTGGCGATGGGGAATACCGAGACTGCCAGCCAGCCCAGCTTGCTCTGGTCGGGGAATTTGCGCGTCTGCGCCCAAACACTCGTGCTGAGCGCAAGCGCTGCGAGCAAGGCGAGTACTTTCGCGGACGTCTTCATGCCGGCGCACCTCCATTAGCACAGCAGGGCACACTCCCACGCGGTCGTGCGCCCAAAGCCATCATTTTGCACTGAGCGGCGGCGCGGCGCAGCCGCCGTTGCCTGGCGCCTGCAAATCAGCCGTAACCGGCCGCCGGTTGATGGCCTGGCCATGAAACGACCAGGCCCGCTGTTGGGCGGGCCTGTCGTGCACCGCGACCCGGGATTGCCGGACGAAGTGCGAATCTGGTGGCGGATCAGGGACTCGAACCCCGGACCTGCGGATTATGATTCCGTCGCTCTAACCAGCTGAGCTAATCCGCCAGAGGCGCAGATTGTATGGGTTTGGCGCTTCGTCGTCAAAATCCGATCGTTCACGGCCGCCATCACTGCTGGTCGGGGCGGGCACGCTGCTGGGCCGTGCGGATAGCGCTCAGGGTGGCACGGGCCGCTGCTGCCGCGGCCACCGCGAAGTCCTCGCCGCTGCCCGCGTAGAGGATCGCCCGCGATGAGTTGATCATCATCCCGAACCCGTCGGGGGCAAGCCCGGCGGCAACCGTGGCGTCAACGTCACCACCCTGCGCACCTATCCCCGGCACGAGCAGCGGCAAATCGCCGACCAACTCGCGCACCCGCGCCAGTTCGGCCGGGAAGGTGGCGCCAACCACCAGTCCGAGCTGGCCGGAGGTGTTCCACGGCCCGGCGGCGAGTCGCGCAACCCGTTCATAGACCATCTCGCCATTGGCCAGGCGTTGCCCCTGCAGATCGGCGCCGCCCGCGTTGGAGGTGCGGCACAGCAGGATGACCCCCCGCCCCGACCAGGCCAGAAAAGGTTCGATCGAGTCGAATCCGAGGTACGGGTTGACGGTGACCGCGTCGGCGCCATAGCGCTCGAAGGCCTCGCGGGCATAGAGCGCGGCCGTGGAACCGATGTCGCCGCGCTTGGCGTCGAGCACCACCGGAATGTCGGAATGATGTTCCCTGATATGGGCGATCACCTGCTCGAGCTGGTCCTCGGCGCCGGCGGCTGCGAAGTAGGCGATCTGGGGCTTGAACGCGCAGGCCCACGGTGCGGTCGCGTCGATGATCGCGATGCAGAAACGGGCGATCGCGTCGCTTCGTCCGGCCAGGTGGGCCGGGAGACGCTGCACATCGGGGTCGAGGCCGACGCACAGCATTGATTCGGTGCGCAGCCAGCGCGCGTGCAGACGGTCGCGAAAATTCACCTCTTGCTCCTTGCTGGGGTTGCGCGCCGATTGTAATGGGGTGAGGATTCGCGGTCACCAAGTTGATTCCGATGCCCGAGACCGATTCCAGACTCCTTTCGACCCGCGACCTGTGGCTGCTGGCGTTGCTGACGCTGACCTGGGGCATGAACTGGACGGTGATGAAGATCGGTGTCGCTGAACTCGAGCCGATGACCTTTCGTTCGATCTGCATCGTGCTGGCAGTGCCGGTGGTGTTCATCGCCGTGCGCGTGCAGGGGCTGCGCCTTGCCGTGGCGCGCGAACATTGGCGCGAACTGGGTCTGTTGGCGCTGACCAACATGGTGGGTTTTGTCGTGCTGTCGATTTATGGGGTGAAGTTGCTGGCATCGGGCCGCGCGGCCATTCTCGCCTACACCATGCCGATCTTCACGGCGCTGATCGGCTTCGCGTTCTTTGGCGAGCGGGCATCGCTACGCCTGTGGCTGGGCATCGCAGCCGCCGCTGCTGGAGTTGCACTGCTGCTCTGGCGGGAAATCGACGCCATTGCCGGCAGCCCGGCGGGGACGCTGTTCATGCTCGGCGGCGCGGCCATATGGGGCCTCGGGACCCAGTTCATGAGGCGCCGCCGCCAGGCGACCCCGGTGATCGTGATCGCGTTCTGGTCGCTACTGGTTGCACTAACGGTGTGCGGGACGCTGGCGCTGCTGCTCGAGCGCGGCAGCTGGACGCAACTGCCGGACCGCGCCGGCTGGTTGGCGGTGGCCTACAACGCAGTGGCGGTTTTCGGCTTCGCGCAGGTAATGTGGTTCCGCCTGGCGACGATCCTGCCGCCGGTAGTGAGCAGCCTCTCGGTGATGTTCATCCCCGTGATCGGGGTGTTTTCAGGCATGCTGATCCTGGGCGAGCAACCCGGGTGGCAGGACTACGTGGCACTGTGCGTCATCCTGATGGCCATCGTGGCCGTGCTCCGGCCAGGGCGGCGCGGCTGATCGATCCAATTGGAGGAAACGGTGGTGCGCATCAACGATTCCACTTCCACGACCGCTGACGGCGTCGCGCTCTTCTGGCGCGACTGGGAACCGGTTTCAACGCCGGTGCTCGGTGGCATCTACCTGTTGCACGGCCTGGGCGAGCACGTCGGGCGCTACGATGCCCTGGCGCGGGAGTTGTGCGCGGCGGGCTGGCGCGTGCGGGCCCATGATCACCGCGGGCACGGGCGCTCCGGCGGCGCCCGCGGTGTTCTGGCACCGGCGGGCGATCTGAGGCGTGACGCCGCAGAACTGGTGTCCCGGTTTGCGGCCGAGTGCGCCAGCGCTCCGCTGCTCCTTGGTCACAGCATGGGGGGTGCGCTGGCCGCGGAACTGGTGCTCAGCGGGGCATTGCCGGTGCGAGCGCTGGTGCTTTCTTCGCCGGCGCTGGCCCTGCGGCTCTCGGCGATCCAGAAGGCTCTGCTCTGGTTGCTCGGGCACGCCGCGCCTGACCTTGCGATCGCCAACGGGCTGCGGCCGCAGTGGCTGTCGCACGATCAGGACGAGGTGCAGGCCTACGTGACCGATGCGCTGGTGCATCGGCGGGTCTCGGCACGCTTGCTGCAATGGATGGTCGCAGCGGGCAAGGTGGCGCGCATGCACGCGGGCAGGCTGGGCGTGCCAACCCTGCTGCTCTACGGCGGAGCCGACCGGATTGTCGACCCCGAGGGTGCGCGCCAGTTCGCGCGCCAAGCTGCCCAGGGCATGTTGACCACGCGCGAATACGAAGCGGCGTACCATGAGTTGTTCCATGAGTCGGCGCCCTGGCGCCATGAGGCGCTCGCGGACCTGCTTGGATGGATTGTCGGCCAGAATGTCGCTCCGGAAGCGACTGGGGAAGGTAAACGATGAGCGAAGTCACGACGAGCGGCGATCTGCCGTACAAAGACCGGATCGACGCGGCACAACGACTGGCAGCGGCGCTGGCCAACTATCGGGGCCGCAACCCGCTGGTACTCGTGATCCCGCGCGGGGCGATCGGCATGGGAAGGGTAATTGCCGAGGCCCTCGACGGCGAGCTCGACGTCGTGCTGGTGCGCAAGCTGCGGGCGCCATTTAATCGCGAACTGGCGCTGGGCGCGGTCGACGAAGCCGGCGCCGTGGTGCTCTCCGAAAGTGCGGCGCGCCTGGGCGTTGACGAAAGCTACCTCACCGATGAGGCGCGCGCGCAAAGCGAGCGGATTCACGAGCGGCGGGCGCGCTATGGCGGCGATGAGGCACGGATCGATCCGGCTGGACGATTGGTGATAGTGGTCGACGACGGGCTGGCGACCGGTGCGACCATGGTTGCGGCCCTGCGCAGCCTGCGCGTCATGGGGGCAGGAGAGATCGTCGCCGCCGTGCCGGTGGCGGCGGCGGACAGTGCACTGCTGGTCGGCGGCGAAGCCGACACGCTGGTGTGCCTGGCCACTCCGGAACCATTTGTCGCGGTGTCGCAGTTCTACCGCGAGTTCCCGCAAGTCGAGGACGACGAGGTGGTGGCGGAACTCAAGGCCTGGCGCGAGCAGCGCGCGGGCGCCCGGTAGCCGGCACAACTGCCAAGAAAAAGGCCCCAACCTCGCGGCGGGGCCTTCGCGGTCCGCGACTTGCGCCGCGGACCGTATTGCTTTGACAGCCGGACTTACATGTCCATGCCGCCCATTCCACCCATTCCACCCATGCCGCCCATTCCGCCGGGCATGCCGCCAGCCGGTTTGTCTTCCGGCAACTCGGCGACCATCGCATCAGTCGTGAGCATCAGGCCGGCAATCGAGGCGGCGTTTTGCAGCGCGGTGCGGCAGACCTTGGTCGGATCGACGACGCCCATCTCGAGCATGTCGCCGAACGCCGAAGTGGCGGCGTTGTAGCCGTAGTTACCCTTGCCGGCCAGGACCTTGGCGACGACCACGCTGGGCTCGTCGCCGGCGTTTGAAACGATCTGGCGCAGCGGCTCTTCAACCGCCCGCAGGACGATCTTGATGCCGGCTTCCTGGTCAGCGTTGTCGCCCGTGACCTTGGTCTTGGCGCGGGCCCGCAGCAGCGCGACGCCGCCGCCAGCCACGATGCCTTCCTCGACCGCCGCACGGGTGGCGTGGAGCGCGTCCTCGACCCGGGCTTTCTTCTCCTTCATTTCGACTTCGGTCGCGGCTCCGACTTTGATCACGGCAACACCGCCGGCGAGCTTGGCAACCCGCTCCTGGAGTTTCTCGCGGTCGTAGTCGCTGGTCGCTTCCTCGATTTGGGCGCGGATCGCCTTGACCCGGGCTTCGATCGCCGCGGTGTCGCCCGCGCCGTCGATGATGATGGTGTTTTCCTTGCCGATCTCGGCGCGTTTGCAGCTGCCGAGTTCCTTGAGGGTGGCCTTCTCGAGGTTCATGCCGGTCTCTTCCGAGATCACCACGCCACCGGTCAGGACCGCGAGGTCCTCGAGCATCGCCTTGCGACGATCACCAAAGCCCGGGGCCTTGACGGCGACGGTCTTGAGAATGCCGCGGATGTTGTTGACGACCAGGGTCGCAAGCGCTTCGCCGGCGACTTCCGCGGCGACGATCAGCAGCGGCCGGCCGGCCTTGGCGACCTGCTCGAGCAGCGGCAGCAGTTCGCGGATGTTCGAGACCTTCTTGTCGTGCAGCAGCACAAACGGATCTTCGAGCAGCGCCGACTGTTTCTCGGGGTTGTTGATGAAGTAGGGCGACAGGTAGCCGCGGTCGAACTGCATGCCCTCGACCACGTCGAGTTCATTGTTCAGCGACTTGCCGTCCTCGACCGAGATCACGCCTTCCTTGCCGACTTTCTCCATCGCCTGCGAGATGATGGTGCCGATTTCCTCGTCCGAGTTGGCCGAGATCGCGCCGACCTGGGCAATTTCCTTGTGGGTGCTGCAGGGCTTGCTGATCTTCTTGAGTTCCTCGTTGAGCGCGGCGACGGCCTTGTCGATGCCACGCTTGAGGTCCATCGGGTTCATGCCGGCGGCGACGTACTTCATGCCCTCGCGCACGATCGCCTGAGCCAGCACGGTCGCAGTGGTGGTGCCGTCACCGGCATCATCCGAGGTGCGTGACGCGACTTCCTTGACCATCTGCGCGCCCATGTTCTCGAAACGGTCCTTCAGTTCGATTTCCTTGGCGACCGAGACACCGTCCTTGGTCACGGTCGGCGAGCCATAGCTGCGCTCGAGCACGACGTTGCGACCTTTAGGGCCGAGGGTGACCTTGACTGCATTGGCGATCAGGTTGACGCCAGCGACCATTCTGTGGCGCGCATCGTCGCCGAAAAGTACTTGTTTTGCTGCCATGTTCGATTAACTCCTGTGTTCTTGATGGGATTGAAGGTGAGGGAATCGATTACTCGACGATTGCCATGATGTCGTCTTCACGCATCACCAGCAGTTCCTCGCCCTCGACCTTGACGGCCTGGCCGCTGTACTTGCCAAAGAGAATCTTGTTGCCGACCTTGACGTCGAGCGCGCGTACCGTGCCGTCTTCGAGGATCTTGCCTTTGCCCACGGCGAGCACTTCGCCCTGGTCGGGTTTCTCGGCGACGTTGTCGGGGATAACGATGCCGGAGGCCGTCTTGCGTTCGTTGTCGAGGCGCTTGACGATCACACGGTCATGCAGGGGACGCAGTTTCATTCGCTTGCTCCTGAAGTCTTGCTCTGCCGATGCAGAAAAATGGAAATCGGGCCCGGTGGATCCCGGTATGTCGTAGGCGAGGGCACTAAACAGCCATCCAAGGCCAAACCGTGCCCCGGGGGAAGACCTGTTAGCACTCCTCGCCAGCGAGTGCTAATAATAAGGGCAGACGCCGTATATTTCAAGGCCCGGCGGGAGATTTTTTGACTGAATTGTGCTTAAATTAAGTAGTACTAGCGATTAATAAAATGCTCGTGCACCGCTTGCGCACGAGCGCCATTCCAACCACTAAGGACGCCGACATGTTCAAGCGAATCCTCTTCCCAACCGACGCCTCGGAGCCCGCGCTGGCCGCGGTCGATGCGGTCGTCAAATTCGCCGCCGAACAGGGAGCGGTGCTGGTGGTGCTCAATGTCCAGCCCCCATTTCGCGCTCCCCCTGGTGCACTGGTGCCACAGGCCAACTACTTCTCGGAAGAGAAATATCTCGAGGCGGTCCGCGGTTACGCCAACGAAATCATTGGCGCGGTCTTGGACAAGGCGAAGGCTCATTCGGTCACCGCCGAGGCAGTCATCAAGGTCAGTGACCAGGTCTATGAAGCGATCATCAAGGAGGCCGAGAAGCGCCAGTGCGACCTGATCTTCATGGCTTCGCACGGCCGCCGCGGGATTGCCGGCATGGTCCTGGGCAGCGAGACCAACAAGGTCCTGACCCACTGCAAGGTGCCGGCGCTGATCTATCGCTAGATCGCGCGAATGGGTCCTCCGTGTGCCCGGCGGCGTTGTCACCGACGCCGGGTAGCGGCCGGCCCGCGGCGCTACTGGCGCCGGAACCGGCTACAGGTGCTCACGCTATTTTCGAATAGGTCCCGCTGGGCGGGGATTCGCGCAGGTAGCGGTCGAATGCCATCGCCACCGCCCTGACCAGCAGCCGGCCGCGAGGTTCGACTTCGATCCCAGAGTCGTCGATCCGGATCGCCCCGGCCTCATGCATCGGCTCGAGGCTGGCGAGCGCGTCAGCGAAATATTCGCGCCCTTTGACCGGGTGGCGCGAATCGAAGTCCGCCCAGTCGAGTTCGAAACTGCACATCAGGTCCTGGATGGCGTCGCGACGCAGGAAATCATCGTCCGAGAGTTTTATGCCGCGCACCGTCGGCAGCCGATTTTCGGCCAGTCGCTGATAGTAGCCACTGAGCGTCTTGTCATTCTGGGCGTAGACCGAGCCGACCTGCGAAATCGACGACACTCCCAGCGCAATGATGTCGCCCGCGTCATGCGAGCAATAGCCCTGGAAGTTGCGATGCAGGCGGTTTTCGCGCTGCGCGACGGCCAGCTCATCGTCGGCGAGCGCGAAGTGGTCGAGTCCCAGATGGATATAGCCGGCGTCGCCGAACAGCCTGGTGGCCATCTCGAATAGCGCCCCGCGCGTCGCCGCGTCGGGCAATTGCGCTTCGTCGATCCGGCGCTGGGGCATGAACAGCTTGGGCAGGTGCGCGTAATGATAGAGCGCGACCCGGTCGGGCCGGGCGGCGATCGTCAGCTCGACTGTCCGCTGGAAGCCCTCCACGGTCTGCAGGGGCAGGCCGTAGATCAGATCGACGTTGACCGATTCGAAACCCTCTTCTCGTGCCGCCTCGATCAGCGCGCGCGACTCCTCGTAGGACTGGACCCGGTTGACCGCACGCTGCACGTCGGCGTCGAAATCCTGGATGCCCAGGCTGATGCGGTTGAGCCCGAAGCCGCGCAGTACCTTGAGCCGGTCCGGCGTCACCGTGCGGGGGTCGACCTCGATCGAATACTCGCCATCAGGAGCCATCACGAAGTGCTTGCGCACGACCGCGAACAGCTGCTCGAACTCGCTGTCGAGCATGAAGGTGGGCGTGCCGCCACCGAAATGCAGATGGCGGATGGTCTGGCCGATGCCGATCGCGTCGGTTACCAGCTCGATCTCGCGCTCGAGCGCGCTGAGGTATTCAGCCGATTTGCCCTGGTGTTTGGTGCCGATCTTGTTGCAGCCGCAGTAGTAGCAGATCGTGCGGCAGAACGGGATGTGGAAGTACAGGCCCAGGGGCTCGTCACGACGCTTGGCGCGTTCACCCAGCGCCGCGAGGTAGTCGGCGTCGGTGAATCCCGGGTGGAACCGGTCGGCGGTCGGGTACGAGGTGTAGCGTGGACCCCGCCCGCCGAAGCGTTCCAGAAGATCAGGGTCGATTACCAGTTGCGTTGCAGAATCCATTGGTTTTCCGTTAACAGGCACATTCAACCCTTCAGTCTAGCGCGATCGTGTAATTAAGAGCCAATCTCCCTCCGTCCGGGTAGATAACCTGGCCGGTGAGATAGGACGATTCGGAACCGGCCAGGAACAGTGCCACATCGGCGACCTCGGCCGGATCACCGAGCCGGCGCAGGGGGGTGCGCGACATGATCTTGCGGCGTGCCGCCTCCGAACCCAGCACCGCCCGAGTGGCCAGCTCGGTGGCGATGGTGCCCGGGCCGATGGCATTGACCCTGATGCCGTGGTCGGCAAGCGACACGGCCATCACCTTGGTCAGCTGGTTGACCGCACCCTTGGACACCACGTACGGCACCTGGTCGGGGATCGCCAGGACCGCGTTGACGCTCGACATGTTGACGATCGTGCCCCCGTCGCCCTGGGCCACCATCTGCCGCGCCGCGGCCTGGCCGAAACAGAAGTAGGCGCGCAGGTTGATCGCGAGCACCCGGTCGAAATCGGCCGCGTCAATTTCCAGAAACGTCGCCGAGTGGGTAATGCCGGCGTTGTTGACCAGCACGTCGATGCGCCCGAAGCGCTCCACCGTGGCCTCGACCGCCCGGGTGGCGGCACCGTCCTCGGCGACATCGCAGACCACCAGTGTCGCGCTGGCGCCCAGTTCGGCAACCAGGGCTGAGCCGGCTTCGGCGTCGCGATCTGCCAGCGCGACAAGCGCGCCCTCGGCGACGAATCGCCGGGCGATAGCGGCGCCGATTCCGTTGGCAGCACCGGTCACCAGCGCCACCTTGCCGGCCAATCGGCCGAGTGCTTCCGCCATGATCAATCCCCAGAGCGAATTCCAATGGGATAATTCTACGCTCCGACCCCTAGCGCCAAAGCCTGGATGCCAGTAGCCCTCGCCCTGAGAACTCCCCCCCGAACCTTACCTCGCCAGGTGCTGAGCCGTCTGGCTGGCGCGCTCCTCGTGACCACGGCTGCCCTGCTATTTGGCGTGCCGGGATCGGCCTGGGCGGCGAACGGGGCAGGGCAAGGGCGCGCGGCGCTGGCTGGCGTCACCGGGGTGGCCACGCTGGCGCCGGGTGAGGTCGGGATGATCGCGCTGCCCGTCGGTGGCGGACGGGCGCTGTTCGAACACAACGCCGAACGTGCCTTCAACCCCGCCTCGACGATGAAGCTGGTGACCAGCTACGCGGCCCTGGCCCTGCTCGGCCCGGAATATCGCTGGCGGACCAGCATCTACCTCGGGGGCAAGCTCGAAGCGGGCGAATTGCACGGCGACCTGGTGCTGCGCGGCGGCGGTGATCCGAAGCTGGTGATCGAGGACCTGAGCGAATTGATCCGGCGGATGATGGCCAGCGGTCTGCGCCGGATCGATGGCGACCTGGTGCTCGATGATTCGCTCTACGACCTCGCCGGCGAGAACCTCGGCCCGCTCGATGGCGATGCGTCGCAGCCCTACAACGTCGCGCCCGACGCCGCGCTGTTCAATTTCAAGGCGGTACAGATTACGGTGCGCCCCAGCGGCCAGGTGGCCGAGATCGCGCTCGATCCGGCACTGGCAGGAGTGGCGGTAATCAACGAGGTCCGCGTCCAGCCGGGGGCCTGCAGCAACGACGGGGCGTTTCTGGTCAGCGACGGCGGCGATGAACAAAACCCGGCGATCAGGGTTGGCGGCACGATCCATTCCGCCTGCGGCGAGCAGGCGCAATTCTCGGCGGTCCTCACCCACCGGCAGTTCGCCAGGGCGCTGTTCAAGGCGGCCTGGGAATCTGCGGGCGGCAGCTGGGAGGGCGAGGTGCGCGTGGTCCGCGGGGCGGCGCGTGGGGTTCCGTGGCTGGTATGGGAATCGCCGCGCTCACTTGCTCAAGTGGTCGAGGACATCCACAAGAACAGCAACAATGTCATGGCGCGGGAGTTGCTGCTCCAGATCGGCGCGGAGCTCTCGCAGCCGCCCTCGACCGTGGCGCGGGCGCGCAAAGTGGTGCGCAGCTGGCTCGAGCTGCAAGGGCTCCGCTTCCCGGAGCTGATGCTCGACAATGGTGCCGGACTCTCGCGTGACGCCCGCATCAGTGCGCGCAGCCTCGCGCGCCTGCTGGTGCATGCCGCCGGCGGGCCATACGCCGACACGATGCGTCTGAGCCTGCCGCTGGCCGGGGTCGATGGCACGATGAAGCGGCGTTTCGTCGGCGAGGCCCTGAGCGCTCGGGCATGGATCAAGACCGGGAGCCTGGAGGGGGTGCGGGCGATCGCCGGCTACGTCGACGCCAGTTCGGGCCAGCGCTACGTGGTGGTGATGATCGTCAACAGCGCCAGTGCCGCCCAATCGCGCTCGGCGCAGGACGGATTTCTGCGCTGGGTCTTCACCAATGGCTAGCTGGTGCTCGGGCCCTGAAGGCTGTCGCTACATCCCCAGTTCCTGCATCAGCGCATCGACCCGCGCCTTGATCTCGGGCGCCATCGTGATTGGTGTGCCCCACTCGCGGGTCGTTTCTCCGCGCCATTTGTTGGTCGCGTCGATGCCCATCTTCGAGCCCAGCCCGGAGACCGGCGAGGCAAAGTCGAGATAGTCGATCGGGGTATTTTCGATCAGGGTCGTGTCGCGCGCCGGGTCGACCCGGGTGGTGATTGCCCAGATGACTTCCTTCCAGTCGCGGACGTCGACATCATCGTCAGTCACCACGATGAACTTGGTGTACATGAACTGGCGCAGGAAGCTCCAGACCCCGAACATCACCCGTTTGGCGTGACCCGGATACTGCTTGCGCATCGATACCACCGCCATCCGGTACGAGCATCCTTCGGGCGGCAGATAGAAGTCGACGATTTCCGGAAACTGCTTCTGCAGGATCGGGATGAAGACCTCGTTGAGCGCGACGCCCAGGATCGCCGGCTCGTCGGGCGGCTTGCCGGTATAGGTGGAGTGATAGATCGGGTTGCGCCGCATCGTGATCCGGTCGATGTGCATGACCGGAAACCAGTCGCGCTCATTGTAGTAACCGGTGTGGTCGCCGAACGGCCCCTCGAGCGCCATCTCCCAGCCGGTGCGGGCACGAGCTGGCAGGGCGTCGGCCTGGGCCGGGGCGCCGGCGGGATCGAGCGCGCGCGCGTTGGCGAGTGTCAGCGCGGCATCGGGGTCGGGGCGAATCGATCCCTCGAGCACGATCTCGGCCGTGGCCGGGACGCGCAGATCGTTGCCGAGAGACTTGACGAGACGGGTCTTGGAACCGCGCAACAGCCCGGCAAACTGGTATTCGGAAAGGCTGTCGGGAACAGGCGTCACCGCGGCGAGGATGGTGGCGGGATCGGCGCCGAGCACCACCGATATCGGGAACGGCTTGGGGGGCTCACCGCTGGCACGCTGGGCGATGGCGTGGTCGCGAAAGTCGAGCGCTCCGCCGCGCTGCGCGAGCCAGCGCATGATGGTCTTGTTGGGGGCGATTACCTGCTGGCGGTAGATGCCCAGATTCTGCCTGTCCTTGGCGGGGCCGCGGGTGACGACCAGCCCCCAGGTCACCAGCGGTCCGCCATCGCCCGGCCAGCAGTACTGGACCGGAAAGTTCCCCAGATCGACGTCGGACCCTTCGCGCACCAGTTCCTGGCAGGGCGCCGATGACACTTCGCTGGGAGCCATCTGCATTACCTTGCGCAGCAGCGGCAACTTTTCCCAGGCGTCGCGTAGTCCGCGCGGTGGCTCCGGCTCCTTGAGGTAGGCCAGAAGGGTGCCGATCTCGCGCAGCGCCGCCGTTGAATCTGCGCCCATACCCATTGCCACCCGCCGAGGCGTGCCGAACAGGTTGGCGAGCACCGGATGGGCAAAGCGGTGTGATTCGGTCTGCGGGTTCTCGAAGAGCAGCGCCGGCCCGCCGGAGCGCAACACGCGGTCGGATACTTCGGTGATCTCGAGCTTGGGTGACACTGGCTGGGTGATTCGGCGCAGTTCCCCGAGGGACTCGAGTTGGCCGATAAAGTCGCGCAGATCGGTGTATTGCACGTCGATCCTGTCATAGATTGAGCTGGGTTTTTATTGTCGCACTGAAAGGGCGTTGCGGGCGCCTGCGGTTGACCGCTGGACGGTGAGGGCCTAAAATGCGTCCGGCTTCAAATTTCCCTGGTCTTGACCGGGGTAGCCGAGGCCCTCACCTCAGGCGCGGTTACAATGCGCGCAGCGACAATCGCTCAAGCACTCGTTCGAAGTGCATCCCCGATCCGGTCTGTTCCCGGAAGGAGGCCCCCCCGATGCTGAAAAAAGCCCAGCACCGAGAGTTCAACAGATTCATCACCGCGGCCGTTACGAACTGGCCGGGGCTGCGCGATGCGGCCCAGTTGTGCGCCGTTGTGGTCATGCTTGGCATGGTGGTGGCATTCGGCCCTAACCTGACGACACAACTCCCGGCCGTCGCGAAGCAGGAGAGCTGCCTAACGGACCAGCAATCGGGCGCCTGCCAGGACGCGATCGCACCGGTTGCCAGCACCGCGCACCGCGCCACCGGCGAGCAACTGCTCACAAAGTGGGGCAGCACGCCATCGCTCACGAGCCCGTCTGCCCAGCGCAATATCGCCAGTTTCATCAGCGACCGCTATCGGATCGGGCGCCAAGAGGTCTCGAAGCTGGTGGGATTTGCCTTCAGCACGGGCCGCGACACCGGAATCGATCCGCTGCTGCTGATCGCGGTGATCTCGGTCGAGTCCAGCTTTGATCCGCAGGCGCGCAGTTCCCGGGGAGCGCAGGGCCTGATGCAGGTGCACACCAAGGTGCACAGCGACAAGTTCGAGCCTTTCGGGGGCCCCCAGGCCGCATTCGAACCGCTGCCGAACATTCGCGTCGGGGCCGGGATTCTCAAGGAATACCTGCGCCGTGAGGGCACCATCGAGGGCGCCCTGAAGTCATACGTTGGCGCGGCCAAACTGCGCAGCGACGGTGGTTACGGCGCGAAAGTGCTCAAGGAACGCGAACGGATCGCGGCAGCGGCACGGCGCACCACGGCCTGACGAATATTCCCCGGGGCCGGTAAGCGAGCGCCCCGCACAGCAGATTGCCGGGGGGCTCCCCGGTCAGGAACGTCCCTCGAAATATTTCCTGAGCCGCGTCGCGGCCTCTTCGAGCTGGTCGAGCGAGGTCGCGTATGAGACGCGCAGGTAGCGTTCGGGTGCGTTGAACCCGAAATCCGTCCCCGGCACGACCGATACGTATGCCTGCTCGAGCAGTTCGATCGCCAGGCGGGCGCTGTCGTCGCTGTAACGGCTGCAATCACAGTAGACGTAGAACGCGCCATCAGGGGTCACCGGCACTTCCAGACCGGCAGCGCGCAACGCGGGAACGATGAAGTCGCGCCGGCGCCGGAAGGCCAGCCGACGCTCCTCGAAGATCGCCAGGGAATCCGGTTCGAAGCAGGCCAGCGCGGCATGCTGCGCCAGGGTGGAGGGGCAGATGTAGAGGTTCTGCGCCAGTTTCTCGAAGGTCGCGGTAAGCGCCTCCGGTACCACCAGCCAGCCCAACCGCCAGCCGGTCATGTTGAAGTACTTCGAGAAACTGTTGGTGATGATCAGGTCGTCGCCGAATTCGAGCGCCGAGCGGGCATCGCGCGGCGCCTGGTCGTCACCGTAGGTCAGACCGAGATAGATCTCGTCGATGATCGAGAAACCGCCCCGTGCGCGCACCGCCTCGATGATCCCGCCGAGTTCGGCGTGGGGAATCGAGGTGCCGGTCGGATTCGAGGGGCTGGCCAGCAGCGTGCCGACGGTTCGTGGCGTCCAATGTTGCTCGAGCAGCTCCCTGGTCATCTGGAAGCGGGTCTGCGGCCCCACCGGAACCAGCTCCGGGATGCCGTCGAAGGCAGCCACGAAGTGCCGGTTGCAGGGGTAGCAGGGGTCGGTCATCAGCACGCCGTCGCCGGGATTGACCAGCGCACAGCAGGCCAGTGACAGCGCCGCCGATGCGCCGGCGGTGACCACGATCCGCTGCGGCGCGATGTCGAGGTTGTATTGCTCGCCGTAGTGGCGGGCGATCGCGTTGCGCAGGGGGGTGATGCCCAGCGCCGCGGTGTACTGGGTCCGTCCCGAGTGAACGATGCGCTCGAGCGCGGCGATCACCGGCGCCGGCGCGGTGAAGTCAGGTTCCCCGATGCTCATGTGGATCACCGGGTTACCGGCGGCCTGCAGCGCCACGGCGCGCTTGGCGAGCTCCATCACATGGAACGGCTCGATATGGCCGGTGCGGCGGGCGAGCCTGGGCGGGGAGTTGGCGGGTGGTGTCATACGACGATTATGCCGCCGCTCAAGCTCTTGTGCTGGCTCGGGCTGGAGCGCGAATCAGGCGACGACGCCCTCGGCTATCAGTTGCGCGATCTCGTCTTCCCCAAAGCCGGCTTCGAGGAGCACCTCGCGGCTGTGCTCACCCAGTGCCGGCGCCGGCCGGGTGATGCGTGCCGGGGTTTCCGACAGGCGCACCGGAAAGCCCAGTGAGCGGGTCGGCCCGGCATCGCGGTGCTCGGTCTCGACGACCATCTTGCGGGCGGCCGTCTGCGGATGCTCGAGTGCCTCGCCCAGCGTATGCACCGGTCCGACCGGGACTCCGGCGGCGTGGAATGCCTGCACCCAGTGCTCGGTGCTACCGCTGGCGAGCACCGCCTCGATCGCTTCGACCAGCGCCGGGAGATTGTTCATGCGGTCGGTATTGGAGGCGAAACGCGGGTCTTCGCGCCATTCGGGGTGGCCAAGCACAGTGGCGATCCGCTCCCAGTTGGTCTGGTTCGCGCCTCCAATGTTGACGTAGCCATCGGCCGTGTGAAATGCCTGGTAGGGCGCGGAGAGCACATGCCCCGAGCCCAGCGGACCGGGCGAGGTCCCGGTGGCGAAGTAGACCGCGGCATGCCAGTAGGTCTGTTGCAGCGCCGCCTCCATCAGCGAGGTTTCGACGATCTGGCCGCGACCGGTCTTGAGCCGCTCGATGTAGGCGGCCAGGACACCCAGCGCGGCGAGGATGCCGGCATTGATGTCCGACACTGGCGGACCCACCTTGGTCGGTGGGCGCCCGGGTTCTCCGGTAATGCTCATCAGCCCGGCAAAGCCCTGTGCGATCAGGTCGAATCCGCCGTGTCCGCCCAGCGGCCCGGTGTGGCCATAGCCGGTGATCGCGCAGTAGATCAGTCCCGGGTTGACCGCCGCCAGCACGTCGTATCCCAGCCCCAGTTTCTCGAGCGTGCCGCGGCGAAAGTTCTCGGTGAGCACGTCGGCGGTCTCGACCAGCCGCAACAGCACGGCGCGTCCTTTCGGATTCTTGAGATCGAGCGCCATGCCGCGCTTGTTGCGGTTGAGCACCATGAAGGGGGCCGAGACGCCGTTGACCCGGGGCTCGCGGTAGCCACGCGAGTCGTCACCGCCCAGTTTTTCGATCTTGATAACGTCGGCGCCCAGATCGGCGAGCATCATTCCGGTGGTCGGGCCCGACATGATTTGCGCGAGCTCGAGCACCCGCACGCCATCGAGAGGGCGGGGGCCCGGTCGCTTGTTCATGGGGTTGATTCCTTGGTGTTAGCCATCGCCAGAGCTCTAGCGCCCAACGAAACCGGGGCGTTTCTTGGCGAGAAACGCGCGGTAACCGATTTGAAAGTCCTCGGTGTCAAAGCACTCGAAGGCCTCGAGGCGCTCGGCATCGCTCAGTGCTTGGGGATCGCGCAGCCGGTTGGCGAACTTCTTGTGCCAACGTGCCGCCAGCGGAGCGCCGTCGGCGATGCGGCCGGCCGTGGCCAGCGCTTCGGCTGCGACCTGGTCGTCGGGCACGACCCGCGTCACCAGCCGCTTTTCCTTCGCTTCCGCAGCGTCGATGATCCGTCCTTCGAGCAGGATTTCGAGCGCGACGTCGGCGCCGACGAGGCGCACCAGCGGCGCCATCTCGGAGTGGGCCATGACCAGGCCCAGGTTCTTGATCGGGGCCCCGAAGCGGCTGCTGGTGCCGCAGATCCGCAAGTCGCACAGCGCCGCGATTTCCATCCCGCCGCCGACGCAGATGCCGTGAATCTGCGCCACCAGCGGGTGGCGGCAGCGCTCGAAGGCCGCGACCGTGGCGTGCATGACTGCCCCGTACGCGATTGCCTGGGAGCGGTTGGAGCGCTCGGTGGCGAATTCGCTGATGTCGTTGCCCGGCGAGAAGGCCTTCTCGCCGGCGCCGCGGACGATGATGCAGCGAATCGAATCGTCGGCAGAGAGGGAGTCGATGGCGGCGCCGAGGTCGCGCCACATCGTCTTGGTAAAGGCGTTGAGCTTCGCGGGGCGATTGAGCACCACGGTCGCGATCGCGCCCGCGCGCTCGATAAGAACCAGATCGGTCATGCCGCAACCCTCATCGGTAGAAGACGTTGACCAGCCACATCGGCACCGCCTCGACGTAGGTGACCAACATCAGGATCGACACCAACACTGCGATGAACGGAATGTTGGCGCGCGAGACATCCCAGACGTTCTCCTTCGCGATCGAGCAGGCGGTCATCAGCACGCTCGCCACCGGCGGAGTCTGCTGCCCGATCGCCAGGTTCAGCGTCACGATCAGGCCGAAGTGCACCGGGTCGATGCCCGCGCTGATCACCACCGGCATCACGATCGGAACGACCAGAATGATAGCCGCCGCCGAGTGCAGGAACAGGCCGATCACCAGGAGAAAGACGTTGAGCAGCATCAGAATCGCCCAGCGCTCTTGCGTGAAGCCCGTGATCGCGAGCGCGAGCTTTTGCGGAACCTGCGCGTCGGTCAGATAGACGCCGAGCAGCGCGCTCGAGGCCACCAGCAGCATCACGACCGCGGTCTGCACCGCCCCGTCGACCACCGCCTCCCAGAGCAGGTGCCAGTTCATCTCGCCATACCAGATCGCGACGAAGATTGCCGCCACCACCGCGAGGCCCGCGCCCTCGGTCGCGGTGACCAGCCCGCCGAAGATTCCGCCGAGGATGATCAGCGGCAGCAGCAGTGCCAGCGCTGCCTCCTTCAAAGTCTGCCAGACCCTTGCCAGCCGGAAGACCTCCTCGACCGGATACTGGTAGCGCACCGCCATCCAGTAGCACAGCCCCATCATCGAGAAGCCGCCGAGAATCCCCGGAACGATGCCGGCCACGAACAGCTGGACGACTGAAGTGCCCGCCATCACCGCGTACAGGATCATCGGGATCGAGGGCGGGATGATGATCGCAAGCGAAGCCGCCGACGAGGTGAGCGCGGCGGTAAACGGACCCGGATAGCCTTTCTTCTTCATCGCCGGCATCAGCACCGAGCCCAGGGCCGCCACGTCGGCAACCGCCGATCCGGAAATCTCGGCGAAGAACATCGCGGAGCCGACGTTTACCATCGCCAGGCCGCCGCGCACGAAGCCGAGCAGCGCCGAAGCGAGCGCGATCAGCCGGCGCGAGATTCCCGAGGTATTCATGATCGCGCCGGCCAGCACAAAGAGCGGAATGGCGATCAACGGGAAGTTCGTCGCGCCGCTGTACATCACCAGCGGCAGGTTCGGCAGCACCTCCGGGCCCTGGGTTGCAAGCATCGCGATCACCGCCGCGAGGCCCAGAGCGACCGCGATCGGAACACTCAGGAGTACCAGTGCCAGCACGCCGAGCAGGAGCAGGCCGATCGCCATGACAGGTCCCCCGCGACGCGGTCTGCGGTGGCGAGCGCGAACACCTCAGGCAGGCGGAGCAACTCGGCGATGATGAACATCACCGCGCCGATCGGGATCACCGACTGGGTGTACATGACCGAAACCTCGGGCAAGCTGACCAGGGTGTCGGTCGCGAGCACGTCGAGCACCGCGAAGCCCATCCAGGCGAGCAGCACAAAGAAGCCGATCACGCAGACTTCGGCCAGCGCGGCCATCGCCAGTCGCCACCGTGGCGGCAGGTTGTCGACCAGTGAGTGCACCGCGATGTGCCCGCCGCGCAGTGCTGCGAGCGCCGCACCGTAGTAGGTGACCCAGGCGAGCAGCACCGAGGCGATCTCGTCGTACCAGACCAGTGACGCGCCGAACTTGCGGTAGCCGACGCCGACCACCACCACTAGGGCGAGGGCGACCATCAGGACGAAACAGAGGCCCTCGAGCAGGCGCTGATAAGCCGTGCGCAAGGGCACGAGCGACGATGTCTGCATGGAAACTCCAGTCAAACCCGGGTGGCGCGCGGGGCGCATGGCGCCCGCGCGGACGCGCATCGCGCCGACCGCGTGGCCGGCGCGATGCAGATCACTTGCCCAGTGCGATCGCGCGCTCGATCAACTGCTGGGCACCCTTGACCTCCTGGCCGAATTCCTCGTACACGGGTTTGGATGCGGCGATGAACGCGACCTTGTCGGCTGTGTTCACCTGCATTCCGCTGGCCTTGAGCTTGCCGAGCAGTTCCTCTTCCTGCTTGGCGGCGGTCTCGTAGACGAACGCCTGGGTTTCGCGGGCGGTTTCCTCGAGGATCTTGCGCACGTTGGCGGGCAGCGTCGCCCACTTCTTCGAGCCCGCCATCAGGTAGGCCGGCGTATAGACGTGGCCGGTGAGCGAGAGGTACTTCTGCACTTCCTGGAAGCGGGCACTGTAGATCTGCGTGAACGGGTTTTCCTGGCCGTCCATCACGCCGGTCTGCAGCGCGGTGAACACTTCCGAGAACTTCATCGGACTGGGATTCGCCCCGTAGGCCTGGAACATCTTCACCCGCCACTTGCCGTTGGGCGTGCGCAGCTTGATCCCCTTGAGGTCATCGGGGACAGTGATCGGACGCTTGTTGTTGGTGATGTGGCGGTAGCCGTTTTCCCATACTGCGATGACCTTGAGGCCCTTCTTCTCGGCCTCGGGCGCGAGCGAAGGCCACACGATGTCATGCTCGATGCGCTTCATGTGCTCGCGGTCCTTGACCAGGTAGGGCATCTCGAAGATGCCGAACAGATCGACCTCGGAGGACATCACCGTCGAGGGCACCGCCAGGTCGATGGTACCCAGCTTGAGTTTCTGCAGCATCTCCTTGTCGCTGCCGAGCTGGCTGGAGCCGAACACGATGACCTTGGCGCTGGTGCCGAGTTTGGCATTGGCGCGCGCCGCGAACTCCTCGGCGCTCGCCTGGAACAAGGACCCGGGCTCGCCGACGTGGCCGAGCTTGATCTCGATCGTCTCGGCGCTCACGGGAGCGAGAAACGCGCTCGTGACCATTGCGCAAGCCGCCAGCAGCACGGTGCGGCGCGTCGTTCGCAACTTCCTGAGTGAAAAATTCCGTTTCATGTTGTCTCCTCGTCGCTCTACTGGCGTTGATTGGTCGGTCTAAAGCCGTGCCGGCAACTTCCTCAAGCAAGCCGCTCGCTCGCGCCGGCTACGAGCGATCGGCGGCGAAACTATCGTCAGCGCGTCAGGACCGCCATCGCGGCCTGGACGCCGCCGGCGCTGTGCGGCACGCCGCCGCAGACCAGGCTCATCTCCACCCCGCCGAGCGTGCCCAGCAACATCAGGTCGTTGAAGTCGCCAAGGTGTCCGATCCGAAACACCTTGCCGGCCACTTTGCCCAGGCCTTGTCCCAACGACATGTTGAAGCGTTCCTGGGCGATCTTGCGCAAAGCGTCGGCGTCGTGGCCTTCGGGCATCATGATCGTGGTCAGCGCCGCGCTGTACTCGCGCGGGTCGGCGCACAGTATCTCCAGGCCCCAGGCCTGGGCTGCAGCCCGCGTGGCCTCGGCGTGGCGCAGATGGCGCGCGAACACGTTTTCAAGCCCCTGCTCGAGCAGCATGGCGATCGACTCGTGCAGCCCGTAGAGCAGGTTAGTGGCCGGTGTGTAGGGAAAAAAACCGTTCTCGTTGGCGGCGAGCATGTCGTTCCAATCCCAGTACGAGCGGGGCAGGGTCGCTGTTTTCGAGGCGGCCAGGGCCTTGGCGCTGATGGCGTTGAACGATAGCCCCGGAGGCAGCATCAGCCCCTTCTGCGAACCGGCCACCGTGACATCGACGCCCCATTCGTCGTGCCGGTAATCGATCGAACCGAGCGACGAGATGGTGTCGACCATGAACAGCGCCGGGTGGTCGGCGCGATCGATGGCCGCGCGCACCTCGGCGATGCGGCTGGTGACGCCGGTGGAAGTCTCGTTGTGGACTACGCACAGCGCCTTGATCTTCTTGGCGGAATCAGCTTTGAGGGCCCGTTCGACCGCCTGTGGGTCAACGCCATGGCGCCAGTCGCCGGCGATGAATTCGACCACCAGGCCGAGCCGCTGGGCGAGTCGGCGCCAGAGGGTCGCGAACTGGCCGGTCTCGCACATCAGCACCGTATCGCCGGGCGAGAGCGTGTTGACCAGCGCCGCTTCCCAGGCCCCGGTCCCGGAAGCCGGGTAGATCACTACCGGCGCGGTGGTCGCGAAGATCTGCCTGATTCCGCCGAGAACCGACTTGCCGAGACGCTGGAACTCGGGGCCGCGGTGGTCGATGGTCGGGTAGTCCATGGCCCGCAGGATCCGGTCCGGGACGTTGGTCGGGCCGGGAATCTGGAGGAAGTGCCGGCCACTGGGGTGCGAGTTCAGAGCTAGTCCGTGCGCGAGTTTCATCGATCGCTCCGTCATTTCCCAATTGATGGTTAAGTATTTTGTATGCAAAATAGCCGCAAGGCAACGCATAATTATCACGATAACTGCAGATTGAATGCAAAGTTAAGGTATGAATCCGGTTTCGGACATGATTCGCGGTGCAGCCCCGGTCGAACGCCGGCCCCTGCATGAAGAGGTCGCGGAGCGCCTGCGCGAAATGATCACCGAGGGCTTGCTGGCGCCCGGCGTGCGACTGAACGAGCGGGTGCTGTGCGAGCAGTTGCGGGTGTCCCGGACGCCGCTGCGCGAGGCCCTGAAAGTACTGGCCGCCGAGCGCCTGGTCGAATTGAACCCGAACCGCGGGGCAATGGTCGCGACCCTGTCGTTGAGTGACGTCGAGCACCTGTTCGAAGTCATGATCGCGCTCGAGGGGCAGTCCGGTGAGTTGGCGGCACAGCGGCGCACCGAGGCCGAACTCGGTGAAATCAGGGCGCTGCATTTCGAGATGCTGGCCGCCCATGCGCGCCTCGACCTGCCGCAGTATTTCAGGTTCAATCGCGGCATCCACGAGGCGATCAACCGCTGCGCCCGCAATCCGGTGCTGGCCGAGACCTATGACAGCGTCAATTTGCGCATCCAGAACCTGCGGTTTCGCTCCAACTTCAACCGCAACAAGTGGGACGCAGCGGTGCGCGATCACAGCGCCATGATCGACGCACTGGCCGCGGGAGACGCCAGCGGCTTGCGCGCCATACTCGAGCAGCATCTGCGCCACAAGCGCGATGCGGTGCTACAGGATCTGCGCGCCAGCGACCCGGTTGTGGCCGGGCAATGATTGAGGTTGCGGCGTTGCGCCGCGGGAGGCCAGGATGAGTGCAACGGTGCCGATCACGCGGGTTGACTCGATGGCTGATACCCGCAATCGCCTGGCGCGCCGCCTGCGCCGGGTGATCCGCGGTGAAGTGCTGATCGATCGCGCAGCGCGCGGTCGCTACGCCACCGATGCATCGATCTATCAGGTCGATCCGGTTGGGGTGGTGGTGCCGCTCGACGAGGCCGACGTCAGCGCGGCGATTGCGCTGGCCAGCGAGATGTCGGTGCCGATCCTGCCGCGTGGCGGTGGCACCAGCCAGTGCGGCCAGACGGTCGGTGCAGCACTGGTGATCGACAACAGCAAGCACCTCAACCAGGTGATCGCATTCGACCGGGATGCCGCTACCGTCGAAGTGCAACCGGGCGTGGTGCTCGACCAGCTCAATGCCTACCTCAAGCCCCACGGGCTGTGGTTCCCGGTGGATGTGTCGACCTCGGCGCAGGCCTGCATCGGCGGGATGGCGGGCAACAATTCCTGCGGTTCGCGCTCGATCGCCTACGGCAACATGGTGCACAACGTGCTCGGCATCGACGCGATCCTGGCCGACGGCACCAGGGAGTTCTTCGGCCCGTTCGGGGAGGGCTCCGGGCGGGCGCTGGGCACGCCGCGCGCTTCCGCACTGGTGGCGTCGCTGTTCGAACTGGCGGCCGGGGAGCGCGACGAGATCGAGCGCCAGTGGCCGAGGGTCATGCGCCGCGTCGGCGGCTACAACCTTGATGTCTTTCACCCGCGCTCCGAGCGCCCCTACACCGCCGATGGCTCGGTAAACCTCGCGCACCTGCTGGTCGGCTCGGAGGGCACGCTGGCCTACTTCCGGCGCCTGCACCTCAAGCTCGCGCCGCTGCCGCGTGGCAAGGTGCTCGGGGTGGTCAACTACCCCAGCTTCCACGCCGCGATGGACAGCGCCCAGCACATCGTGCAGCTGCAGCCCACCGCGGTCGAGCTGGTCGACCGGACCATGATCGCGCTGGCGCGCGGCAACCCAGTGTTTCGCAAGACCATCGAGGCGGCGCTGATCGGCGAGCCGCAGGCAGTTCTGCTGGTGGAATTCAGCGGTGATGATCGCGCAGCGCTGCGCGCGCAGCTCAAGCGTCTGGGCGAGTTGATGGGGGAGTTGGGACTGCCGGGATCGGTGGTCGAACTGCTCGACGCAGGCCCCCAGAAGGAGCTCTGGGAGGTGCGCAAGGCCGGGCTGAACATCATGATGTCGCTCAAGGGCGACGGCAAGCCGGTGAGTTTCATCGAGGACTGCGCCGTACCGCTCGAACACCTGGCCGAATACACCGCGCGGCTGACTGAAGTGTTCGAGCGCCACGGCACCCGTGGCACCTGGTACGCCCACGCCTCGGTGGGCACCTTGCACGTGCGCCCGATCATCGACCTGCGCGCGGGCGATGCCAGCAAGATGCGTGCGATCGCCGAGGAGGCGGGCGCTATGGTGCGCCAGTACAAGGGGGCATTTTCCGGCGAGCATGGCGACGGGCTGGTGCGCACCGAGTGGGTGCAATGGCAGTTTGGCGAGCGCCTGACCCGCGCTTTCGAGCGCGTCAAGGACCTGTTCGACCCGCAGGGATTGATGAATCCCGGCAAGATCGTGCGCGGCACGCGCATGGATGACTCCCGCCTGTTCCGTTTCACCCCCGAGTACCGGGTGGCGCCGCTCGAGACTGCGCTCGACTGGTCGCAGTGGAATGTTCGCAACGACCCCGCCTCCGGCCGGATCAGCCCGCCGGGCAGCGGCGATGACCCCTCGGGCGGGTTCGCCAAGGCGGTCGAGATGTGCAACAACAACGGCTTCTGCCGCAAGTTCGACGCCGGTGCGATGTGCCCCAGCTACCGGGTTACGCGTGACGAGAAGCACTTGACGCGCGGGCGCGCCAACACCCTGCGCCTGGCACTTTCCGGCCAGCTGGGCGCCAATGCGCTGGCCTCGCCGGCGCTCTACGAGGCGATGGAACTGTGCGTCAGTTGCAAGGGCTGCAAGCGCGAGTGCCCCACCGGTGTCGACATGGCGCGGATGAAGATCGAGGTCCTGCACCAGCGCCGCAAGACCCACCCGCTGACCTTGCGCGAGCGCCTGGTGGCCGATCTGCCGCGCTACGCGCCGCTGGCGAGCAGGCTGGCGGGGCTGATGAACTTGCGCGACCGCTTGCCGGGGATGGCGCGCGCCAGCGAGCGCCTGGTCGGGCTGGCCGCGCGCCGCACCCTGCCGGTGTGGCGCCGCGACCCGTTTCTTCCCCGGCGGCGACCGGCCACGCCGCTGCCCGCGGCCGCAATTGCGCCACCGCAAGCGGCACTGGCGGCATTTCTGGCCGGCGGAGGGGAAGTGCCGGAGCGCGAAGTCGTGCTCTGGGCCGACACTTTCAACAACTACTTCGAATCCGACAACCTGCGCGCCGCGCGGCGCGTGCTCGAGAGTGCCGGCTATCGGGTCCACCTGGCGCGGGCTGCCGAGGACGATGCCGAGCCGGACCGGCCACTGTGCTGCGGCCGCACCCACCTGAGCGTCGGGTCGGTCGAGCAGGCGCGCTCCGAAGCCCGGCGCACGCTGGCGGCGCTGTCGCCTTACGTCGAGCGCGGCATCGCGGTGGTCGGGCTCGAACCGTCGTGCCTGTTGACCATGCGCGACGAGTTTCTCGCGCTCGGGCTGGGCGAGCCGGCAGTGGCGCTGTCGCGCCAGGCTTTCCTGTTCGAGGAGTTCCTGGCCCGCGAACATGACGCCGGGCGGCTCGAGCTGCGCCTGCGCTCGCTGACCCAAAGCCGTGCCCTGGTCCATGGCCACTGTCACCAGAAGGCATTCGACGCGGTCGGACCGGTCCTGCAGGTGCTGAAATGGATTCCCGGCCTGGCGGTGGAACTGATCGACTCCGGCTGTTGCGGCATGGCCGGCAGCTTCGGCTATGACGCGCGCCACTTCGAGGTCTCGATGAAGATGGCCGAGCTGGCGCTGTTGCCGGCGGTGCGCTCCGCCGACCCCGAGACGCTGGTGGTCACCGACGGCACCAGTTGCCGGCAGCAGATTGCCGACGGCGCTGGCCGCCAGGCGCTGCACGTCGCCCAGGTCCTCGCGCAGGCGCTGGCGGACTGAGCCGGGCGCAGGGCGGGTCGATCTGCGCCGGCATAGGCAGGAGCCGTGGCAGGGTCAAGGCCAGGCGTGGTAGCTTCGGCGGGTGAAAAATAACGCATCCGGCCAAGGGCCAAAGTTCACCAATCGGCTGGCCAACGAAACCAGCCCCTATCTGCTGCAACACGCCCACAACCCGGTCGACTGGTATCCCTGGGGCGAGGAGGCCTTTGCGCGCGCGCGCGCCGAAGACAAGCCAATCCTGCTCTCGGTCGGCTACGCCACCTGTCATTGGTGCCATGTGATGGAGCGCGAAAGCTTCGAGGACGAGACCGTCGCGGCGATCCTGCGCTCGGGCTTCGTCGCCATCAAGGTTGACCGCGAGGAACTGCCCGACGTCGACCAGGTCTACATGAGCGCCCTGCAGGCCCTGACCGGCCAGGGCGGCTGGCCGATGAACATGTTCCTGACGCCGCAGCTGGCGCCATTCCACGGTGGCAGCTATTTCCCGCCGGTGCCGCGCCACGGCCTGCCGGGCTTTGCCGAACTGCTCGAAGCGGTCAGCGACGCCTGGCACAATCGCCGCGACGATCTCGAGCGCCATGCCGGCGAACTGCTGGATCACGTCCGCAAGGGCACGGTCGTGCCGCCACGGGCCGCAGCCGCTGACGGCCTGCACGCGCGGGCCATCACCGGCATCGCGAGGAATTTCGACCCGCAATTCGGCGGCTTCGGCAGTGCCCCCAAGTTTCCCCAGTCGCCGCTGCTGCAGTACCTGCTGGCGCGCGCCGCGAGCGGCTCGGCCGCGCCCGGCGCAGCCGATGGCGGGCAATCGCAGGAGGTGACGAACCTGCCCGCCGCCGAGGCGGCGCGCAAGATGCTGGTCGCGACGCTGCACCAGATGGCCGAGGGTGGCATCTACGACCACGTCGGCGGCGGCTTTGCGCGCTATTCGACCGATCGGCGCTGGCATGTGCCGCATTTTGAAAAGATGCTCTACGACAACGCCCAGCTGGTGCGCCTGTATGTCGGCGCCTGGCGGCTGACCGGTGACGAACGCCTGCGCTTCGTGGCCGAGGACACGATTGCCTACCTGGGGCGCGAAATGCATCCGGCAGCGGCGCCGGCGGCCTATTGCTGCGCCCAGGACGCCGATGCCGAAGGCGTCGAGGGGCTCTTTCATTGCTGGAGCGCAGCCCAGTTCGACGCTGTGCTGGGTGACGATGCCCCGGCCGCTGCGCAACTCTACGGGGTCACGCCCGAGGGCAACTGGGAGCACGGCCTGTCGGTGCTCGAGCGGCGCTCGCCGGAGACGGTGCGCGTTCAGCTCGGCCTGGCGCCAGCCCAATGGGCGCAGTGGGAGAGTTCGGTGCGAGAGCGGCTGCTCGCGGCGCGTTCTCGGCGCGTCTGGCCGATCACCGACGACAAGGTGCTGGCCGACTGGAACGGGATGATGCTGCGCGCCCTGGCCGAGGCCGGCCGCTTGTTCGGTAGACCGGATCTGGTCGAGAGCGCCCGCGAACTGGCGCGGTTCCTGCTCGCCGACATGATGCCTGATGGCCGGCTGTGTCATGCGTGGCGCGAGGGCAGGAGCCGCAAGGAGGGCTACCTGAGCGACTATGCCCAGGTCGGGCTGGGGCTGGTGGAATTGCACGCGGCGAGCGCCGAGAGCGGCTGGCTGGAGCGCGCCGCCGAGTTGACCGAAGCGATGATCGAACGCTTCCACGTGGCCGGCGAAGGCTTCTTCGACGGCGAACCTGGCGAATTGCCGGTCCGGCCGCGCGACGCCTTCGACGGCGCAGTACCGTCGGGCATCGGGGCAGCCTGCGAATTGCTGGTGCGCCTGGGCGACATCTACGGTCGCGACGACTGGCTGGAACTGGCGCGTGTCGCGCTGGGGGATGCCGGGGCGATAATGGAGGCGGCCCCGGCGGCGGTGCCGGCAATGCTGTTGGCACACCTGCTCGCCGAAGCCGGAGCACAGCTTGCCTTGCCACTCGAGCGCAGCGCCCCGAGCGGGGACAGTGGGGGTATGGCTGGTGCGCGCCGCGAGTTCATGCCGCTGGTGACCATCGCGGCTGGAGCACCGGGCGAGTTGCCGTTGCTGGCCGGTCGCGATCCCGGCAAGGCTTATCTTTGCCAGCACGGGCGGTGCCAGTTGCCGGCTGCAACTCTCGAAGAACTTCGTGGCCAGATCGCCGGATTGACGGAGAACCTCTAGTGGGGAGTCGGTAATGCTGACCGGAACCGGTAGTCGCGTTGCGCCATCGGCAGGACCGACGCGGTGAAGATTCTCGCTCCCTGCCGGGTCACCAGGACCTATACCCAGCAACTTGTCGCCGAGCCGGCACTGGTCTTCCCGATGCTCTGTCCGGTGCGTGAGGCCGACTGGATCGAAGGGTGGGATCCGCTGGTAGTGATCACCGGCTCGGGTGTCGCCGAGGCGGATTGCGTGTTCGTGACTGCCGCCAGCCCGCACGACGCAATCTGGTACATCACGCGCCACGAACCCGGGGCAGGGGTGGTCGAGATGATCAAGATCACTCCCGGCATCACGGCGTGCCGATTGTCGATCAGTTTGCGCCCGGCAACTGGCGGATCGGAGGCGGTCATCAGTTACACCCATACCAGCCTCGGGCCGGCCGGTGACGAGTTCGTCCGGGCCTTCACCGAGGCGTTAAAGACCCAGCACTGGCTGTGACTTGCGCGCTGGCCGATAATCGATTCTCGCCTGTACCTTCTAATCTCAGGAATGCACGCCATGGACCCGGATCTTCGCCTTGCCGCTCTGGCCTATCACGAGCAGGGAACCCCCGGAAAGATCTCGGTAACCCCGACCAAGGGGATGACCAACCAGCGCGACCTGGCGCTCGCCTATTCGCCGGGCGTCGCCGCGGCGTGCGAGGAGATCGTTGCCGATCCGGCCAATGCGTTCCGCTATACCGCCCGCGGCAACCTGGTCGCGGTGGTCACCAACGGCACGGCAGTGCTGGGCCTGGGCAATATCGGCCCGCTGGCATCGAAGCCGGTGATGGAAGGCAAGGCGGTGCTGTTCAAGAAGTTCGCCGGAATCGATGTCTTCGACATCGAAATCAACGAACCTGATGTCGATCGCCTGGTCGATGTGATCGCTGCGCTCGAGCCGACCTTCGGCGGCGTCAACCTCGAGGACATCAAGGCGCCCGACTGTTTCGAGGTCGAGCGCCAGTTGCGCAAGCGGATGAAGATTCCGGTGTTCCACGACGACCAGCACGGCACCGCGATCGTGGTCGGAGCGGCGATGCTCAACGGGCTACATGTGGTCGGCAAGAAGATCACCGAGGTCAAGCTGGTTTGCAGCGGGGCAGGGGCCGCGGCGCTGGCCTGCCTCGACCTGCTCGTCGATCTCGGAATGCCGGTCGCCAACATCTGGGTCGCGGATCTCGCCGGTGTCGTCTACCAGGGGCGCACCGAGCTGATGGATCCTGACAAGGAGCGCTTCGCCCAGGACACGTCGGCGCGCACGCTCGCGCAGATCATCGAGGGTGCGGACCTGTTCCTCGGCCTTTCGGCTGGCGGGGTACTCAAGCGCGAAATGGTGGCGCGAATGGCGGCACGGCCGATCATTTTCGCGCTGGCCAATCCGAATCCGGAGATCATGCCCGAGGATGTCAAGGCGGTGCGCGATGATGCGGTGATCTCCACCGGCCGAACCGACTACCCGAACCAGGTCAACAACGTCCTGTGTTTCCCATTCCTGTTCAGGGGTGCGCTCGATGTGCGTGCCACCACCATCACCCGCGAGATGGAGATTGCCGCGGTCCACGCAGTAGCCGAACTTGCCCGGGCCGAGAACTCCGACGTCGTCGCTGCGGCCTACGGCGGGCAGGCGCTTTCCTTCGGTCCGGAGTACCTGATCCCGCGGCCGTTCGATCCGCGGCTGATCGTCAAGATCGCGCCGGCCGTCGCCAAGGCGGCCATGGATTGCGGCGTGGCCCAGCATCCGATCGCGGACATGGAAGCATATCGGCACCAGCTCGAGCAGTTCGTGTATCACTCGGGCAACTTCATGAAGCCGATTTTCGCGGCGGCCCGTGAGGCATCGAGCAAGCGGGTGGTCTACGCCGAAGGGGAGGACGAGCGGGTGCTGCGTGCCACCCAGGTTGTGGTCGACGAGAACATCGCCCGGCCGATCCTGATTGGCCGTCCGGCGGTGATCGAGAAGCGCATCCGGCTGTTCGGTTTGCGCCTGAAAGCGGGCGTCGATTTCGAGGTGACCAACATCTCCTCCGACCCGCGCTATCGCGATTATTGGCAGGATTACCACCAGCGCACCGAGCGGCGCGGCGTCACCGAGGATTACGCTAAGGTCGAGATGCGCTGGCGGCACACGCTGATCGGCGCAATGATGGTCGCCCGCGATGAGGCCGATGCCATGATCTGCGGCACTTTCGGGCCGTTCTCGGCGCACCTCAAGGCTATCGACGAGGTAATCGGCATGCGCCCGGGCGCGACGACCTACGGGGCGATGAACACGCTGATGATGGACGGTCGCCAGGTGACGATCGTCGACACCCACGTCAACAACGATCCCAGCGCCGAACAGCTGGCCGATCTGACCCTGCTTGCGGCCGAAGAGCTGCGCCGGTTCGGGGTGATCCCGAAGGTGGCGTTGCTGTCGCATTCCAACTTTGGTACCTCGAACCACCCGAGTGCGTCCAAGATGCGCGAGGTGCTGGCGCTGGTGCGTGCCCGGGCCCCGCATCTCGAGATCGACGGCGAGATGCACGGCGACAGCGCCCTGGATCCCGCGATTCGGGCCCTGATAATGCCGCGCTCTTCGCTTCAGGGCCCGGCCAATCTGCTGGTCATGCCGACCCTGGATGCGGCCAATATTGCCTACAACCTGCTCAAGACCGCGGCTAGCCACAACGTGGCGGTCGGCCCGGTCCTGCTGGGTGCGGCGCGCGCGGTGCACGTGCTCACCCCCTCGGCAACGGTGCGGCGCATAGTCAACATGAGCGCCTGGGCGGTGCTCGACGCGAACGCCGGGCGCTAGGAGTCGTGACCGGCCAGGAAGTTATTTTCGCCGCCGTCTGTCGGCAAAAGCGGCTCTCCCGGCGGCTTTGCGATGCTGGCGATTGACCTGCCGCGAGGCGCGCCTTAGGCTGGCGGCTAACCATATTCCTGTGCTCCCAAATGGCTTCTCCGCCCCTCGACTCGCCGATCATTGACGACGAATCCGACGCCCCGGTCGATTCGAGGCGGCGCTTCGAGCTGCTCGAGGACTGCCGGGAGATCGTCGTTTCGCGGATGTCGCGGGCGATCTCCGAAGCGCTCGAGAAGATGAGCGACGAATTGACCGCCCTGGCGCTCAAGAAGACCAAGCGCGAGGAGCAGGCGATCTTGCTGGAGGCGGTTTCGCTGGTGCGACAGAGCCGGCCCGAGATCGAACTGCGCTTCAGGCGCTCCTTCGTCGATGTTTTTGAGCGCCGCATGTTCAATCGCGCCGCGCCGGGCACGGCGGGCCTGGACCCTGACAGCGAACTGGAGCTAGTCGACCAAAACGAGCTCGAAAGCCGCCTGGCGGTGACCCGGATCGTCAGCCGCTCGAGCAGCAAGATGGACCCCGACGAAGTGCTGGGCGTAAGAGCCAGGCTGGCCGCGCTGGTCGACAGCGACTGGTTCGAAGAGGATCGTCACCCGGCTTCCCCGGAGGCAGTCTTCGAGGCCCTGCGCATTGCGGTCAGCAGCCTGGCGCCGAGCACCGATGTCCAGTCCGCGCTGCTGGAGGCTTTCGAACCCTACGTTTCCTCGGGCCTGAACCGGGTGTACGTCAACGTCAACGAAACCCTCAGGTCCAATCGGGTTCTGCCGAAGATCAAGCCACGGGCCATGGTCAACCGCAGTCAGGCACCAAGGCCGCAGGTTGCTCCCGAAGAGCCGTCTGCCGGTGGTGGCGGCGGCCGCGAACACAACGGCGCTGGCTCCGGGCAAGGCGGCCAGCACATGAAGTTGCTGGAAACCTTCGAGGATCTGGTGCGCCAGCTCCAGGAAGGGCGGGGCGATGCCCGACGAGATGCCGCCCGTATCCTCTCGAACCCACAGGCATTCGGGGTGGCCGACTTGCCGCTGCCGGCCGCGGAGCAGCCGCTGGTCGAGGCAATCGACTCACTGCAGCAGTTTGCTGCCGGCGAGGTCGCCGTTACCGGAGCGCTGCTCGAGGAACTGCTCGAACAGGCCCACAGCAAGGGCAGTTCGCTCGACCAGATGACGGTCGAGATCGTGGGGCTGGTCTTCGACTACATCTACCAGGACCGGCTGGTCCCGGACCTGGTCAAGCAGCAGTTGTTGCGCCTGCAGGTGGTTGCGGTCAAGGCCGCGCTGCTGGACCGCAGCTTCTTCGCTCGGCGCCAGCATCCGATGCGCCAGCTAATCGACCGGATCTCGGAGGTCGCGACCGACCCGGATTCCGAAATCGGCCCCGAGACGCCGCTGATGGTGGGGCTGCGCGAGATCGTCGACATGGTGCTGGCCAGTTTCGACCGTGACCTGGCAGTTTTCGAGAATGCAGTGCGCCGCGTCGACCTGATTTCGTTCGCCGAGTCGGAGCGGCGCGCGGCCCAGCTGTCCGAACTGACGCGCGAGGCGCAGCGCGCCGAGACTATGGCCGTGGCCCAGGACGCAGCACGCTCGGAAGTAATGGAGCGGTGCGACGAAACCACGCCGGAATTTGCGCGGGATTTCCTCGACGGCTGGTGGGCGCAGGTGATGGCCGGAGCACGCATGCGTCAGGACGCGATGGATGCGGACTTCGAGGAGATGACCGCGCTCTGTGAACAGTTGCTCTGGAGCGTTGCGCCCAAGACTCCGGATGACATTCCGGTGTTGGCGGCGATGCTGCCGCGGTTGATAGGCGGCCTGATTCGCGGACTGCAGACCACGACGATAACCAAGGAAGAGCGCGATAAATTCTTCAACGACCTGCTGCAATGGCACACCAAAGCCATTAACGCCGCCAAGGAAATACCGGCCGGATCGCGGGCGCGCGCCGAGCGGGTCCTGAGTGTCGGAGCCGACGGCGCGGTGCGTTTCGACCCCAGTCGCCGGAGCAGCGAGTCGGCAGCGGCGCTGCAGGCTCCGCTCGGTTCACTGGCAGAGTCGATGCTCGACGACGCGGCGCGCGGCGACCAGATCGACCTCACGCTCGAGGACGGGTCAGTCGCGAGGGTCAAGATCGCCTGGATCGGACCGTCGCGCAGGCTGTTTGCGCTCACCCGCCATCCCGACATAGCGCGCTCCATCGGCCGCCGCGAACTGGCAGAACTGTTCGCACGCGGGCAGGCATCGTGGGTCGATAGCGCGAGCGCAATCGACCGGGCGATGGATGCGGTCGCCGAGGGTATCGAGGGCCGCGCGGCCTGAGCCCTTGAGAGTCAAGTCGGCTGCCCGACCGGTGCTTCGGGCTCATTCGTCGTGCGCGGCGCAAAACAACATTCTCTTTGCGCTATTTCCAGTGACCCGTTTTGTGGCTTAGGATAGGGCGCATGTTCTCGCCATGCCATGAATTGTCAGTCGCATACTTCCGCCCAGCTCGGTGCCGCAGCCGGGATGCTGCCCGGTGGGTAGAATCCGGTTTTTGGGGATAGCCTGATGAGCGCGTTGAGCAACGTCCCACCCCAGGCGGTCCTGCCGCTGAGTGCATACGATCTCGAGGATCTGCGCAAGGGCGCCGCCCGGCTGGATCAGCGCTGGCTGCAGGCGGACTGCTCGGACAGTTCCGACCGCGCTGGTGTGCTGGCGGCGATCGCCACCGGGTTTGGTCTTGCGCCAGGACTGGGTGACAGCCATGCCGAGCTATACAAGGAACTGACCCGGCTACAGCCCGACGCGTCTGCCGATCAGCCGGGATTCGTGGTCGTGCTCCGCCAGTTGCCCGGCAACGGTGATTTCGACCAGTCGGAACGCCAGGCCTTGCTCGACGTCTTTCGGGAGGCAGCCGATTACTTCTACGACCGCGAAACTGCGTTCCGGGTCTTCTACTCGGTCACGGCCGCGCCAGCGGCGCGGCCTGCCGACTAGTCCAGCAAATTCCTGAAATAGTTCGGCAACGCGAACAGCGCCTGATGGACGTCGGCGTTGTAGTAGCGCAGATCAGCCAGTTGACGCTCGGCCAGGCGCAGTTCGGCGTCTGCCACGCTCAGTGCCACCGGGTCGAGCGAATCCGACGCGCAGGCCAGCCCCCAATAGGTGCCATAGAGCGGGATGTAGAGCCCGAGCGGCCGCACCACTTTGAATACCTGGCGCAGGTCGGCCACCAGCCGCCGCACCAGATCGGGCTTGAACACTGGCGAGCCGATGTGCAGCGACACCGCCCCGCCAGGGGCCAGCACGGTGCGCACCAGCTCGAAAAACTCCCTGGTATAGAGGCGGTGGGCTGGCGTGTCGGGATCGGTCAGGTCGAGAATGACCAGGTCGAAGCGCTCGGTGGTGGCGGCGACATAGTCCCAGCCGTCGCCGATATGCACCTCGAGCCGCGGATCGTCGAAGACCCCACGGTGGACCTGGTGCAGGTACTTGCGCGAGATGCGGATCACCTCGGCGTCGAGTTCAGCCATCACGACCCGCTCCATCGTCGGGTGCTTGAGCAGCTCTTCGCTCGAGCCGCCGTCGCCGCCACCGATGACCAGGGCGCTGCGCGGTGCCGGGTGGGCCATGGCGCTGGGGTGGATGATGGCCTCGTGGTAGAAGAACTCGTCCTTCTCGGAGGTCATGTAGATGCCGTCGAGGCGAAAGAGCTTGCCGAACTGGGGCGTCTCGAACACCTCCAGTGTCTGGTACTTGGTGCGCAGCGTTTCGAGGCGGCGCGAGGCCTTGTAGCCGAAGAAGGATCCGGCGTTGTGCCATTCGAGGTGCATTTCCTCGGCGTCGGTCTCCGGTTCGGTCGATCCCCGCAGCAGGCGGTTGATGTTGCGCTGGTCAGGATCGAAGGCGGCGATCAGCGCCTCGATCAGGTGCTCGGCCTTGCTCGAGTTGTCGGTCGAGAAATTGCAGACGTAGACGTCGAGCGTGGCGCCGCGGCGCTCCGGCCAGGTGTGCACCGCCAGGTGCGACTCGGCCAGCAGCACCGCGCCGGTGACCCCGCCGGGTTGCCCGTCGTAGTCCGGAAAAGTGAAAAAACGCTCGTCGACCCGCTGCAGGCCGGCTTCGGCAACCGCGTCCCGACACAGATTGGAGAGCGTTACAGCATCAAGCAAAACCGCATCACTGCACCTGCATCCGTGCAGATCGGCGGTCAGATGCAGTCCCTGCATTTCGCCGCATCCTCGTTGACGATGCGCTGATCAGCGGGGAAGTTCCCGCAAATAGCAGCGCTGACCAGGCAGTCCCCCGGCCCTTGCGGGCAAGGCTTGCCAAGCTGGTTCGGAAAGCGGGCAATTATAGCGGACGGGAACCGGAGGGGTCCGGCAGGGGCCGGCATTTTGCTAAAATCCGATTCTTCGCGAGTTCCTGGCTCCGTGTGCCAGTCCTGCCGCCTGCTGCACCATCCTCATCCGAAAACGAGACCAAAATGCTGACCAACGGACCCGACGAGGCCAAACCCTCGAGTTCTTCGAAAATGGCCGACGCGATTCGCGCGTTGGCAATGGATGCGGTGCAGCGCGCCAATTCGGGGCACCCGGGTGCCCCGATGGGCATGGCTGAAATGGCGGTTGCGCTGTGGTCGCGCAATTTGCGCCACAACCCGGCCAACCCGGCCTGGTTCGACCGTGACCGGTTCGTGCTCTCCAATGGGCACGGCTCGATGCTGCTGTACGCGCTGCTGCACCTGAGCGGCTACGAACTTTCGATCGACGACCTCAAGGCATTCCGGCAACTGCATTCGAAGACGCCGGGGCATCCGGAACAGGGGCTGACGCCGGGCGTGGAGACGACTACCGGTCCGCTTGGCCAGGGCCTGGCGAATGCGGTGGGAATGGCGCTGGCCGAGCGCCTGCTGGCGGCCGAGTTCAATCGCCCGGGATTGCCGATCGTGGATCACGAGACCTACGTGTTCCTGGGCGACGGCTGCATGATGGAAGGCATTTCCCACGAAGCCGCTTCGCTGGCGGCGAACTGGCGACTGTCGCGGCTGATCGCCCTCTATGACGACAACGGCATCTCGATCGACGGTCCGGTTGCCGACTGGTTCTCGGAAGACACCGTGCGCCGCTTCGAGGCTTATGGCTGGCATGTGATCGCGGACGTCGATGGTCACGACATCGAGGCCGTCGACCGGGCGATCGCGACGGCGCGGGAGTGGGCCAAGCACGGCCGCAACGGCGTTCTTGCGCCAACGCTGATCCAGTGCAAGACCGTGATCGGCAAGGGGTCTCCGGGGCGTGCCGGCACCGCCAAGGCCCACGGCGAGCCGCTGGGCGCTGCCGAGATAGCGCTGACCCGCGCGGCCATCGGCTGGAACTCCGAGCCTTTCGCAATTCCCCAGGAGGTCTGCGAGTCCTGGTCGGCGCGCGAGCGCGGAGCGCGGCTCGAAGCCGAGTGGAGCGAATTGTTCGCCCGCTATCGCCTCACCGAGCCGGAACTGGCCGGGGAGTTTGAGCGGCGCATGCGCGGTGGCCTGGGGTTGGCCTATGACCAGGCGGTTGACGTCGCGCTCGAGCAGGCGATCACCGCAGCAGCGACCATTGCCACCCGCAAGGCCTCGCAGAACGCCTTGCAGCACTTCGGTCCGGCGTTGCCTGAACTGCTGGGCGGTTCGGCCGACCTTACGGGCAGCAACCTGACCGACTTCGCCGGCGCGGGAGCGATGCGCGAGCGCGGCGGCTTGCTCACCGGCCGGCACATCAACTACGGCGTGCGCGAGTTCGGTATGGCGGCGATCATGAACGGGCTGGCGCTGCACGGCGGCTTCATCCCCTATGGCGGAACCTTCCTGACGTTCTCCGACTATTCGCGCAATGCACTGCGCATGGCAGCGCTGATGAAGCAGCGCGTGATCCATGTCTTCACCCATGATTCGATCGGTCTCGGCGAGGATGGTCCCACCCACCAGCCGGTCGAACACGCGGCGTCGCTGCGGCTGATCCCGAATATGGACGTGTGGCGCCCGGGCGATCCGGTCGAAACGGCGATCGCGTGGGCGGCGGCGATCGCGCGCCGCGACGGGCCGACTGCGCTGCTGCTGTCACGCCAGGCGGTGCCGTTCGTGTCCCGTTCAGCAGGGCAAATAGACGCGATCTGGCGCGGCGGCTACGTCCTGCGCGACGCCGACGAGGCGCAGGCAGTGCTGATTGCCACCGGCTCCGAACTCGGCCTGGCGCTGGCGGCGCGCGAACTGCTGGCCGAGGGCGGGGTGGCGGTGCGGGTCGTGTCGATCCCTTCGACCTCGGTATTCGATCGTCAGGATGCGCTTTACCGGTCCAACGTTCTGCCCGCCGGCCTGCCGCGAGTGGCGGTCGAGGCCGGACTGCCCGACACCTGGTGGAAGTACGGTTGCGCGGCAGTGGTTGGGGTAGATCGCTTTGGCGAGTCCGCCCCGGCGGGCGAACTCTACTCGCTGTTCGGACTTACGCCGCAGAATGTCGCCAATACGGTACTCGAGGTGGTGCGTCGCGCAGCTCCCGAAATTCAACGCAAAAAAGGAAAATAATCATGACCATACGTGTTGCCATCAATGGCTACGGAAGGATCGGACGCAACATCCTGCGGGCGCACTACGAGGGTGGCAAGAAGCACGCGATCGAGATCGTTGCGATCAACGATCTGGGCGACGCCGAAACCAACGCGCACCTCACGCGCCATGACACCACGCACGGCAAGTTTCCCGGCACGGTTGCGGTTGACGGCGACTCGATCGTGGTCAACGGTGACCGGATCCGGGTGCTGGCCAACCGCAACCCCGCCGAACTGCCCTGGCGCGAACTGGGCGTCGACGTGGTGCTGGAGTGCACCGGCTTCTTCACTACCAAGGAGAAGGCCTCCGCACACCTCGCCGCCGGCGCCAAGAAGGTCATCATTTCGGCCCCCGGCGGCAAGGACATCGATGCAACCGTGGTCTACGGGGTGAACCACCAGGTGCTCAAGGCGAGCGACACGGTGATCTCCAACGCCTCGTGCACCACCAACTGCCTGGCGCCGCTGGTCAAGCCGCTGCACGCCGCGATCGGGCTGGTAAGCGGTCTGATGACCACGGTGCATGCCTATACCAACGACCAGGTGCTGACCGATGTCTATCACACCGACCTGCGCCGGGCACGTTCGGCAACGATGTCGATGATTCCGACCAAGACCGGCGCGGCCGGCGCGGTGGGGCTGGTGCTGCCGGAACTCAACGGGCGCCTCGACGGCTATGCGATCAGGGTCCCGACGCTCAATGTCTCGCTGGTCGACCTTTGCTTCATCGCGGCGCGCGACACCTCGGTAGCGGAAATCAACGCGCTGATGAAGGCTGCCGCCGAAGGCGAACTGAAGGGCGTGCTGGCCTATACCAGCGAGCCGCTGGTGTCGATCGACTTCAATCATGACCCGGCTTCGAGCACCTTCGATTCCTCGCTGACCAAGGTATCGGGGCGGCTGGTCAAGGTGGGCAGCTGGTACGACAACGAGTGGGGTTTCTCCAACCGGATGCTCGACACCACGGTTGCACTGATGAGCGCGAAGTGAAATGGATTTCCGTCGGCTGGTTGACCAGGAGTTGAAGGATCGGCGCGTTTTCATCCGCGCCGATCTCAATGTGCCGCTTGACGACGCCGGTGCGATCACCGACGACACCCGGATCCGGGCTTCGGTCCCGGGGATTCAGCACTGCCTGCGCGCCGGCGCGGCGGTGATGGTGACTTCGCATCTCGGGCGACCCAAAGAGGGCGAGTTGCGGCCGCAGGATTCGCTGGCCCCGGTTGCCCATCGGCTCGGTGAACTGATCGGCCGCGAGGCGCGGCTGGTGCGCGACTGGGTCGCTGGCGACTTCACGGTCAATCCCGGGCAGGTGGTCGTGCTCGAGAACTGCCGCTGCAATCCTGGCGAGAAGGCCAACGACGAGGGCCTGGCGCGGCGGATGGCACAGCTCTGCGATGTCTATGTCAACGGCGCCTTCGGCACGGCCCACCGCGCCGAGGCCACGACCGAGGGCATGGCCCGCTTTGCCCCCATTGCCTGTGCCGGCCCGCTGCTGTGCGCGGAACTGGACGCCCTGGGCAAGGCGCTCGAGGCTCCGCGGCGGCCGCTGGTGGCGATCGTGGCCGGGTCGAAGGTGTCGACCAAGTTGACGATCCTGAAGTCGCTGGCGCAAAGGGTCGATCAGCTGATCGTCGGCGGCGGCATGGCCAACACCTTCCTGCTGGCCCAGGGTGTGGCGATCGGCGCGTCGCTGGCCGAGCCCGATCTGGTCCACGAGGCCCGCGCCATCATGGCGGCAATGAGCGAGCGCGGCGCTGCCGTGCCTTTGCCGCGCGACGTGGTGGTGGCCACCGAGCTCAGTTCTGCCGCGATCGCCCGTACGGTGGCGGTCGGCGCGGTTGGCGCGGCTGACCGGATCCTCGACTTCGGCCCGCAAACGATGGCCGAACTGGGGGTCATGATCGCTGCCGCGGGCACGATCGTCTGGAATGGCCCGATCGGGGTCTTCGAGCACGAGGCGTTCGCCGGGGGAACTCGCGCGCTGGCCGCGGCCATCGCGGCTTCGAGCGCTTTTTCGATTGCCGGTGGCGGCGACACCGTCGCGGCGATCGCCAAGTTCGGCATCACTGACCGGATCAGTTACATCTCTACCGGGGGCGGCGCGTTTCTTGAATTTCTCGAGGGCCGGGAATTGCCGGCCGTGGAGGCGCTGCGGGCGCGCGCCTGAGCCCGATTAGAAGTATCTTGTTGGTTGACGCAACCACTTCACGGAATGTCATGATCGAGTCTTTGCCCCGAGCAACCAAGATTGTCGCCACCCTGGGGCCGGCATCAAATTCCCCCGAGATGATCGAGCGCCTGATCCGGGCCGGGGTCAATGTCATGCGGGTCAATTTCTCCCATGGCTCGGTCGAAGAACACTCGACGACCATCGGGCACGTGCGCGAGATTGCCGCGCGGCTGGATCGCGACATCGGGGTGCTGGCGGATCTGCAGGGACCGAAGATCCGGATCGGGAAGTTTGCCGATGGCAAGGTCGAACTGGTAATCGGCGAGCGTTTCACATTCGATGTCGAATGCGAACTCGGCGATCAGCATCGCGTCGGACTCGACTACCCCGAGCTGGTCAACGACGTTGCCCCTGGTGATACGCTGCTGCTCAACGACGGACGGGTCAAGATGCGGGTCGAGCGCCTGGGCGCGACCACCATCGAGTGCACGGTGCTGGTGGGAGGGACGCTGTCCAACCGCAAGGGAATCAACCGCCAGGGCGGAGGATTGTCGGCGCCGGCGCTCACTTCCAAGGACATGGACGACATCCGCATGGCCGCGAAACTCGAGGCCGACTTCCTCGCGGTATCGTTTCCCAAGAACGCGGCCGACATGTACATGGCGCGCGAGCTGATGCGCGCCGCCGGCGGCCGCGCGCTGACCATCGCCAAGATCGAACGCTTCGAGGCGATCGGCAACCTCGAGGAAATACTGCGGGCCTCCGACGGGATCATGGTCGCCAGGGGCGACCTGGCGGTCGAGGTCGGCGATGCCTCGGTGCCGGCGCTGCAAAAGCGCATGATCAAAATGGCCAAGACCCTCAACAAGCTGACGATCACGGCGACGCAGATGATGGAGTCGATGATCGAGTCCCCGGTGCCGACCCGCGCCGAGGTCTCGGACGTCGCCAATGCGGTGCTCGACGGCACCGACGCGGTCATGCTCTCGGCCGAGACCGCGGCCGGCAAGTATCCGGTCGAGACGGTGGAGGCGATGGTACGGATCTGCGTCGAGGCCGATCGCCATCACGCGGTGCCGTTCGACAACGAGTTTCTCAACCGCACCTTCACCCGGGTCGACCAGTCGATCGCGCTCAGTGCCCTGTGGGTGGCGATGCGCCTCGAGGTCAAGGCGATCGTAGCGTTGACCGAGTCGGGCTCGACCGCGCTGTGGATGTCGCGGATCGACTCCGGGGTCCCGATCTATGCGCTCACGCCGGCAGCGGCCGGCAGGCGGCGCATGAGCCTGTTCCGCGAAGTCCACCCGTTGAGCCTCGACGTCCACTCCAAGGAGCGCGAGCAACTGCTGCTCGAGGCCGAGATGCGGGTGCTCCAGGCCGGCGTGGTGGAGCACGGCGACCTGATCGTGATGACGATCGGCGAGCCGATCGGCAAGCCGGGCGGCACCAACACCATGAAGATCGTCAAGGTGGGATTTACCCACGGATAACACCGTCCGGCACCGTCCGGACCAGAGGAGAAGACCAGCGATGCCCTTAGTCTCAATGCGCCAACTGCTCGATCATGCGGCCGAAAACGGTTACGGAATTCCGGCGTTCAACGTCAACAACCTCGAGCAGGTCCAGGCGATCATGTCGGCCGCCGCCGAGCTCGATGCGCCGGTGATCATGCAGGCATCGGCGGGGGCGCGCAAATATGCCGGCGAATCGTTCCTGCGCCACCTGATCGAAGCCGCGGTCGAGAGCTACCCCCAGGTGCCGGTGGTGATGCACCAGGACCACGGCCAGTCGCCGGCGATCTGCCAGCAGGCGATCCGGCTCGGCTTCAGTTCGGTGATGATGGACGGCTCGTTGCGCGCTGACGGCAAGACCATCGCCAGCTACGACTACAACGTCGACGTGACCAGCAACGTGGTCGCGCTGGCGCACGCGGTCGGGGTCACCGTGGAGGGCGAGCTGGGCTGCCTCGGTTCGCTCGAGACCATGAAGGGCGACAAGGAGGACGGGCATGGCGCCGACGGCACGATGACTCGTGAGCAGCTGCTGACCGACCCCGAGCAGGCCGCGGATTTCGTGCAGCGCACCCAGGTCGATGCGCTGGCGATTGCCATCGGCACCAGCCACGGCGCCTACAAGTTTTCGCGCAAGCCGACCGGCGACATCCTGGCGATCGAGCGAATCAAGGAAATCAACCGGCGCATCCCCAATACCCACCTGGTGATGCACGGGTCGTCGTCGGTGCCCCAGGAACTGCTTGCCCAGATCCGCGAGTATGGCGGCGACATGAAGGAGACCTACGGCGTGCCGGTCGAGGAAATCCAGCAGGCGATTCGCTTCGGGGTGCGCAAGATCAACATCGACACCGACATCCGCCTGGCGATGACCGGTGCGATTCGTGAATATCTGGTCAAGAACCCGGGCAAATTCGACCCCCGCGATTACCTCAAACCGGCTTCGGCGGCGGCGCGCTCGATCTGCCTCAAGCGCTACGAGCAATTCGGCTGCGTTGGCCAGGCCAGCCGGATCCGGCCGCTGGCGATGTCGGTGATGATCGACCGTTACAACAAGGGCGAGCTGGCGCAGGTCGTCAAGTAGCCGGGCCAGGGTCATGTTGGCACCGCAAGCCATGACCGGGAGCCGGCAAGGGTGGTGCGCCGACGACCGGCGGATTGGCGCAAAATAGATTTTTTGGGAGGGCTTGAAGATGTCCAATTGTCTGTATGAAGCGCAGATCCATTCGCTGCCGCTGCTGTCGAAGGGAAAGGTGCGCGACAACTACGCGGTCGGTGACGACCGCTTGCTGATGGTGACTTCTGACCGGTTGTCGGCATTTGACGTGGTAATGAACGAGCCGATTCCGGACAAGGGGCGGGTACTGACCCGGATGGCCCTGTTCTGGTTCGACCTGCTCGCTGACGTGATCCCCAACCACTTGACCGGCATCGCGCCCGAGAGCGTGGTGAGCGCCGACGAAGTCGACCAGGTGCGGGGCCGGTCGATGTTGGTCAAGAGGCTGACTCCTCTGCCGATCGAAGCGGTGGTGCGCGGCTACCTGATCGGTTCCGGATGGAAGGACTACCAGGCCACCGGCAAGGTCTGCGGGATCGCGCTGCCTGCCGGACTGGAGCTGGCGCAACAGCTGCCGGAGCCGATCTTCACTCCGGCGAGCAAGGAGCAGGGCGGGGCGCACGACGAGAACATCTCGTTTGACGAGGTGGTGGCGCGCATCGGCCGGCCGCTCGCCGAGCAGATCCGCAAGGTCAGCCTCGAGCTGTACGCGCGAGCCCGTGACTATGCGGCGCAACGCGGCATCATTATTGCCGACACCAAGTTCGAGTTTGGGCTCGACGCCAATGGCACCCTGCACCTGATGGACGAGGTGCTGACTGCCGATTCGTCGCGGTTCTGGCCGGCGGACACCTATCGCCAGGGGATCTCGCCGCCGTCATTCGACAAGCAGTTCGTGCGCGACTATCTTGAGACCGTGCCGGGATGGGACAAGAAGGCGCCGGCGCCAAGCTTGCCGCCGGAGGTTATCGAGCGGACCGCCGAGAAGTATCGCGAAGCGTTGCGGCGGATTACCGGACTAGAACTGGAGGAATCCTGACATGAGCTCACCGCTGGTAGGCGTGGTGATGGGCAGCAGCAGCGACTGGGAAGTGATGAAGCATGCCGTCGAGGTGCTGAGCGAGTTTGAAATTCCCTACGAGGCGCTGGTGTCCTCGGCCCACCGCACCCCCGACGAGACCCTGGCCTACGCTGCCGGAGCGCAGGCGCGCGGCTTGCGCGCGATCATCGCCGGAGCTGGCGGCGCGGCTCACCTGGCCGGGGTGATTGCCGCCAAGACCTGTCTGCCGGTGCTCGGCGTTCCGATGCCCTCGAAGTACTTGCGCGGCCAAGACTCGCTGCTGTCGATCGTTCAGATGCCGCGCGGCATTCCGGTAGCCACCTTTGCCATCGGTGAAGCTGGAGCTGCCAACGCGGCGCTGTTCGCAGTGGCGATTCTCGCCGGTACTGATGCCCAGATGCTCGAACGCCTGGAGAAATTCCGGCTTCGCCAGAGCGAACTGATCCGCGGGATAAAGCTGCCACCGAGCTGATCGCATTGCCGGGTTGACGCTGGCCCGATGGAAGTCATTGCGGCGCTGACAGTTTCGCGTCGCGAACAACCAGGAGTTAGATCATGATCCAGCGAACCCCACACAAGTTCCGGCCCGTTCCTCCCTTGCCACCGGGAAGCTGGCTGGGCCTGCTCGGCGGCGGCCAGCTAGGCCGGATGTTCTGCAGCGCGGCGCAGTCAGTAGGCTTTCGGGTCTGCGTGCTCGACCCCAGCAGCCAGAGTCCGGCCGGTACCGTAGCCGATCGCCATATCCAGGCCGACTATCTCGATGGCGACGCGCTGGCCGAACTGGCCACCCTCTGCGCAGCGGTCACCACCGAGTTCGAGAACGTGCCGGCGCGCGCTCTCGAGGTGCTGGCCGATCATCTGGTGGTGAGCCCGGCCGCGGACGCGGTCGGGATCGCCCAGGATCGGATCGCCGTGAAGCGTTTTGTCCAGGAGTGTGGACTGACGGTCGCGCCGTTCGCCGAGATTCACGGCGAGGACGACATCGCGGCTGCGCCAGAGAACCTTTTTCCGGGCATTCTCAAGATCTCGCGGTTGCGGGCCAAGAGCATGAAGCAGGCCGCAGTCGCGAGCCGTGACGAAGCCCGGAGCGCCTTCGCCGTCATGGGCGGCGTCGACTGCGTGCTCGAGCGCCGGCTGGCGCCGATCACCGAGCTGTCGGTGGTCGTGGCCCGCGGGTTCGATGGCGAAACCGCGCCTTATCCGGTTGCCGAGAATGTCCACGGCAACGGTATCCTGCTGAGCTCGAGCGCACCGGCACGAATCGAGGCTGCGCTGGCCCGCGAAGCGACCGATGCCGCGGTGCGGATCGCCCATACCATCGAGTACGTCGGCGTTCTCTGCGTCGAGTTTTTCGTTCTCGCCGACGGTGCGCTGGTGGTCAGCCAACTCTCGCCGCGTCCGCACAACTCCGGGCACTACACGATCGATGCCTGCGTCACCAGCCAGTTCGAGCAGCAGGTGCGGGTCATGACCGGCTGGCCCCTGGGCGGGACCCAGCAGCATGAGCCGGCCGTGATGATCAACGTGCTGGGAGAATGCTGGTTCGAGGGGCCGGACTGGACACGGCGCGAACCCGACTGGCGTCGGGTGGTCAGGCACCCCCGTGCCAAGCTGCACCTTTACGGCAAGTCTGATCCGCGCCCGGGGCGCAAGATGGGGCACATCACGGTGCTGGGCGATTCGGTGGAGCAGGCGGCCGGATTGGCACAACGGATCGCGGACGACCTCGGCATCGGCGGCAAGCCGGCGGTGTGAACGTGGGCGAGGGCTCTGCCGCGCCGCCGCAGCCCGGCGAGAGCGGCGACGAACTGATTGCAGAGGCGGTGCGGCGGTTGCGCGCCGGGGCGGTGGTCGCATTCCCGACCGAGACGGTCTACGGGCTGGGGGCTGACGCCGAGAGCGAGTCGGGGGTCGCCGCGATCTATCGCATCAAGCGCCGGCCCCGCGGCCACCCGCTGATCGTTCACGTGCCCGATCGCGCCGGTGCCGATTACTGGGCCGAGATCGGTCCGCGCGCGGCGGCGTTGATCGCCGCGTTCTGGCCGGGACCGCTGACGCTGGTGCTGGCGCGGCGCAGCGGCGTGTCGTCACTGGCTTGCGGCACCGAGATCACCGTCGGACTGCGCTGTCCCTCACATCCGGTGGCGCGCAAGCTCCTCGCGGCCTTCGTCGCCGCTGGCGGCCACGGCATCGCCGCGCCCTCGGCCAACCTGTTCGGGCGCGTCAGTCCGACCAGCGTCGAACACGTCGTCGATGACCTCGGCGCCGATACTCCGCTGCTGCTCGAGGGTGGTGATTCGGAGCACGGTGTCGAATCGACCATCGTCGATCTGAGCCGGGGATTTCCGGCGCTGCTGCGTCCCGGTTCGATTTCGGCCGCCCAGATCGAAGCCGTTCTCGAGGAGCCCCTGGAGGGTCCTGGCGCAGCCGCGCCGCGCGTGGCCGGAGCTCTGGCGGCGCATTACGCGACTGCCACGGCGCTCGAACTGGTCGCGCCGCAGCGGCTGGCTCAGCGGGTGGCGCAATGCCGGCAGCGCGGCGAGCGGATCGCTGTCTGGTCGCGCCTGCGCCCTGAAGCGGCCGCAGGCGCAAGCTGGGAACCGGCGCCGGCGGACCCGGTGGCGTATGCGCGTCGGCTCTACGCCACCTTGCGCCGGCTCGATGCCCAGGCGCTGGAGCGAATTCTGGTCGAGGAGCCGCCCGCCGAACCGGAATGGGCCGCGGTCCGCGATCGCCTTGGGCGCGCGCAGGCCGGGGCCGGCACGCACCTCAGCCGCTCAGGGAGCGCAGGAACGTGACGATTTCGGCGCCGGTGCGCTCGGGCTGATCGAGATGCGGGCTGTGCCGCGCCCCGGGGATCGCGATCGCCCGAGCGTCGGCCGCCAGTTCGGCAACCCGCTCGATCTGGCGCAGGGTTCCGTACTGGTCCTCGGTGCCCTGCAGGGCGAGCACCGGGCAGCGCACCCGCGCCACCTCGGCCTCGATGTTCCAGGCCAGAAACTCGGGCGCCAGCCAGATGTCGCTCCAGGTCCTGAAGGTCAGTTGGGGGTCGCGGTGGTAGCGTCCGAGGGCGCGGGCCAGGCGACCGTCGGGGAACGCCGCTGCGGTCGCCGCGATCGATTCGATGCACACCGGTTCGACAAACAGGTGCGGGGCGATCGCAACCACTGCCACGATTGCCGGCGCGCTGCCATCGCCGTCCGGCGCGGCGGCGGCCGCGGCATGGAGCAGTGCGATCGATCCGCCGTCGCTGTGACCGACCAGGATCGCGCGCCTGACCCCGAGGTGCGCGAGCAGCGCGGGCAGTGCCTGCTGCGCCTCGTCGTGCATGAATCGCGGCGTGAACGGCGCCGTGAAAATCTCCGAGCCGCCATAGCCGCGGCGTGAGGACACGACTGCCGGCAAGCCGAGCGCATTGGCCACGCGCAGCGGGAAGTCCCGCCACATCGCCAGGCAACCCAGGCCCTCGTGAAGGAACACCAGCGTGGGCCGATCGGTCGTGACATCGGCGATGGTCGCGAACTCGATGGTCTCGCGACCAACGCGCTCGCAGCGGGTCGATGCGGCAAGTTGCGGGCAGGGACTGGGTTCGATCATCGGTAGACTTTCCGTAACCATGCGCTATAGTGCCATCCAGTTTCCACTTTTGACACTATCTTGCAATCCAATGCCGGCTCGTGGCAATCATCAGGATGATGGCAGCAAGTACCTGGAGCGACTGGGTGCGCGAGTGCGCCAGCGCCGCGAGGAACTCGGGCTCACCCGCCGCCGCCTCGCCGAGGAATCCGGTCTTTCCGAGCGCTATCTGGCCCAACTCGAACTCGGTACCGGCAACGCCTCGGTGCTGCTGATCAGGCGCCTGGCGCTGGCGCTCGAGGTTGCCCCGGAAGTGATTCTGCTCGACACCCCGGCAGGGCCGGCCACTGCCCAGATCTTCGCGGCGCTGCGTTATCTCGACACTGAAACGCTGGCCCAGGCGGCGGCGCTGCTCGAGCAGCGTTTCGGCAAGATCAGCCACGCCCGACGCCAGCGCATCGCATTGATCGGTTTGCGCGGCGCCGGCAAGTCCACGCTCGGAACCGCTCTGGCGCGGCGGCTGCGGGTGCCGTTTCACGAACTCGACCTCGAGGTCGAGCGCGACGCCGGGATGAGCCTGGCGAACCTGTTCTCGCTCTACGGCCAGGACGCCTACCGGCGCCATGAGCGCAAGGCGCTCGCGGCGCTGGTCGCGCGCGACGGGGCCCAGGTGATCGCCACCGGCGGTTCGCTGCCCACCGAGCCGGATTCGTTCGAGCTCCTGCGCAGCCACTGTTTCACGGTGTGGTTGCGCGCCGAGCCCCAGGACCACATGAAGCGGGTCGTGGCCGCCGGCGACCTGCGCCCCATCCGCGGTCGCACGCGCGCGATGGCCGAACTCGAGGCCATCCTGGTCGAGCGCGAGTCGCTTTACGCTCGGGCCGACCTGCGGGTCGATACCAGTGTCAATTCGGTGGAGCGCTGCGTGGAATTGGTGCTCGCGGCGATCGGCGAGGGCCAGGAAAGTGCGGACGCGAGCAAGCGTTCGCGTCGCGCGCCGCCGTCCTGAGTCAGTCCGGTTGCCGCCCGGCGTCGGCGGTCTCGGCGTTGCGCGCCAGTTCGAGCCAGCCGGGCATCCACTCGAGCGCCAGGTCTTCGGGCATCTGGCCGCCGGCGGAGTCGAGCCGGGCGCGTTCGCCGATGCGCCTCGCACCCAGTTCGGCGAGCAGTTCGTCGAACTTCTGGCCCCCGAAATTGAAGGTGTCCTTGTAGGTGTTGTCGCCGAGCCCGATGACCCCGTAGCGCACTGCCGACAGATCGGGCCGCTGGGCACCCAGTGCCTCGTAGAGCGGCTTGCCGTTGTCGGGGACGTCGCCCTGGCCGTAGGTCGAGGTGCAGATCAGGTAGATCTGGTCACCGGTGAACACCTCGGGTCCGAGGTTGTCCATCGGCGTGACGACGATCTCGGTCTCCTCGTCGCCAAAGGTGAGTTCGATCTCCTGCGCCACCATCTGCGCGGTTCCGGTCATTGTCGCAACGAGGATGTTTATTCGCATGGCAGGCACTATAACGCATGAAGTATCAAATAAGGAACTTTATTGCAATTTGGTTCCGGGCGCAGTAATCTCTCTCGATACCGGGGGCTAAGTGTTGCGCTGTTGCCTTGCGCCGCCGTGTCAATCAAAGCAGCAGGAGAACGCGATGCCAGCCAATGACTCCAATGGCGCCAGCGCGCCGATTCGGTTCGAGACCGAGCCCTCACGATACCAGCACTGGAAGCTCGCGGTCGACGGAGCAGTGGCGCGGCTCGAGCTCGACGTCGCCGAGGACGGCGGGATTGCGCCGGGATACCAGCTCAAGCTCAATTCCTATGATCTTGGTGTGGACATCGAGCTCAACGATGCGCTCAACCGGATCCGCTACGAGTACCCCAACGTGCGCGCGGTGGTGGTCGCGAGCGCGCGGTCGCGGATGTTCTGCTCCGGGGCGAACATCTACATGCTCGGGCTCTCGAGCCACGGCGCCAAGGTCAACTTCTGCAAGTTCACCAACGAGACCCGCAACGGGATGGAGGATTCCAGCCAGTTCGAGGGCATCCGCTTCCTGGCGGCGGTCAACGGGGCCTGTGCCGGCGGCGGTTACGAACTCGCGCTGGCCTGTGACGAGATCCTGATGGTCGACGACCGTTCGAGCACGGTCAGCCTGCCGGAAGTGCCGCTGCTCGGGGTCTTGCCCGGAACCGGCGGACTGACTCGCCTGGTCGACAAGCGCCGGGTGCGGCGCGATCGCGCTGACGTGTTCTGCACCACTGCCGAGGGCGTGCGGGCCGAGCGCGCACAACAGTGGCGCCTGGTGGATCACATCGCCAAGCCGGCCGTTTTCGATGAGGCGGTGGCCGGGCACGTTGCCCGCCTTGCCGCCGATGGCCCGCGTCCGACCGAAGCCGAGGCAGTGTTGCTTGCCCCGCTGGCATGCGTTCAGGACGGCCCCGACCGGCGCAGCTATTCACTGGTGCGCTGCGTGATCGACCGCGCGCAGCGCAGCGCGGCGATCACGCTTTCTGGTCCTGATGAGGCACCGCCGGCCGACGGTGAGGCCGCCCGGCACGCCGGCGCGGACTATTGGGCGCTGCGCCTCGCACGCGAGTTCGAGGACCTGGTGCTGCACCTGCGCACCAATGAGACCGAGATCGGGCTGTGGTTGCTGCGCACCGAGGGCGAGCTGGCACGGATGCTGGCCCACGACGCCTTCCTCGAAGCCAACCAGGATCACTGGTTCTTGCGCCAGGTCTGCGGTACTTGGCGCCGGCTGCTCTCGCGGCTCGATGTCGGCTCGCGCTCGATGTTCGCGCTGGTCGAGCCGGGTTCGTGTTTTGCCGGGCTGCTGCTCGAGGTGGCGCTTGCCGCCGACCGGATCTACATGCTCGACACCGAGGAGAGCGACCCGGGCGCCGCGCTCGCGCTGGGCGAGTCCAATTTCGGCCGCTATCCAATGGCCAGCGGCGCCACGCGCCTTGAAGCCCATTACAGCGCCCTGGTGCCGGAGGACTTGCGCGCGCAGGTCGGTGCCGCGCTCACGGCAGCGCGATGCGACGCGCTTGGACTGGTCACCGCCGCGCCCGACGACCTCGACTACGCCGAGGAAGTGCGCATCGCCTGCGAGGAGCGCGCGGCCCAATCTCCCGATGCGCTCACCGCGATGGAGGCCAACCTGCGCTTCCCGGGAGCGGAGACGATGGCGACGCGAATCTTCGGGCGCCTGAGCGCGTGGCAGAACTGGGTCTTCCAGCGGCCCAATGCCACCGGCGAGGCCGGCGCACTGAAGGTCTACGGTACCGGGTCGCGGCCCGACTTCGATCGCCGGCGCGTCTGACGCGCCTGGGCGCAGCAACTTTAGGAAGGGGAACGCAGATGTCAACGATTCAGTACGGCGACCGGATTCCGAACAACGTCCAACTCGACGAAGACCGGGTGCTCCAGCGCGCGCTCGAGCACTGGCAGCCGCGGTTTCTTGACTGGTGGAAGGAATCCGGCCCGGCCGATTTCCAGTCCTCCGACGTCTACCTGCGCACCGCCGTGGGCGTCGATGCCAAGGGGTGGGCCAGCTATGGCAAGGTGCGCATGCCCGACTATCGCTGGGGGATCTTTCTCGCCGATGCCGAGCCCGGGCGCAAGATCGGCTTCGGCGACGCGATGGGCCAGGAGGCGTGGCAGTCGGTGCCGGGGGAGTATCGCTCGATGCTGCGCCGCTTCATCGTCACCCAGGGTGATACCGAGCCGGCATCGGTCGAGCAGCAGCGCATGCTCGGGCACGTCGCGCCGTCGCTCTACGACCTGCGCAACCTGTTCCAGGTCAACGTCGAGGAGGGGCGGCACTTGTGGGCGATGGTCTACCTGCTGCACGCCTATTTCGGCCGTGATGGCCGGGAGGAAGCCGAGGGGCTGCTCGAGCGTCACTCGGGAGATCCGGACAATGCCCGCATCCTCGAGACCTTCAACGAGCCGATCGACGACTGGCTCTCGCTGTACATGTTCACCTATTTCACCGACCGGGACGGCAAGTATCAGTTGAAGTCGTTCGCCGAATCGGCCTTCGATCCGCTCTCGCGCACCTGCCGCTTCATGCTGACCGAGGAGGCGCATCACATGTTCGTCGGCGACACCGGGATTGCGCGGGTGATCCGGCGCACCATCGAGCTGATGAAGGAACTCAAGACCGACGATCCGGCTGCGATCAGGCGCGCCGGCGGCATCGACCTCGAGCTGCTGCAGCGCTACCTCAACTACTGGTTCACTTCATCGCTCGATCTCTTCGGCGGCGAGGATTCGTCCAATGCCGCGAGCGCCTTCGCGACCGGGATCAAGGGACGCCCCGATGAGGCCGGCTACGCTGATCATCTCGAACGCGACACCAGTTTCGAACTCGTCCGGCCGGTCGCGGACTGGAACGGCAGCGGCGATGGCGTCGCGATCGCCGAGATTCCGATGCGCAACGCCACCAACGAAGTGGTGCGGCAGTCCTATATCCGCGACTGCGAAATCGGCCTCAAGCGCTGGAATCGGACCCTCGAGCGCGCCGGCACCGGATTCCAGCTGGCGCTGCCGTCATCGCGTTTCCGGCGCAAGATCGGAGCCTGGGCCAGCATCCCGACCGACCCGACTGGCCGGCGCATCAGTGCCGAGCGCTACAGCGCCGGGATCGGCGGCTGGTTGCCGAGCGCCGAAGATCGGGAGCACGTGAAGTCGCTGATGGTCAAGGTGCACGAGCCCGGCAAGATGGCCGGCTGGATCGCGCCGCCGGATCGCGGCATCAACAATCTCCCGCTCGATCACGAATACGTGCGGGTTGCATGACAGGGGCGCCGCCGCCGTAAGATCCGGACCAGAACCGGAGGGGGAGACAGTGATGAACCAGCTATCGAGCGCGGATCACCGCGCCAGCCCGCCGCGAATCGAGATACCCGCGAGCTATAACGCCGCGGTCGATCTGATCGGGCGCAATCTCGCGGCCGGGCGCGTCGACAAGGTGGCATTCGTCGACGATACCGGCAGCTGCACCTTCGGCGAACTGGCGGGTCGCGTCGACCGCTTTGCCAGTGCTCTGGTGACGCTCGGCCTGCGCCGCGAAGAGCGGGTGATGATCTGCATGCACGACTCGATCGACTGGCCGGTGGCGTTCCTGGGAGCGATCAAGGCCGGGATCGTCCCGGTGGCGGCCAACACTCTGCTGATGGCCAGGGACTACGAGTTCATGGTGCGCGACTCGCGCGCCCGGGCGGTGATCGTGTCCAATCCGCTGCTGGCCAATTTCACCGGGCTAGTCGACACCGTGCCGACGCTCGAGCACCTCGTGGTGAGCGGGATGGCCGCCGCCGATGCCGCCGGTCGGCTGCGCTTCGAGGACCTGCTCGCCGCCGGACACGAGCCCTTCGAAGGGCCTGACACTTCACCCGACGAGCCGTGCTTCTGGCTTTATTCGTCGGGCTCGACCGGGACGCCCAAGGGCACCGTCCATATTCATTCGAGCATGATCCAGACCGCTGAGCTCTACGCTCGGCCGGTGCTCGGGATCAAGGAATCAGACCGGGTGTTTTCGGCCGCCAAGCTCTTCTTTGCCTACGGGCTGGGCAATGGCCTGAGCTTCCCGATGGCAGTCGGCGCCACCGCGGTGCTGATGGCCGAACGCCCCACGCCGGCGGCAGTGTTCGCGCGGCTCACCGGGGTGCATCGGCCGACGATTTTCTACGGCGTGCCGACGCTGTTCGCGGCGATGCTCGCCGACCCGGCGTTTCCCGAGCGCGGCACGATGCAATTGCGCGTCGCGACTTCGGCGGGCGAGGCTCTGCCGGCACAGATCGGCGAGCGCTGGCGCGAGCGCACCGGCGTCGACATCCTCGACGGCATCGGCTCGACCGAGATGCTGCACATCTACCTCTCCAACCGGCCCGGAGAAGTGCGCTACGGAACGACCGGCATGGCCGTCCCCGGTTACGAACTGAAGCTGCTCGGCGACAAGGGCGAGCCGGTGGCCGACGATGAGGTCGGCGACCTGTTCGTCAACGGACCGAGCGCGGCCTCCGGGTACTGGAACCAACGCGAGAAGAGCCGCGCCGTGTTCCGCGGAGAGTGGACCCACAGCGGCGACAAGTACGTGCGCGGCGCCGACGGTTACTACACTTACTCCGGCCGCTCTGACGACATGCTCAAGGTCAGCGGCCAGTACGTCTCGCCCTTCGAGGTCGAGTCGGCGCTGGCGACTCACCCCAAGGTGCTCGAAGCTGCCGTGGTGGGTTCCCCGGATGCCGACGAACTGATCAAGCCGCGGGCCTTCGTGGTGCTCAAGAACCCGAGCGATGCCAACGACCAGCTGGTCGATGAGTTGCGCGCCCACGTGCGCGGCCAGCTCGCGCCGCACAAGTATCCGCGCTGGATCGAATTCACTGCGGAACTGCCCAAGACGGCCACCGGCAAGATCCAGCGTTTCCGGCTGCGCGGCTGAGGCCCGTCGGGCATCACCGCTGGTGATGCCCGCTGCCGGCTTCCTGGATAAGGATGTTGTGTCTGGACCAGAGGCACGTGGTCGGGTCACCGCGCCGGTAGCGCGATGACCCGGATTGTGCTTAGCCTCAGACGGGGCGCAGGCGCCCCTCCGACGTATGCAGAGCCGGTGTCCTGCCGACCAGCCCCAACACCACCTGCAGCGCCACCGCCACAGCTCCGACGATGAACACCATGTCGCCAAAGCTGCGCACCCAGCGCAAGTTCTGCAGGATGCCCTGCTGCATGAAGGCTTCGCTGCGCGCGTACCACAGGCCCTCGGTGACGCTGGCATGCAGCTGGATGATGCCAATCGGCAGCAGACTGGTGGCGATCATCAGCACCAGGCCGGCGTTCAACCCCCAGAACGCGGTCATCATCAGGCGCCGGTTGAGCTGGTACTGAGGCCGGATGTAGCGCAGCACCAGGAGCGTGAAGCCCAGCGCCAGGAAGCCGTAGACTCCGAACAGCGCGGCGTGCGCGTGCACCGGCGTGGTGTTCAGGCCCTGTACGTAGTACAGCGAGATGGGGGGGTTGATCATGAAGCCGAACACCCCGGCGCCGAGCATGTTCCAGAATGCGACCGCAACGAAGAACATCAGCGGCCAGCGCAGATTCTCCATCCAGGGCGCGCGCTCCTTCAGGCGCCAGTTCTCCCAGGCCTCGTGGCCGAGCACGATCAGCGGCACGACTTCGAGCGCGCTGAAGGTGGCGCCCACGGCCATGATCGGGGTCGTGGTGCCGGAGAAGTAGAGGTGATGAAAAGTGCCGGGAATGCCGCCCAGCAGGAACAGCGAAGCCGAAGCCAGACTGGCCGCGGTCGCCATGCGCTGCGATACCAGGCCGAGCGCGGAGAACACGAAGGCCAGGGCGGTGGCGGCAAAGACTTCGAAGAAGCCCTCGACCCAGAGGTGTACGACCCACCAGCGCCAGTACTCCATCACGGTCAGATTGGTGCGTTCGCCGTAGAAGAAGCCGGCGCCGTAGAACAGGCCGATTGCAACCACCGAAGCGGTCAGTAAAGCCAGCAGGTTCTTGTCACCACCGGGCTTGCGCAGCGCCGGAGCGATGCCGCGCATCATCAGGAACAGCCACAGCACGATACCGGTGAACTTGCCGATCTGCCACAGGCGACCAAGGTCGATGTATTCATAACCCTGGTGACCGAGCCAGAAATTGAGGTTCGCAGGCATGATCTGCGCTATGGCCAGGAAGTTGCCGGTGAAGGAACCCACCACGACCGCGACCAGGGCCCAGAACAGGATGTCGACGCCGAGCTTCTGGTACTTGGGATCCTTGCCGCCGTTGATGAGCGGCGCGAGGAAGAGCCCGGCGGCGAGAAAGCCGGTGGCGATCCAGAAGAGCGCGCTCTGGATATGCCAGGTGCGCGTCAGCGAGTAGGGAAACCAGCGCGCCAGGTCGAGCCCGTAGAACTTCTGGCCCTCAATCGTGTAATGGGCGGTAAGCCCGCCGATGAAGACCTGGAACACAAAGAGCGCGACCACCAGAAAGAGGTATTTGCCCAACGCGCGCTGGGACGGCGTGAGCGCGACCAGGCTGAGCGGGTCACGCTCTGGTACGACCGGTTCGCCGCCCTCCTGCCGGCGCAGGAACGACCAACCCCAGATCAGGGAGCCGACGCCAGCCAGCAACAGCACGACGCTGACCAGCGACCAGACGATGTTCTCGCCGCTGGGCTGGTTGCCGATCAGTGGTTCGTGCGGCCAGTTGTTGGTGTAAGTGACGTTCTGCCCCGGTCGCTCGGTGGCCGCGGCCCATGCTGTCCAGCCAAAGAAGCGGGTCATCTGCACCCGCCGCGCGGCGCTGGGGAGCGTGTTCTCTTTCATCGCGAAGCTGACGCGGCTTTGGTGGAGTTCGGGAGCGTCGGAAAAGAGCCGGTCGTAATAGGCCGCCGTGGTGGCCATCGCCTGGGCGCGTCGGGCCGAGACAGTCAGCGTGTCGGTGACCGGATCGGTACGGTTGGCGCGATATTCGGCGCGCAACTGCTCGCGCAGCGCCATCTGGGTAGGAGCCGCAAGTTCAGCGTACGGCCGACCCTGCTCTTGTTGCGCAGCCAGGTCGAGCCAGGCTACGAGTTCGCGGTGGAGCCAGTCGGCGGTCCAGTCCGGCGCCTGGTAGGCGCCGTGGCCGAGGATCGAACCGAGTTGCATGCCGCCCACCGATTGCCAGGCGGTCTGCCCGTCGAGGATGTCCTCCCCGGTGAAGAGCAGCTTGCCGTCGGCGCTCACTACCTGCTTCGGAATCGGCGGCGCCTGCCGGTAGACCTCGGTGCCGAAGTAGCCGAGGATCGAGAAGGTGACCGCCAGCACGGCGATCAGCGTGAACCAGAGTTTGCGGTAAGGGCCCATGACGGATCTCGTTGTCGTTGTGGTGGTTCAGGCGTGGGCCGGCGTAGCCGCCGCAGCGTTTGCGAACAGGATGTTGTTCTCGAGGTGGATGTGTTCCATCAGATCTTCACGCAGGGTGCGCAGACCGAGGTAGAGCGCGCTCCAGGTGTTGCAGGCCTCGGCCGGCAGAGTAATGTCGTTGGTCATGGTTGCCATCTGCTGGAGGTTCTCGCCATGCTGGTCGTGCTCCCTGCGCATCACCGCGATGGGGCCGGCTGCCATCGCGCCGTGTCCGCTCGCCAGCATCGGGAACAGGATCTGCTCTTCCTTCTGCATGTGGCTTTCCATTTCCTCCTGGATGATCTCCAGCAGGTCGGCCAGGCCGCGCGGACACTCGGCTTTGTCACCGTGCACGCTTTCAACCCGGCGGGCCAGGCGCACCAGCTCGGGCAGCTGTTCGCGGTGAGTGTCGTGGTAGCGGCTGACGATATGCTCGACCAGATCCGCCGGGGGCGCCGCGTTCCAGTCGCGATCGGCGGGTGTTGCGGCGGCGAGCACCTGCTGCAGGTGTTTCGCTATCGCGTCGGGGTCAAGGTCCTTGATGGTTGCCGCGGCGCGCAAGCTGACGTTACCACCGCAGCAGAAGTCCAGCCCGTGCTCGTTGAAGACGCGGGTTGCGCCGGGAATGTCGCGGGCGAGTTCACCGAGGGATTGGTCAAGTAGGTTCATGCTGTTCTCCGTTTAATTGGTTGACGAAGAAAGCATTGCGATAATCGTGCCAGGCCTAATTGAGAGGGGATTGGCCTGCTAAAGAGCCCTAAATGGTAGTATTAACCATATTATTTGAGGTTAATTACACCTTCTAAAGGTATTTATGACCGTGCAGGAATCCATGCTCCTCGCCGACTTGGTCGAAGACCTTCCCCAGGCCGTGCGGCTGCAACGACTGGTCGGGCGACTGCGCACTCATTTCCGCTGCGGCGCCGTTGCTCTGTTGCACCTGGAAGAGGATCATCTGCGACCGGTGGCAATCGATGGACTGGTGCGCGATGCGCTCGGACGCCGCTTCGCCGTCGGGCAACACCCGCGCCTCGCCGCGATCCTCGCGCGCCGCGGCGTGACGCGGTTTCACCACGACAGTACTCTGCCGGATCCCTACGACGGACTGATCGACGAGCATGCCGGCGAGCCGCTGCCGGTGCACGATTGCATGGGCACCAGCCTCCAGGTCGAGGGGCGTCCATGGGGGGTGCTGACGCTCGACGCGCTGCAGGTCGGATCCTTCGACGAGGCCTCGCAGGCCGAGCTGGACGCGTTTATCGTCATCGTCGAGGCGGCCATTCGCATGACCCGGATGGAAGCCGAAATCCGCGCCTTGCGTCTGACGCGCGGGGATTCTCCGGAACGGGGCCCGGTTCGCGACGAAGCCGAGATTCTTGGCCAGAGCGAGGCGATCGGGCTTCTGCTCCACGAGCTCGTCGTGGTCGCCGATACCGAGCTGCCGGTCCTGTTGCTGGGCGAAACGGGCGTGGGCAAGGAACTCTTCGCGCACCGCTTGCATCGGCTCTCGCGGCGCCGAAATCAACCGATGGTGCACGTCAATTGCGCCGCATTGCCCGAATCGCTGGCCGAGAGTGAGCTGTTCGGCCACGTCAAGGGCGCCTTTTCGGGAGCGGTCAGCGCCCGCCCGGGTCGCTTCGAGGCCGCCGATGGCGGCACGCTGTTCCTCGACGAAGTCGGCGAATTGCCGCTGGCGGTGCAGGCCAAGCTGTTGCGCGCGCTGCAAAACGGCGAGATCCAGCGCCTGGGAGCCGATGCGCCGCGGCGCGTGGATGTGCGCATCATTGCCGCGACCAACCGCGTATTGCGCGACCACGTTCGCGATGGCTCGTTTCGGGCTGACCTCTATCACCGGCTCTCGGTTTACCCGATTCCGATCCCACCGCTGCGCGAGCGCGGCAACGACGTGCTGCTGCTGGCCGGCCGCTTTCTTGAGCTCAACCGGGCGCGGCTGGGATTACGCAGTCTGCGCCTTTCCCCGAACGCCGAATCGGCATTGCGCCAATACGGTTGGCCGGGAAATGTCCGCGAGCTCGAACATGTGATCAGCCGGGCGGCACTCAAGGCCATGAGTCGTGGGGTCAACCGCAACGACATCGTCACGCTCGAGGCCGACCTGCTCGATCTCGAGCAACGCAGCCTGCCTGCGCCCCATCCCGAGAACCCAGCCACGGCCGAGACAGCGGCTGTGTCAGCGCCGCTCAGCCTGCGCCACGCGGTTGACGACTATCAGCGCGAGCTCATCCAACGCGCGCTTGCCGGTAATGACGGCAACTGGGCGCGCAGCGCGCAGCAGCTCGAGCTGGACGCGAGCAACCTGCACAAGCTGGCGCGCCGCCTGGGCGTCAAGGACTAGCGCGACGCCGCGGCAGCCGCGCAGCGAGTGCTAAGATGATTCGAGGCAGCTTCGCCGCGAAACGGGGTGGTTGGTCATGACTTCGGATCCGCTCATCCTGGCGATCGACCAGGGGACACACGCCACTCGAGCGGTTGTCCTCGATCGTCGCGGCCGCGTGATCAGCTCGGCAGAGCAGGAGATCTCGCTCACCCGGCCCCAGCAGGATTGGGCCGAGCAGGACGGTGACGAAATGCTCGCCTCGGTGGTCACCGCGATCGACTCTGCGCTCCGGGCACTGGGCGAGCGCCGCCGCGATGTCCAGGCCGCCGGTCTCGCCAGCCAGCGCTCGAGTTGCGTGTGCTGGGATCGCCGCGCTGGCCGGCCGCTGTCGCCGGTATTCAGCTGGCAAGATCGCCGCGCTCGCCGCTGGTTGCAGCAGTTCGAGGTCCGTGGCGAGGAGGTGCATCGCAGGACCGGTTTGTTCCTCTCGCCCCACTATGGCGCGAGCAAGCTACGCTGGGCGCTGGATCACCTCCCCGCGGTGCAGCAGGCGCGCGCCGCGGGCACACTGTGCTGGGGGCCGCAGGCGAGCTTTCTAACCTACCGGCTGCTCGACGAGCAGCCGTTCCTGGCCGATCCGCAGTGCGCGGCTCGCACGCAGCTCTTCAATCTGCAGACGCGCGACTGGGATCCGACGCTGCTCGCGTTGTTTGGTCTTCCGGAGGGCTTCCTGCCGCTTTGCGTGCCGACCTGCCATAACTATGGGACGCTGCGTTCGAACGATCAGGAAATCCCAATGCTGGCCGTGAACGGCGATCAATCGGCCGCGGTGTTCGCGTTCGGCTGGCCGGAGGAAGACTCGGCCTACATCAACATCGGCACCAGCGCGTTCGTGCAGCGCGTGCTGACTCGGACGCCGGACTACCTGCCCCGCTCGCTGACCGGCATCATCCTCGACGATGGGCAGGCGACGGTGTACACGGTTGAGGGCAACGTCAACGGGGCCGGCACCGCGCTCGAGTGGCTGCGCGAGCAACTCGATGTGCCCGATGTCGTGGCGCTCCTCGAGCCCTGGCTCGAACAGCCCGGCGAGCCGCTGCTGTTTCTCAACGGCATCGCGGGTCTCGGCGGGCCATTTTGGCAGCCCGAATTTGTGTCCCGTTACGTGGGTGTGGGCGAGCCCTGGCAGCAGGCAGTGGCGGTGGTCGAGAGCATCGTCTTCCTGCTCCAGGCCAACATTGACGAAATGGCGCAATACCTGCCTCCGGCAGGCCGCATCCGGGTCAGTGGCGGCGTGTCGCGACTCGACGGCCTGTGCGCCCGGTTGGCGGCGCTAAGCGGCCTGCCCGTGCACCGCCGCGAAGACCCGGAAGCGACGGCACGCGGTATCGCCTACCTTGCTGCCGGGCGCCCCGCGCAGTGGAATTCGGCCGGGGATGAACAGGTCTTCATGCCCGCTGAAGATGCGGCGCTGCGCGAGCGTTACCGACGCTGGCGCGCGCTGATGACCGAGGCTACCGGCATCTGAATCCCGGTGCCCGCAACTGCCTTACAATTCCTGCGGTAACGCCCATGGTGGCGAGTCGTGCCGCTGGCCGCAACGGCCTTGGGCGCGGCGACTGACCCAGCGTCGCAAGGACAAAACTTAATGCGCAAGGATCCCCGCTTCCCCAACCTCTTCATCCTCGAACACCCGCTGGTCCAGCACAAGCTCTCGCACATGCGCGACCTGACGACCTCGACGCGGACCTTCCGTGAGCTGCTCAAGGAATTGACGCTGCTCATGGGCTACGAGATCACCCGCGACCTGCCGATGACGACCCTCGCGATCGAGACTCCGCTCGAACCGATGGATGCACCGGTGATCGCCGGCAAGAAGGTGGCGGTGGTGCCGGTGCTGCGCGCCGGGTTGGGGATGGCCGATGGCCTGACCGAGCTGATTCCCTCGGCACGCCAGGGCCACATCGGCCTGTACCGCGGCGACGATGCCCGCCCGGTCGAATACTACGTGCGCCTGCCGGAGATCGAAGGCCGCCTGTTCATCGTCTGCGATCCGATGCTCGCCACTGGCTACTCGGCGGTCTACGCGGTGCAGACCCTGCTGGATCGCGGCGTCCCCGCGAACATGATCCGCTTCCTCGCGCTGGTTGCTGCCCCCGAAGGGGTCGCGGTGTTCCAGGAACACCACCCCGAGGTGCCGGTCTATGTCGCGGCGCTCGACCGCTGCCTCAACGAGGTCTCCTACATCCTGCCCGGACTGGGCGATGCCGGCGACCGGATCTTCGGCACCAAGCACGGCGCCTAGCTCGAAGCAGCTGCTCAGGGTCCGAGCACCAGGCCGTAGGTGTCGGCCAGCCACGAGCGATAGGCGTCGAGATCGACGCTGCCCTCGATTTGCTGGCCGGGATCCGGGTCGGTGATGATGAATGCAGAACTGGTGGCTGTGTCGAGTCCGGCGATCGGTGCGCTGCGCTGGAGCGGCGCCGGCCATGGCGCGTTGGTCGCGTTGGGGTAGTGCACCGCGCGATCCTGGTCGCTGCCCCAGGCACCGAAGGGCAGGGCGTAGACCTCGTTGTGCAAGACCGGGTTGCTGACCGCGCGCTGCTCGGGCGGCAACACCGCCATCGTGACCCCGGCGCGGCGTGCCTGCTCGAGCATCCAGTTGAGCGCGATGTCCGAGAGGTCGCCGCCGTCGCAGCCGCTGGCACATGAATAGCCCCCGCCGACGTCGGAGTGCGAGCCGACGAAACCGAGTTCGACCCGCGCGGGGCTCGCCCCGATCGCCGAAAAGTCGGGCTCGATCGACTCGAGCGGAAAGAGCGTGCGGTGTTCGTTGACCGCTACGGCCTGGGCGGCGTAAGCGACTGCCTCCGGAATGCCCAGGTCGAAACTGCCCGCCGCGATGCTGAGCACGGTGTCGAACAGGCCCATGAAGCGCAGCTCCAGGTCGACGCAGCGGCCCCGGAGCAGGCGCAGATAGTAGCCCTCGCGCTCGCGCTTGGCGACCTGGTTGGCAAAACTGCGGGCCGCAGCAGCGCCGCGCGAGAAGCCGATCACGTCGACGGTGGTGCTCAAGGGCGCGCTCGAGGCGCCAGTGAGCGAAGCGGCATTGTCGAGCGTTGCCCGCAGGTAGTTGTCGAGCCGCTGGAGCTGGCGCGCGACCACCAGCGAGAGCGTGTAGGCGATCACCGAATCACCGGCGGACCACCAGCTTGAACCGGGCCCTGGTTCGTAGAACGGCCGGCTGGCGCCGATGATCCCGCTGGCATTGTCACCGTAGTCGTTCGCCAGCCATGAAACGTTGGTTCGCGAATCCGCCGTCATGCCGGTGCCGTCGAACGCGAACAGGATCAGCCCCAAAGGATCGATTCCCGAGCGCGGGTTCGACTCGGCGTAGGCGTAGGCGTTGCTGCTGGCCAACGGCCCGAGTGGGTCCGGACTGAGGTAGCGGCCCGAGCGCGGGTTGTAGTAGCGCTGCAGGTTGTAGTGCAGGCCGCTGTCGTCGTCACGGTACTGGCCCGCGAAAGCCAGCGGCTGGCGGTAGCGCTGCGCGCCCTCCCTCTCCGGGGATCGCTTTGGGCGGCCGGTCGTGGCGGGTTGGCGGCGGGGCTCGCCGAACGGTTGCGACCAGGCGCGCCAGACCTGGTAACCGAAGCGGTCGGTGGCCATCACCGGGGCACGCAGGTGGTTGCCATGCAGGAAGGTGACCGTCGTCTGCAGCGGCCCGGCGCCACCGGCAGCGCCCGGCTGCGGCCAGCGCAGGTCGATGGTCGCGATCGGCATGCCCTCGAGATGGAAATAGTGGCGCAAGATCCGGCCGTGGCGATCGAGCTCGGCCGCCACCAGCCCGTCCTGATAGAGGAAGTGGGTGGGTACGGCGGCTGCCCCGGACCAGGCGCTGACGCGCTCGCCACGGGCGTTGTAGTCGTAGCGGGCGAGCGGTGCGGCGTCAGCCGGTGCACTGGCCGGCCGAATCTCGGCCAGTCTGCCGTCGGCGCTCCAGAGGTAGCGGTGGAGCGCGTCGGCAATGACCCGGCCGGCGGCGTCGAAGCGCAACGGCTCGGCGGGCGAGGTCACTGCCGCCGGCGCGCCGGGTGACTGGCTGGCGATCCGGTTGCCGTCGGCGTCGTAGGCGAAGTGGTGCAACCCATCGCCAGAGCGGGTCGCGATCAGCCGCCCAAGCGCATCGTAGCGGTGTTGGCTGATCTCACCGCCGTGCTTCTCGGCAGTGATGTTGCCGAGCGCGTCATAGCGCAGTGCCAGCGACAGCAACTCTGCGCCGTCGGCGCCCTGGTAGCGCATGCCCATTAGCCGCCCGGCCGCTGAGCGCGTCGCCCGCATGCGCACCTCGTTGCCGTAGGTCCAGGCTCTTGCCCCCAGGCTGTCTGATTCGATATCGGAGACGATCGTGATGGCGGCCGCGCCGGGGCGGGCAATCCATTCGAGCGCGACCACCCGGCCGGTCGCATTGCTTCGCGCGCGCAAGACGCTGCCGTCGGCCAGCGTGCGGGTGGCGAGCCGGCCGTCGGGCCGGTAGGCGAAGGATTCGGTGACGGTGAACGGCGGCTCGCCATGAAACCCGCGGGTGATCGAGATCAGTCGCGATTGTTCATCGAAACCGCGCTCCTCGCTCTGCGCGTCGTTCGAGATCGCGATCAACCGGGCGCCGCGGTAGCGCAGCACCACCCGCCGCGGAGATTTGCCGGGTGAGGTGCTCAGGCGCTCGGTCAGGCGGCCGTCAGCGTCGTAGCGGTAACTGCGCACCGACCCGTCGGGGTCGACGCGTTCGATCAGCCGATCAGCCTGGTCGTAGCGATAGCGGCTGGTGCCGGCGGCCGGATCCGTGCTCGCCACGATTCGGCCGAAGTCGTCGCGCAGCAAGGCGTAACGACGGCCTGCGGGTGTCGTCAGCGCCGCAATCTCGCCCTGCCCATCGTGTTCGATCAATTGGGTGGCGGCAGACCTGGTATTGGCCGCGGCGGTGCGCGCGCGCGGCTGGCGAAGTTCGTCGTAGTCGAGGGTGGCGAGGATTCCAGCCGGATCGCGCACCATGCTCAAGAGGCCACGGGGGTCGTAGCCCAGCACCGTGACTCCGCCCTCGGCTGCCTGTTGCCGGGTGATTCGGCCCAGTGCATCGCGGCTCAGGCTTTCGGTCGCGGCACCGTCGAAGGCGCTGCGGACCGTTTCAATGACCCGTCCGCTGGCGTCGTAGTCGTACTGTGCGAGGGCGAGCGTGCTGTTTGCTGCCAGCCGCAAGCGGCCGGCCGGATCGTGGGCCAGCAAACGCTCGGGCACCCCGTTGCGCTGCAGCTCACGGACGTTGCCGAATGCGTCGTAGGTCAAGGTGCGCAGCTCGCCGGCACGCCGCAATGCACGCAGTTTGCCGGTTGCGCTCCATGACATTTCGATCGCCACCCCGTCGTCGGGCACCACACGGGTGACGCGTCCGGCATGGTCGTAAGCCAGTTCCCGGACCACACCGGCGGCGGAGATGATCCGGGTCAGCCGGCCGAAGCGGTCGTAGGCGTAGCGCACCGTGTCCTGCTGACCGGGAAGTGGCCCGTCCACCGCAATCAGACGCTGGCTGCGATCGTATGACAGCCTCAGCGTGCGGCTCACCGCGCTTGCCACCTGCCCGGGCGCGAAGCCGCTCTCGCGCACCTGCTGCAGTTGGGCATGTTCGTTGAACGACAGAGCGGTGCGGTGTTCGTGCCCCGCCACGACGCTGGGCCGCAAGAGCAACGCCGGCAGCCGGGAGCGACCGTGATACGCGATGCGCAGCAGCGTGCGCGGCGGACCTGCCGCCCTGGGGCCATGGTTCTGACTGACGACGCGCACCACCCGGCCTAGTTCGTCAAGCCGCGCGCTGGTGGTCACGAGCGTCCGGCCGCTGCCATCGGGAGCGAGCACCGCGACGCTGCGCAGCGCGCCGTCCGGGCCGTAGCGGTAGCGCCGGTTGCCGGGCGAGCAGACCGGGCAGCCGGGACCGAGCGCTGCGACGATGCGACGCTTGCCGGCGACCAGCGCGTGCCGGTAGGTAGTCTCGACGCCATCGGCGTTGGTCAGGAGGGTGCGAGCGCCGTCGAGATACGCGATCCGCACCCGATTGGCGCCGCCAAAGCCTGCGCTGCTCAACGCCCGGCCGTGTTCGTCGTAGCTGTAGGTCGCAATGCGCACCGGCGCGGTCTCGGCTGACGACTGGCTGGCGAGCGACTGCCCATCGCTGATGCTCAACCTGGCCTCGACGCTGATTCCGGTCAGCAGGGTGCTCGGCCGGGGATCGTCCGGGGCGTAGTGGTAATGGCGCACGATCCGGCGCCTCACTCCCACGGGCAGGGCGCGTCCAGCATCGTCGCGCGCGACGCTCTCCTCGGGTGCGGCGGCAGCAATCAGTCGCCCGCTGCTGTCGTGACGGTAGTGCCATGCACCGACTGGAGCGACGATGCGGGCGATCCGGCGCAACGACCCGTCACCGGCGCCATAGCTGATGTGCAAGGTCCGGCCCTGGGGATCGCGCACCCGCACCGGACGGGCGTGGGAGTCGAGGCTGATCGTCAGGGTCGCGCCGTCGCCGAGCGTTATTCGGCGCAGCGCCAGGACCTCGTCCGCGACCCGGGCAAACTCCAGTTGGCGGCCGTCGGGCCAGCGCCAGCGTGCGAGCTGGCCGCCGGTGTCGATCACCACGCTGCCCTGCGCCGGGCTGCTCCCCCGGCACGTCCGCTGCGCGCCCGATCCGGTGCGGGCGCTGGCGCCACAGTCGAGCGCGATCCGGCGTCCGTCGGCCTGCACGATCACGACGCGCTTGCGCAGGTCCTCGAGCCGTGCTTCGTAGCCGAGCCGCCAGCCCGGGCCGAAGGCGCCGGCACTGGCGTCCGAACTGTTGTAGTGCCGCCTGATTTCCAGGCCGAGCGCTCCCGGCAGCGGCGCCAGGTCGGTCTCGAGCTGGTACTTGTTGCCGCTGACCAGGTCGATCGGATTGCCGGCCGCGCTGCCCGCGCCGGTGTCCGGCAGCGCGGCCGGCGCCGCGGCTGCGCAGTCGAGCGGGTTGCCGGCTTGCACGGCTGAGCACGAGAGCTCGGCGCCGGGCGTGTCTGGCGAATTGGCGATGGCGAGCACCAGCACCAGTGCCAGCAGCGCGCGCCGCGCGCTCGAGCGTGTTGGCCCGAAGGCCTGCAGTCGATGACCTGATGCCGGCAGAGATCGAACAGCGGTCGCCATGGCGTGCTCCCGAAGCGCGCAAATCGGAATTCGATCTTCCGGTATCACTGTGAGCAGTACAATCCGACCTGCGTAGCGTCCAGATGGATGAGCGGACTGGTGTAGTTTTGCAGTACGACTAGACTGGCTTTGACTACTCGCCTGACCAACTGATAACCGACTGGAGCTGACTGCATGCGCATATTCACCGATTTCGCCGCGGATTCAGCCGGCAATGCAGCGGTGAATCCAGGGCGCCTGGGATGAGCTTGCGAGCCCCTAGTTCAACCTCCCACGGGACTCTCGAGCGCCAGGTGTTGCCGGTGCTGTTCGCCCTGACCGGGCTGCTGATCCTGCCCTTCGCCGCGCGGCGCTTCATGCATGGTGAGGTTGGTGTGGGCGCGGTCGATCTGCTGGTGATTTCCATGTTTCTTTTTCTGGGCTGGAACACCCACCGCACGGGCGAGTATCGCCGTTCGGGAGCGGCAATTCCGTTCTTGGCTTTTCCGTGGATCTTGTGGCTTGCCTGGCATCAGGGTCCGGTGTTCGCCTACTGGGCTTTTCCAGCGATGGTGGCGACCTTTTTCGTGCTCGCCCCGCTGCCCGCGCTGGCGACCACGGTCGGCGCCTGGCTGGCCCTGGGAGCGACGCTGTGGAACGCCTTGCCCAGCATCAATCTCGCGATCCTGATGGGAACCCTGCTCCTGGTTCCCGGTTTCACCTACGTGTTCGCGACCCGCTCGCGCCGGTTCGCCGAGGAACTCGAGCATCTCTCGCTCACCGACTCGCTCACCAACGCAGGAAACCGGCGGGCTCTCGACGCACGTCTGGCGCAGGAGCTGGCCTTGCTGGCGCGGGCGAAGCGCCAAATTGCGCTGCTGGTGCTGGATCTCGACAGTTTCAAGAAGGTCAACGACTCGCTGGGACATGCGGCCGGCGATCAGGCTCTGATCAAGGTAAGTGAATTGATCCGCGGGCAGATTCGCGCTTGTGACGGGTTTTATCGCTTCGGTGGTGACGAGTTCGTGATCGTCGCGCCTGATACCACGTGCGATGGTGCGATGGCGCTCGCCGAGAAGTTGCGTTCCATGGTGGAAACCCATGGCGGCATTGAGGCGCTGCCCCTTACCGTGACAATCGGCGTCGCCGATGTTCGCGCCGGCGAGTCGCTCGAAGACCTGTTGCGGCGGGTCGACGATGCGTTGTTTTCGGGCAAGCGCAGCGGTCGCAATCGCGTCCACGTGGCAGACTGAAGACTTTGACGGAGATCGGAAGCGATGAAGGTTTTCGAGACGCTTGACGAATTGCGCTCGTGTGTCGGCGCCGAGGTCGCGGTGAGCGAGTGGGTCGCGGTTACCCAGGAGCGGATCGATCAGTTCGCGCGGGCCACGGGGGACCACCAGTGGATCCACGTCGATGCGGAGCGTGCGGCCAGCGGACCGTTTGGCACGACGATCGCCCACGGCTACCTGACGCTGTCGCTTTTGCCGCACTTCTTCGCGACCGCGATGGCAATGCGCGGCGTGCGCATGGCGGTCAATTACGGCCTCAACCGGGTCCGCTTCACCGCGCCGGTACCGGTTGACAGCGAGTTGCGGGCGCGGTTCAAGCTGGAGAAGATCGAGGACCTCGCCGATGGCGGCGTCCAGATGACCTGGCAGGCCCGGATCGAGCGCAAGGGCGACGAACGCCCGGTGTGCATCGCGGAAACCATCTCGCGGCGCTACGGCTAGGCGGCTCGCTGTCCGATCAGGTTGGCGTCCCCGAGCGGCGACGAATTCCCGGTGGCCCCACCGCAGATGGCATCGCCAGCGCGCAACCCAGTGCCGCCAGCGCGGCCAGCGCGGCCACCCCGTAGGCAGTCCTGAACGCAGCGTAGGTTGCCTCGGCACCAGAGCGCGCGACCGATCCCAGCAACGCCGACGCGGCTGGAGAACTCCCCGGTATTGATCCGGCGCGCAATTGCTCGAACAGCACCGAGGTGAGGATCGCGATTCCGATCGCGCCTCCGAGGGTGCGAAACAGCGCGCTGGTGGCGGTGGCAATCCCCATCTGGCGTGCTGCCACGGACATCTGCAGGGCCACCAGCGCGGCCGGCAGCGGCAGTCCAACGCCGATCCCGAGCAGCAGCATCCAGGCGCCGATCGCCAGGTGCGAACTGTGCCCGGTGAACGCGATCCCGATCAGTGTGATCAGCGCCAGCGTCGAGCCGCCGCGCATCAGCGATCGCGGCGTGGTGACGCCGAGCATCAGCCGGCCGGACAGGAAGGCCCCGAAGGGAATCGATAGCGTCAGCGGCAGCATCCGCAACGCGACTTCATCGGTATCGGCCCCGCTCACGGTCTGCATCGCCATCGGCAGCAGCACCGTCATGCCCACCAGCACGAAGAACATCAGCGCGAGCAGGGCGCAGCACAACACCATCGTGCGGTTGCGAAACAACTCCGGCGGCATTATCGGTTCAGGCGCGCGTCGTTCGCGCCAGGCGCAGGCCACGAACAGCGCCGCGCTGGCCGCGAGCAGCGCCAGCGTCGAGGCTAAATCACCGCTCCGGCCCTGGCCAAATCTGGTGAGCGCAATCATCAGGGTGGCCAGCCCGCCTCCCAGCAGCAAAGCACCGGCATAGTCGATTGGCCGGCCGGCGCGGCCCCGCCCGACCGGCAGCCGGCGCAGTGCGCCGCGCACCGACAGCAAGGCAGCCGCAGCGATCAGGACCGTGAACGCGAAGACCGCGCGCCACGACAGGTAGTGGGTCAGGTAACCACCGATCACGGGCCCGACGACGGCGGCAAACGCAAATACTCCCGAAATCATTCCCTGGTAACGGCCCCGCTCGACCCCCGGCGCGATGTCGGCGATCGTCGTGTGGGCGAGCGAGAGCAGCCCGCCGGCGCCGAGCCCCTGGAAGATGCGCAGCACCAGCAGTTGCGGCGCCGACTGCGCCAGCATGGCGAGGATGCCAGCCACCATGTAGATCGAGATCGCCGCCAGCAGCAGCGGCCGGCGCCCGTAGAGGTCGGAGAGCTTGCCGTAGATCGGTGTGCTGACGGTTGCTGCCACCAGATAACCCGAGACCAGCCACGGCATCAGGTCCAGGCCATGGAGATCGCGGGCGATGGTCACCAGCGCAATCGCCAGGATCGTCTGGTCCATCGCTGCCAGGAAGATCGCCAGCAAGAGTCCGAAGACGATGTGGCGCCGCTCGGCGAGGGTGAGGGCCGCGCCGGGATGAGTATCAACCTCGCCGGTCTCAGGCCCCGTTGCCTGGTTCGTCAACAGCGTTCCCCGGGGCCGCTTCTGATCAGAAGAACGCCTGGATGCCGGTCTGGGCGCGACCGAGGATCAGCGCGTGGATGTCGTGGGTACCCTCGTAGGTGTTGACGGCTTCAAGGTTGACCATGTGGCGGATCACGCCGAATTCGTCACTGACGCCGTTGCCGCCGAGCATGTCGCGCGCCATCCGGGCGATGTCGAGCGCCTTGCCGCAGGAGTTGCGCTTCATGATCGAAGTGATCTCGACCGACGCCGTGCCCTCATCCTTCATCCGGCCCAGGCGCAGGCAGCCTTGCAGCGCCAGCGTGATCTCGGTCTGCATGTCGGCGAGCTTCTTCTGGATCAGCTGGTTGGCGGCCAGCGGCCGGCCAAACTGCTTGCGGTCGAGTACGTATTGGCGGGCGATGTGCCAGCAGTCCTCTGCGGCGCCGAGTGTACCCCAGGCGATGCCGTAGCGCGCCGAGTTCAGGCAGGTGAACGGACCCTTGAGGCCCTCGACCCCGGGCATCAGCTGCTCCTCGGGAACAAAGACGCTGTCCATCACGATCTCGCCGGTGAGCGAAGCGCGCAGCGAAACCTTGCCGTGGATCGCCGGAGCCGACAGCCCCTTGGCGCCCTTTTCGATGATGAAACCCTTGATGCGGCCGTCGAAATCGCCGCCGACGCACTTGGCCCAGACGATGAAGACATCGGCGAAGGGGGAATTCGAAATCCAGGTCTTGGAGCCGGTCAGCTGGTAGCCGCCGGGAACGATCTTGGCGCGAGTCTCCATCGAACCCGGGTCCGAGCCATGGCTGGGTTCGGTCAGTCCGAAACAGCCGATCCACTCGCCGGTGGCGAGCTTGGGGAGGTACTTCTGGCGCTGCGCCTCGGTGCCGAACTCATGGATCGGCACCATCACCAGCGAGCTCTGCACGCTCATCATCGAGCGATAGCCGGAGTCGACGCGCTCGACTTCGCGGGCGATCAATCCGTAGCTGACATAGTTCAATCCCGGGCCGCCGTACTGCTCGGGGATGGTCGGTCCGAGCAGGCCGATCTCGCCCATTTCGCGGAAGATCTTCGGGTCGGCGGTCTCGTTGCGGAAGGCCTCGAGAACGCGGGGCTGGAGCTTCTCCTGGCAGTACGCTGCGGCGGCGTCACGCACCATGCGCTCGTCTTCGGTGAGTTGTGCGTCCAGCAGCAGCGGATCTTCCCACTTGAACGACGCAGCGGATTTCTTCGAACTCGACATCGATGGCTCCTGTATCCGGGACGGTATCGTTCCGAATTCTACGCTGCCTGCCGCTGCCGCTGGAACGACGCGGCGCTCAGGTCACCGCGCGGCGGGAGCGGAATCGCGCGCTGTCCCATTCCCGGTTGACCAGCACCGCGCGCAGGTGCGCGACGGCGTCCCAGACATCGACGAAGCGCAGGTACAGCGGCGCGAAGCCAAAGCGCGCGATGTCCGGGGTGCGGAAGTCCCCGACCACGCCGCGCGCGATCAGCGCCTGGGTGAGCGCATAGGCGCGCTCGCCGTCACCGAACGCGTAGCTCACCTGGTTGCCGCGCGCCGCCGGTTCGCGCGGGGTGATCAGTTCCAGCCGGTACTCCTCGGCCAGCGGTGCGACGAGTTCGATGAAGCAGGACGTCAGCGCCGCCGCCTTGGCTTCCAGCAGCGCCATCGACTCGCCGCCCAGCGCGCCGCGCACGGTATCGACGCCGGCTTCGAGCGCCACCATCGACAGGATCGGCGGCGAACCGCACAGCGCGCGGGCGATCCCCGGCGCCGGGCGGTAGTCGGGCTCGAACAGGAACGGCTGCTCGTGCCCGAACCATCCCGACAGCGGTTGAACAAAGCTCTGCTGGTGGCGGCGCGCGACGAACAGGAAGGCCGGTGCGCCCGGTCCGCCGTTGAGATACTTGTAGCCGCAGCCGACCGCGAAATCGGCCCGGGCGGCGTTGAGCTCGACCTGGAATGCGCCGGCCGAGTGGGCCAGGTCCCAGATAGTGAGCGCGCCCGCGGCGTGGGCGGCGGCGGTCAGCGCGGCCATGTCGAGTCGCGAACCGCTGCGGTAGTCGACCTCGGTGGCGAGCAGCACGGCGACGTCGCTGTCGAGGCTGTTGGCCAGCTCGTGGCGCTCGACCAGGCGCAGTCGATGATTGCCGCCGAGCTGGCGGGCGACTCCCTGCGCGATGTAGAGATCGGTCGGGAAGTTGCCGCGCTCGGACAGAATTACCTTGCGGTCCGGGCGCTGCGCCAGCGCGCCCGAGAGCAGCTTGAACAGGTTCACCGAGGTGGAGTCGGCGACCACCACCTCGTCGGCCGCGGCGCCCACCAGCGCTGCGATCTTGGCACCCAGCCGCTGGGGCAGATCGACCCAGCCGGCGTCGTTCCAGCTGGCGATGAGTTTGGCGCCCCATTGACGCTCGAGCGCGTCCTGCACCCGTGAAGCCGTCACCTGAGGCAATGCGCCCAGCGAGTTGCCGTCGAGGTAGATGATCCCGGGGGGCAGCGAGAAGAGCTCGCGGGCTGTTGCCAGCGCATCGTGCGCGTCGAGTTCCGCGCACTGCTCACGGCTGCGCGCAGCCATTGGCGAACTGGACTGCGAAAGGATCTTCATTGCTTCTCCCGAGGGGCAGTGGACATGGGCGTGGTGTTATTGTGGGGTCATCGTAGCGGCAAACGTAGCATCGGTGCCGTTACCAGGGAGGCAGGGATATGGACAGTGCAGTGGCGATTCTCGGCGGCGGATGTTTCTGGTGCCTGGAAGCCTGCTATCAGGAGCTCAAGGGTGTCATCGCGGTCGAGTCGGGATACTGCGGTGGCACCGTGCCGGCGCCAAGCTACGAGCAGATCTGTCGCGGCGATACCGGTCACGCCGAGGTCGTGCGCGTCGAGTACGATCCGGCGCTGCTGAGTTACGACCAGGTGCTGAAAGTATTCTTCTCGATCCACGATCCAACCACCAAAGACCGCCAGGGCCACGACATCGGCACCCAATATCGCTCGGTGATCTTCTGGCTCGACGAGGCGCAGCGCGCCACTGCCGAATCATGGCTCGAGCGCCTGAATCGCGACGACGTGTTTGGACGGCCGCTGGTGACCGAACTCGCCCCGGGTCAGGACGGCGACGGCGCGGGAGCGCCGCGCGGGCACCGCTATTACCCGGCCGAGGCCTACCACCAGCGTTACTTCGATCGTCATCCCGGCGAAGGCTACTGCCGGATCGTCGTGGCTCCCAAGCTGGCCGGCTTGCGCAAGCACCACCGCGCGCTGTTGCAGAGCTAGATCCGGTATCGGGGCGCGCCCCTGGCGCGTGGCGCGGGCCGCAATGTCAGCGCGAGGCCCGGTCTGATATCAGCCTGGAGATCTCGCGCGACTTGAATTGCGCCGCGACGTCACCCTGGCGCGCCGCTTCCACGTACCACTGCAGCGCGCGGTGGAGATCGACCGGCACACCCAGTCCGGTCTCAAACATCGACGCCAGCACGTACTGGGCGCCGACGTCGCCGCTGTCTGCTGCCACCTCGTACCACTGTGCCGCCTTGGCGTAGTCCTGGGGGACGCCACGGCCGAGGTAGTAGTCGGTAGCCAGCGCCTCGGCTGCGTCGGGGTGTCCCTGCGCGGCTGCCCGGGCGTACCACTTATTCGCCTCCGGCAGGTTCTGGTGCACGATCTTGCCGCGGTCCAGCAGGTAGGCATAACTGTACTGCGCCGGCGCGAAGCCGAGCCCGGCGCTGGCTTCCAGCATCATGACCGCGCGCGCCAGTCGCGGCTGGCGGGTCTCGCCGCGAATCCTGATCGAGGCGGCGTTGTAGAGCGCAGCACGATCCCCGGCGGCCGCCGACTTCAGGTAGAAGATCATCGCCGCCTCGACCTTGCTGGCCTCGTAGAGCGCCAGGGCCGAGTCATTCCAGCGCCGGATCAGTTCGGGGCCGGGCGTCTCTTGCAGTGCGGGTGCCGACTGCACCGCGACGACCGTCAGGGAGCCGGCGGTCGCGCCATTTGTTCCGGCCAGCGCCAACGCCACGGCTGCTGCAGCTAATCGAGCCATTCCAGTCATTGCACGGGCAAGGGTAGCGAAAATTACCAGGTGTCGCAATCGCCGCCGACCAACCGCGATGCTTGGCAATGACCTGCCTAAGGCCGGGGGCAGGGACCGTCGGTTCGATGCCGTGTCATGGTCGCGCAACTGACGGCAGGAGCCCCTGACTATCGGGCTTGGGGCCAGGCCAGGCGAGCGGCAATCTCGCGTTCCTTGAACCCTGCCGCGACATCGCCCTGGCGCGCCGCTTCACCGTACCATTGCAGCGCGCGTTCGAGATCGACCTCCACGCCGAGTCCTCTTTCAAACATCGACGCCAGCACATACTGGGAAATCGGGTCGCCCCCCATCGCTGCCACCTCGTACCAGTGCGCCGCCTGGGGGTAATCCTGCGCGCCGCCGCGACCGAGGTAGTAGCACGCTGCCAGGGCTCCGGCGGCTTGCGCGTGCCCTTGTTCGGCGGCTCGCCGGTACCACTGCCTCGCCGCCGTGCGATCGTGGGACACGATCGTCCCGGACTCGAGCAGCATCCCGTAGCTGAACTGGGCGGATGTGAAGCCGGCGTCCGCACTCTGGTGCAACATCTTCAGTGCCGTCTCCAGGCTGGGAAAGGTACTCTGACCGGTGATCCTGATCACGGCGGCGTTGTAGAGCGCGGTAAGGTGTCCCGCAGCAGCCGCCCTCAGGTAGAGCGGCATGGCACTTTCGATTTCGCCGCGCTGGTAGAGATAATAGGCGCGGTCGACCCAGCGCTGAATCTCGGCGGGATCGGGCCGTTGCGCGTGGTGTTCGTCGCGTTCGGGGCTGTCGGGTTGTTCGGGGATCGCCAGCGCGCGAATCAGCCGCGGGAAGGCGTTCGCGGCCCAGGCCGGAACGGCGCTCACAGTCGCCAACTGGGACACAATCACGATGCCGATGAACAACGTGAGCGGCAACTGTGCGAGAAGTCGAGTCCTAAACATTAGGTGACCCCTCTATTAACCTACACTTAAGATACTAGTGTACTCCGATTCCCGCTCGGGTATCCTACATATCGACCGGATTCAAACTTGGAGAAACATCAATGTCAGATCGCACCCGGCGGCTCATGGCCGCAGTCCTCGCTTTGACAGCAGCGCTGACGCTTGGCGGCTGCGGCTACAACGACATCCAGAGTCGCGACGAGCAGACCACCTCGGCTTGGTCGGAGGTGCTCAACCAGTATCAGCGCCGTGCCGACCTGATTCCCAACCTGGTCAACACCGTCAAGGGCTATGCGGCGCAGGAACGCGACGTCCTGATCGCGGTCACCGAAGCCCGTTCGCGGGTCGGGCAGGTGCAGGTCAACCCTTCGGATCCGGCGTCGCTCAAGCAGTTCGAGGACGCGCAACGCGGCATGGGCAGCGCGCTCTCGCGCCTGCTAGTGGTGGCGGAAAACTATCCGCAGCTCAAGTCGGACGCCAACTTCCGCGAATTGCAGGCGCAGCTCGAGGGCACCGAGAACCGCATCACGGTGGCGCGCAAGCGCTTTATCGAGGCCATCCAGCAGTACAACACGCTGGTGCGCCAGTTTCCGGTCAACCTGACGGCGATGGTCTTCAGCTACAAGACCAAGCCCCAGTTCACTGTCGAGAACGAGGCGGCCATCGCCAAACCGCCGACGGTGGACTTTGGTGCTCCGGCGCCGGCCAAGTGAGTTGATGAACCTGCGCTCGCTGCTCTCGGGCGCGCTGCTGGCGGCGGCGCTGGGTGTTGCCGCGAGCGGGCACACCCAGGAACTGCAGCCGGTGCCGCCGCTCAAGGCGCGGGTCACCGACACCGTCAATCTGCTGAGCGCCACCCAGCACGCGCAACTCGAGGAGGAGCTGGCGGCGATCGAGCAGAGCAAGGGCAGCCAGGTGGCAGTGCTGGTGGTGGCAACCACCGCCCCCGAGCCGATCGAGCCCTATGCCGTGCGGGTGTTCGAGGCCTGGAAACTCGGCCGCGGCGAGGTCGCCGGCAAGCGGGGCGACGACGGGGTGCTGATCGTGGTGGCGCGCGATGACCGCCGCATGCGCATCGAAGTCGGCTACGGACTCGAAGGCGCGATTCCCGATGCGCTTGCCAAGCGCATCATCGCCGAGTCGATGACGCCGCGCTTTGCCAAGGGCGACTGGTACGGGGGGTTGCACGCCGGCGTCGTCGACGTTGGGCGCCTGATAGCTGGCGAGGAACTGCCACCGCCGCAGCGCCATGGCGCGGGCCAGTCAGCCCTGCCCGGGGACTGGCTCACAGGCGCGATGGCCGTGGTGGTGATCTGGCTGGTGGCGCGCGCGATCGTCGGCAAGTTCGTGGGCTCGATCGCGGGCGGCGTCGGTGCCGGATTGGTGGCCACCAACCTGGGAGCGACGCTGGTTGTGGCGCTGGCGCTGGGCCTGGTTGGATTCATCCTGATGCTCCTGCTCGGGGCCATCGGCGGCGTGCAGCAAAGCGGCAGCCACACCTGGCGCTCGGGTGGCTGGGGTGGTGGCGGCGGCTTCGGCGGGGGAGGCGGATTTGGCGGCGGTGGTGGTTTCGGTGGTGGCGGCGGCGGCTCCGGGGGCGGTGGCGCCTCGGGCAGCTGGTAGGGGCGGCGATGAGATCACGTCTGGCGCGTTGGTGGACGCATCTCTGGCACCAGGGCTGGCCATTGCAGCGTGCCTTTCCCGCCAAGACGCTCGACGCCATCGAGGCGGCGATCAGCGCCGGCGAACAGCACCACGGCGCGGAACTGCGCTTCGTGGTCGAAGCCCGGCTGGGACCAGCGGCGGTTTGGGCGGGGTTGACGCCGCGCGCGCGCGCCACGGCGCTCTTCTCTGAACTGGGGGTATGGGATACCCAGGACAACAACGGGGTGCTGCTCTACGTGCTGCTCGCCGATCGCGCGGTTGAAATCGTCGCCGACCGCGGCGCCCGGGAGCTGGTCGAGCCTGGGGCATGGGACGAGGTCTGCGCCACCATGACCGCGGCCTTTGCGGCGGGCGACTTCGAAGGCGGCACGGTGCGCGCGCTCGGCCGCCTGGCGAACGCACTGGCGGTGGCCTTTCCGCCCGGCGCCGACAATCCTGACGAGTTGCCCAACCGCCCCACGGTGATCTGAGGCGCTCGGTCTCTTAGGCAGTCTTCGGTGTGAGCGCTCGATTGGCCTGACGCGTCACCAGCCACACGCCCAAACAGGTCGCTGCGGCCCCCGCCAGGCTCAGGCCGTCGGGCGCTACTCGGAAGATCAGCCACTCGACGCCCAGCGTCACGACCGGAGTGAGGTAGATCAGGCTGGTGACCCGGGTCGCGGCGCCGCGGCGCATCAGCCAGTGCAGCGCGCTCACCGCGAGCAGGGTCGCGAACACCACCAGGTAGAGAGTCGCGCCCAAGAGGCGCAGGCTGGGCCGGATCTCGAAGCCCTCGACGACGTAAGCCAGCGGCGCGAACATCGCCAGCGTCGCGGCGGTCTGGATCAGCGTTGCCGAGCGCAAGTCGACCGCCGGGCAGAAGCGGCGCTGATAGAGCGTGGCGGTCGAGATCGACGCCAGCGCGAAGAGCGCGCAGGCCAGCCCCGCGACGCTTATGGTGCGCAGGTCCAGCCCGCGCCAGACGATGCCGGTGACGCCGACCAATCCCACCGCCACCCCGAGCCACTGCAACGGTGCGAGCCGGTCGCGTCCCCGGGCGGTGAGCCAGCAGGCAGTCACCAGCGGCTGGAAGGCAAGGATCAATGCCGACATCGAGGCCGAGAGCCCGAGGAACTGGGCATAGTGGCTGCCGCCGAGGTTGAAGCCGTGCATCAGCAACCCGGCCACGATGATATGCAGCCACTCGGCGCGGGTCGCCGGCCAGCGTGGCCGCAGCCACAGCACCACCGGAATCAGCACCAGCGTCGCCGCCCCGAAGCGCAGGGTCAGGAAGCTGAATGGCGAGGCGTCCTGCAACGCGATCCTGGTCGCGACATATCCCGAGCCCCAGATCAGCACGAAATAAGCGGCCAGCAGGCGCTGCGGGTCGATTCCGGCGATGGTATGGGTGTCGGATCTGGTCATGGAGGTTTGCTTCAGGTCGGTTCACGGCGCACGATCCGCGCACGCTAGCACAGCGCCGGGCAGTGCGGTGCATGGCCGTTGCACGGTAGGATTGCGCCATGGACACTTTTGACCGCCGCAAACCGTCTCTGCTCCGCCGCCTGGCGGCAGCGGCGCTGCTGTTTGCGCTCGCGGGCGTGGCGCAGGCGGCGCCAGCCACGGCGCCATTCCCACACGCGGGCGTGCTCGAATACAAGATCTACATGGGTGAGTACACCCGCGGCGTTGCGCTGGGCCGGGCGCGGATCCAGATCGAGTCCGATGGCAAGACCTATCGGCTGCGCAACCAGGCTGAGCTGATCGGGCTGCTGAAGCTCTTCTACAAGGGGGTCTGGATCGACCAGAGCCGCGGCCAGCTCGGGCCTGGCGGCCCCAGGCCGGTGCGCTACAGCGAGTGGCGCCGGACCAAGCCGGAGCGCTGGATTGGTGTCGACTACCAAGCCGGGCGGGTGCAGGTCGCGGCGGTGCCCGAAGGGCTGCCGCTCATGCCCGGTGCACAGGACCGGCTTTCGGTGCTGTGGTACCTCGGGATGGTGGCGCGCGCCGATCCCGATGCGGTGGCGGCAGGGAAAGTATTCGAATTGCCGCTGCTCTCGTTTCGCAGCATCAATATCGCCCGTTTCGAGAGCTTTGGTGAGCAGGTGCTGCCAACTGATGCCGGGCCGCTGCGCACCATCTACCTCTCGTATCAGGAGAAGGGCGAGAAAGCCAGCGGCATCGAGGTCTGGCTGGGCATCGAGCAGCAGATGCAGCCGGTGCGAATCCGTTATCGTGAAGGCGACAGCGAGACCTTCGACATGTTGCTCGAGCGCCGAAAAGGACAACAATGAAAGTGCTGATCATCCCGGTAACCCCGTTCGAGCAGAACTGTTCGCTGCTGATCTGTGAGGAAACCGGCAAGGCCGCCGCGATCGACCCGGGAGGCAATCTCGAGCGCGTCGAAGCCGCGCTCGCCGAGCACAAGGCCGAACTCGAGAAAGTGTTCCTGACCCACGGCCACATCGACCACTGCGGGCAATCGCGGGTGCTGGCCGATCGCCACCAGGTGCCGCTGGAGGGGCCGCAGCGCGCCGACCTCTTCTGGATCAAGCAGCTGCCGCAACAGGCCCAGATGTTCGGCTTCCAGCCGATCGCACCGTTCGAGCCCGACCGCTGGCTCGAGGACGGCGAAACCGTCACTTTCGGTGCCCAGACGCTCGAGGTGCTGCACTGCCCCGGTCACACCCCTGGTCACGTGGTGTTCTTTCACCGTGAAGGCGGGCTCGCGATCGTCGGCGACGTGCTGTTCCAGGGCTCGATCGGGCGCACCGACTTCCCCGGCAGCGATCACGCCGCGCTCATCAACGCGATCACCACCAAACTTTGGCCGCTGGGCGACGATGTCCAGTTCGTGCCCGGCCACGGTCCGGCCTCGACCTTTGGCGAGGAGCGCGCAAGCAATGCGTTTGTTTCGGATCGGGCGCTGGGGCGGCGGTAGAGCAGCGTGCCAGAGTACTTGTGGCGCGGGGGCCAGACGCGCCGCGCCGAGGACTGGTCTTCCGTGGCACTCGAGCAGATCTAGCCCTTCTTTCCGCCCCACGAATCGCGCAGCGTCACCGCCAGGTTGAAGACCGGAGCGCCCGGTTTCGAGTCGATCCGGTCGGCCACGAAGTAGCCGTGGCGCTCGAACTGGAAGCGGTCATCGGGTTGCGCCGCAGCGAGTCCCGGCTCGACGTAGGCCGAGATCACCCGCAATGATTCCGGGTCGATCGCGGTGAGGAAATCGCTGCCACCGGCGCCGGGCTGCTCCGCCGTGAACAGCCGTCCGTAGAGTCGCACCTCGGCGGCCACCGCGTCACGCGCCGACACCCAGTGGAGGTTGCCCTTGACCTTGTAGGTGTTGGCGCCGGGCGTGCCCGATTTGGAGTCGGGGAAGTACTCGGCGTGCACGGCAATGACGTTGCCCTGGGAGTCCGTCTCGCAGCCGGTGCATTCGATCACAAAGCCGTAACGCAGCCGCACCCGGTTGCCGGGGAAGAGCCGGAAGAAGCCCTTGGGCGGGGTTTCCTCGAAATCGCTGCGCTCGATCCATAGTTCGCGCGTCAGCGGGAAGCTGCGCGCTCCGCGCTCGGGCTGCTGCTGGTGGACCGGAGCGCTGCACGGTTCGGCGCCGTCCGCGGAGAAATTGGTGATGATGAGCTTCAGTGGGTCGAGTACCGCGATAGCGCGACCGGCGCGCGGCTCGAGGTCGTCGCGCAGCGACTGTTCGAGCGTGCCCATGTCGACCCAGGAATCGGCCTTGGACACCCCGATGCGGTCGCAAAAGAGCCGGATCGACTCGGGCGTGTAGCCGCGCCGGCGCAGCCCGACGATGGTCGTCATCCGTGGATCGTCCCAGCCCGCGACATGGCCGCCCTGGACCAGTTCCTGGAGCTTGCGCTTGCTGGTGATGGTATAGGTCAGGTTGAGGCGCGCGAACTCGATCTGCTGGGGCAGCGGCCGATCGAAGAAGCCGCCCTCGGCAAGCCGCGCGAGCAGCCAGTCGTAGAGCGGGCGGTGATCCTGGAACTCGAGCGTGCACAGCGAATGGGTGATGTTCTCGAGCGCGTCCTCGAGCGGGTGGGCGTAGTCGTACATGGGGTAGATGCACCACTTGTCCCCAGTGCGGTGATGCGCCGCGAAGCGGATCCGGTAGAGCGCCGGATCGCGCATGTTCATGTTCGGCGACCCCATGTCAATCTTCGCGCGCAGGATTTGCGTGCCCTCGGCGTGCTTGCCGGCGCGCATCTCGCGCAGCAGGCGCAGGTTCTCGGCGGGGGCGCGGTCGCGAAACGGTGAATTACGGCCCGGCTCGGTCAGCGTGCCGCGGGTGGCGCGCATCTCGTCGGCGCTCTGCGAATCGACGTAGGCGTGTCCGGCTTCCACAAGCCACTCGGCCATCGCGTAGAAGTGATCGAAATAGTCGCTCGCGAAGTAGAGGTTGTCCTCGGTCTCGTCGGCCCAGGCAAAACCAAGCCAGTGCACCGCCGCGATGATCGAGTCGACGTACTCCTGTTCTTCCTTCTCCGGATTGGTGTCGTCGAAGCGCAGGTGGCAACGCCCGCCATAGTCGCGCGCCAGCCCGAAATTCAGGCAGATCGACTTGGCGTGGCCGATGTGCAGGTAGCCGTTGGGTTCGGGCGGGAAGCGGGTACGGATCGCCGCCGGGTCGGGTGCGCCGGCGCGGTGGGCGGTGGCGTTATCCGGGTGTCCGGCCCAGCGGCGTTGGGCGTGGGTGCCCGCCTCTCGGTCCGCGTCGATCGCGGAGCGGATGAAGTTGGAGGTGGGGGCCGGACTGCTGGTTGGCGAAGCTGTATTGGTCATTGCGCGGCGCGTGACTATTGACCATGGGATTGTACGGGGGTCACGAAGGTTCGGTTTCTTCCGCGCTCAATGTTCCTGAAATAACGTCGGAATTTCTTACACGCAGCTGGTTAAGGTTGTGTTTGGAGAAGATCTTGGACATCACAAAAGCAGGTAAGTCATTGAATTAATGGGGTTCGGATAATCAGATATCCATGCTGGCACAGATGTTGCTCTATAACGAGTGAAGGAACTAATTTCAATGGAGGTTTAAGAATGAAAATTTTGCGCAAAACACTGCTGGCATTGGCGGTTGCGGCAATCGGCACCACGGCTACGGTTTCCCAGGCCAGTGTGTTGAGAATCTCGGATGGCGTGAATCCCGTGGTCGAAGTGGTTGACGGCGGTGCTGGCGACCTCTCACCCTCGGCTGGCGCGGTTACTTTCGTTGGCGCGATCGGAGTCTGGGATATCAACGTCGATACTGGGTTTTCTTATCCAGCACTTGGTTCGCCGACAGAGCCCCATATGGACATCAGTTTCGGTGATATCTCGAACGCGGCTGGTACGCTGACGCTGATGTTTTCCGAGGTCGGGTTTTCATCGGCGCTGGGAAATAACTCCGTGGTGAGTGACGTTGGCGGAACAATTACAGCCTCCGGCGGAACGGTCACTTACAAGACCTACTACAGTGATACGAACAGCTTGTTTGCGATGGAGAACGAGCTTACGAGCCAGAGCTTCAACACGCCTTCTTTCAGTGGTAGCGCAGTGGGTTCGTTCTATTACGGCGGCGAATATTCCCTCACGCAGTGGGTTCAGATTTCCCATCGCGGCCTGGGAGCGACCAGTGGTGACGCATCCGTGATGGTCCCGGAACCGTTCACCCTTGGCCTGATGGGCCTCGGACTGTTCGGCATCGGCCTCGCTCGCCGCCGCCGCACCGTCTAATCACTAGTCTCAGCAATATCAAAGGGCAGCCTCGGCTGCCCTTTTTTTGTGGCTCTTCACCCTGATACGTGAAGAACCCCTCGTCACTGATCCGTAGCTGCCTAAACCCCCAGCAACTCCACCTCAAACAGCAGCGTCGCCCCGCCCGGAATAACGCCGCCTGCCCCGCGCGAGCCGTAGCCCATTTCCGCCGGGATGATCAGCATCCGGGTGCCGCCGACCTTCATGCCCTGCACGCCTTCGTCCCAGCCCTTGATGACGTGGCCGGCGCCGAGCGGGAACACGAACGGGTCGCCGCGGTCCTTGCTGGAATCGAACTTCTTGCCGGCCTTGCCGTTTTCATAGAGCCAGCCGGTGTAGTGGACGGTGACGGGTGCTCCGGCCTTGGCCTCGGCGCCGCTGCCGACGGTGGTGTCGGAGTATTGCAGGCCCGACGCGGTGGTCTGATAGCTCATGGATTGATTTCCCTGGTTGGTTGAGGAAGAGTAGGGCGCTTCGCCAGCCTGCCCGGAGGCTGGTGCGGCTTCAGCGAGCCCCTGGCGGATCGCCTCGATGCGCGCGCGGTTGACGCCGAGGTCGTTGCGTCCCAGCCGCGAGGCGGAACGCACGTGGATCACGTGGCCGTCGGCGTCGAGCAGGAACTCGACGTCGTCGACGAACTTCATCCACTTGGTCGCGAATTCAGCGTAGAGGTAGTTCGGTTCGCGCGTGATGATCCGCGCCCCCGGCCGACCGGCGACGATCTGCGCCAGGCGTTCGAACGTGGCCGCGGGGTCGCTGCCGGCAGCGAGTGGCGCGATCCGGTGGTATTCGGTGGTCGCGAAGCTGCTCACCGCGTTCGAGTTCTGGGTGCGCACCGGGGCGAGCTTGCCGTCGGTGACGCCGAGGCGCGCGGGGCGCGTCCCTGAGAAAAGTCCCATTTGGGCTCCAATGAAGATTGCCAAGAGAGCGAGCGCGGGCAGCGCCGCGCCCGTCTTGAGAATCGACCGAATCATCAATCGGCTTTGCGCAGCCGCCGGATCAGGCTCGAGGTGTCATTGCGCCGGCCGCCCATGCGCTGGACGTCGCCGTAGAACTGGTCGACCAGTGCGGTGACCGGCAGCGGCGCGCCGTTGTTGCGCGCCTCCTCGAGGCACAGCCCGAGATCCTTGCGCATCCAGTCGACCGCGAAGCCGAAGTCGAACTTGTTGTCGACCATGGTAGTGCCGCGATTGTCCATCTGCCAGGATTGCGCCGCTCCCTTGCCGATCACCTCGAGCACCAGTTTCATGTCGAGCCCGGCCTCAAGCCCGAAATTGATGCCTTCCGACAGGCCCTGCATCAGTCCGGCGATGCAGATCTGGTTGACCATCTTGGCGAGCTGGCCGGCGCCCGGCGGGCCGATCAGCGTGAACGCCTTGGCAAAGGCCATCCCGACGGGCTTGACCGGATCAAAATCAGCGGCCTCGCCGCCGCACATTACGGTGAGCATGCCGTTGACCGCACCGGCCTCTCCGCCGGAAACCGGCGCATCGACAAAGCCGAGTCCACCGCGCGCCGCGATGCCGTGGAGTTCGCGGGCGACCGCAGCCGAGGCCGTGGTGTGATCGACAAAGATCGCGCCGGCCTTCATGCCGGCGAATGCGCCGTGCTCGCCCAGCACCACCGAGCGCAGGTCGTCGTCATTGCCGACGCAGCAGAAAACGATCTCGGCGTCGTGGGCGGCCTGGCGCGGGGTGGGTGCGACCTTGCCGCCGTACTCGCCGGCCCACTGCTCGGCCTTGCCGGCGGTGCGGTTGTAGACCGTGACCTGGTGACCGGCGCGCTGCAGATGGCCGGCCATGGGGTAGCCCATCACGCCCAGCCCGAGGAAGGCGACGCGCTTGGAGGTGATTGGTTCGTAGCTTCTCTGGTTCATCGCTTATGTCCTGTTGTTGGCTGTGTTGTTGCCGTGGCCCAAGGATAACTCGCTCGCTCAGGCTTCCTCGGGCGGCAGGCCGGTGCCCTCGAACAGGCGCGCCAGGTCCACGCCATTGCGCACGGCCATCTTGGCAAAGACATTGGCGCGGTGCACTTCGACGGTGCGCATGCTGATCCCGAGATCGGCGGCGATCAGCTTGTTGAGCTTGCCGGCGAGAATCAGCCGCATGACCTCGCGCTCGCGGCTGCTAGGCGCGCCAGCCGCGTGGTGAGGTCGGCCGTGCTCTGTTCGGCTTTGATGCGGCGGCGTGACTCGTCGATCGCCTGCTCGACGCGGTCGACCAGCCGGTTGTCGGCAAACGGCTTTTCGAAGAAGTCGAAGGCGCCGCGCTTGAGTGCCTCGACGGCCATCGGAATATCGCCGTGACCGGTGAGGAAGATCACCGGCACGGGCAGTCCCGGGTTGCGCCGGACGAGCCGTTCGAAAACCTCGATGCCGGACATGTTGCGCATGCGCACGTCGAGCAGCACGCAGCCCGGGCGCGTTGCCCAGTCCGAGCGCGCGTTGACGAGCGCCCAGAACGCCTCGCCGCTGTCGAAGTGCTCGCAGGTGAGGCCCCGTGAGCCGAGCAGGAACGCAAGCGCGTCGGCGACCACGGGCTCGTCGTCGACGAGGTAAACGAGCGGTTTTTGTGCGCTGCTGCGCGGGGGATTCGTCGTCATGTTGTCCTGGCACCGATAGCTGCAATGGTAGCGCTGAAACGGGCTCCGCCGCCTTCCCGCTCACAGTAGCGCAACTGGCCGCCGTGCTGTTCGACCACCGATCGGCACAGGCTCAGGCCGATGCCCAGGCCCTGCTCCTTGGTGCTGAAGAAGGCGCTGAACAGGTGTTTGCTGGCCTCCGGTGAAACGCCACCGCCGCGGTCGAGCACGGCAATTTCCACCGTCGGCCCATCGACGGCAGTATCCTGCAAGCTTATCTCGATTTCGAGTAGACGCGCTTCGGGAGAGGTCGATTCCATCGACTCGATCGCGTTGCGCGTCAGGTTGAGGATCACCTGCTCGAGCATGGTGCGGTCGGCCAGCACGGCCGCTCCCGGGTCGGCCTTCCAGACCAGCCGCACGCCCAGCTCGCGGGCCTGCAGTTCGATCAGCGGCTCGAGCGCGCGCATCAGGTCGGAGAGATCGATTGCGGCGCGATCGAGCTTGCGGCTGCGCACGAAGTCGTTGACGCTGCGGATCACCTGCCCGGCGCGCTCCGCCTGGCTGTAGATCCGACTCAGCGCGACGTCGAGATCGGTCCGCTTGCCGCTGGCGAGCAGGTTGCGGCAGGCGGTGGCATAGCCGCTGATCGCGGCCAGAGGCTGGTTGAGCTCGTGCGAGAGCGACGAGGAAACTTCGCCCAGCAGCGCCATGCGGGCGTTCTGATGCAGCTTCTCCTGCTGGCGCCGGCTCAGCTCCTCGATGCGCTTCTGGTCGCTGATATCGAAGATCGAATCCATCCATCCAGCCTGCTCGCCATTGGCGTCGATCAGCGGCGAGTCGAAGATCAAGACCGGGAATTGCTCGCCGTTGCGACGCTTGAACACCGTCTCGAAGCCCTGCGGTTGCTCATCAGGCTTGCGAACGCGGGTCTGTCCCTGACCAGGGTTGTCGGCCGTCTCGCTGATCCAGTAGGGCAGCGGCGGGCCGAGTCCCACCAGTTCCTCGGCACGATAGCCGGTCATCTTGCAGAACGCCGGATTGACGTAGGTGATGACGCCCTCGCGATCGCGCGCCCGCAGCCCCGTCACCAGCGAATCCTCCATCGCGGTCCGGAAGGCGTATTGCTCGCGCAGCGCGCGTTCGGCGCGCGCGCGCAGGCGCATGTCGCGGCCCAGCAGGCCGCCGATGATCGCCAGCCCGGCGATCGCCGCTACCAGCATGCCAGCGAGCAGGTTGGGGATCAGTTTCGGGTTTCCCGTCCGGCTGTCGGCACGCAGCCAGATCGAACGTCCACCGGCCAACTCGAGCGGGACGGCCGCGCGATAGACGCCAGCGCCGGGCATCCCCGACGCCGGTCGGGCGAGGGTGGTGCCGTCGACTTCGCCCAGGGTCACTTCGTTGGCTGCGAGGAAGGCCTCCGGCGCGAAGTACTCCAGCATCCGCGCCAGAGAATAGATCGCCAGCAGCGTGCCGCGCCGCTCCCGCTCGACCGGCACCGCCAGTTCGGTGACCGCGAACGGCAACTCACCGGGAATTTCGACCGGGTAGGGCCGCGAGTAGGCGAAGCGATCGGCACCGCGCGAGGATGCCAGCGCGATCTGGGTGTCGAAGCCCAGGCCGGCGCGGCGCGCCGGTCCCAGTCGCGGACGGGGCTGGGGCGCATCGACGGCCGCCAGCAGGTCGCTGCCGAAGCGCAACTCGATGCGCAGCAGCGCCGGATTGTTGGCCAGCAGCTCGGTGGCCACCGTCGTAAATCGGGCGTCATCGCCGCTGCGCAAATCGGACGCCAGACCGCGCAGCGCCAGCTCGGTCTCTCCCAGCCGGGAGCGAATCGTCGCTGCGGCGACCAGGCTGGCCTGTTGCAGCCCCTCCTGCTTCTCGCTTTGTTCGTAGCTGTGGACCAGCCAGAGCGTCGCCCAGAGTACCGCCGCCAGCAGCACGACGATGGCGGCTGAAAGCCAGCGCGAGCGCACCGGGAAAAGACTTTCCTTTCCCGGGCGGTAGGCGAGCGCGGCGTCGCGCCCGCGGACCGGATCAGGAGGACTCACTGCTGCCGTCCGGTGCCACGGCGGCGATTTGGTTGGCGTCGTAGCCGAGCAACTCGCCCAGCACCTCGGCGGTGTGCTCGCCCAGCCGCGGCGGCGCGCGGCGATAGCTCACCGGTGTGGCCGAGAAGCGCAGCGGCGAGCCCACCAGGGGCACCGGGCCGGCGTCGGCACGGGGAATCTCGATGCGCAGCCCGCGCGCGCGCACCTGGGGATTGCGAAAAACCTGCTCGAGGTCGTTGATCGGACCGCAGGGGATGCCGGCTCCCTCGAGGGACTCCAGCCAGTAATCGGCCGGATGTTCGGCCATCATCGCGGCCAGCAGCTCAACCAACTCGTCGCGATTGCGCACCCGGTCGGAGTTCCGCACGAAGCGCGCGTCGGTGGCCAGTTCAGGCCGCTTGCCTATTTCGCAGAAGCGCCGGTACTGGCCGTCGTTGCCCACCGCCACGATGATCCAGCGGTCTGCGGTCTTGAAGGTCTGGTAGGGCACGATGTTGGGATGCGCGTTGCCCCAGCGCCGCGGCGCCTTGCCGCTTACCAGGTAGTTGGTGTTCATGTTGGCCAGCATCGCCACCTGGACGTCGAGCAGTGCCAGGTCGATGTACTGGCCCTCACCGCTCGACTGGCGATGGAACAGCGCTGCCAGCACGGCCTGCGTCGCGTACATGCCGGTCATCAGGTCCGAAACTGCCACGCCGACCTTCTGCGGGCCACCGCCGGGATGATCGTCGGCTTCGCCGGTGATCGACATCAGTCCACCCAGCCCCTGGATGATGAAGTCGTAGCCGGGGCGATGGGCCCACGGACCGTCCTGGCCGAAGCCGGTGATCGAGCAATAGATCAGTTGCGGGTTGACTTCCTTGAGGCTGGCGTAGTCCAGCCCGTAGCCGGCGAGCTGGCCGACCTTGAAGTTCTCCAGCACCACGTCGCACTGCGCCGCGAGCTCGCGGATCGCCTGCTGGCCGGCGGCGCTGGCGATGTCGATCGCCACCGAGCGCTTGCCGCGGTTGGCGGCCAGGTAGTAGGCGGCATCGCTGGTGTCGTTGCCTTGCGTGTCCTTGAGAAACGGCGGCCCCCAGCTGCGGGTATCGTCGCCGGCGCCGGGACGCTCGATCTTGATCACGTCGGCGCCCAGGTCGGCAAGGTTCTGGGCGCACCATGGGCCGGCAAGCACCCGGGTAAGGTCGAGGACACGGATTGATTCGAGAGGGCTGGGCATTGTGGCGCCGGTTTTCACTTGGGTGACAAAGGTGGATTCTCGCGCGAATCGACATTTTTCGGGCGGCGCAAGGTTTTGCGGCCGCGAACCGCTCGTGTTTTCCACATTTGATGGCCAAGCATTGGTTAGAATGAAAAGTTGTCTTCCATTCGCGGTGTCACCATGAAATCGGCTGAAATCCGAGAGAAATTCCTGCGCTTCTTCGAATCCCGGGGCCACGCCATCGTGTCCTCGAGTCCGGTGGTTCCCGGCGACGACCCGACCCTGCTGTTCACCAACGCGGGGATGAACCAGTTCAAGGACGTGTTCCTCGGCTTCGACAAGCGCCCCTACCAGCGTGCGGTCACCTCGCAGAAGTGCATTCGCGCCGGCGGCAAGCACAACGACCTCGAGAATGTCGGCTACACGGCGCGGCACCACACCTTCTTCGAGATGCTGGGCAATTTCAGCTTCGGCGATTACTTCAAGCACGATGCGATCCGCTATTCGTGGGATCTCCTGACCGCGGTGTTCGGGCTCGACCCCGACCGGCTCTGGGTCACGGTCTACGCCGAGGACGACGACGCCTACGGCATCTGGGCCAACGAGATCGGCGTGCCGCCTGAGCGCATCGTGCGCATCGGCGACAACAAGGGTGCGCGCTACGCCTCGGACAACTTCTGGACGATGGGCGATACCGGGCCCTGCGGACCGTGCAGCGAAATCTTCTGGGATCACGGCCCGGGCATCGCGGGCGGCCCGCCGGGGAGCCCCGACGAGGACGGCGACCGCTACGTCGAAATCTGGAACATCGTGTTCATGCAGTTCAATCGCGACGAGCAAGGCGTGATGCACCCGCTGCCCAAGCCGAGCGTCGACACCGGGATGGGGCTGGAGCGAATTGCGGCGGTGATGCAGGGCGTGCATTCGAACTACCAGATCGACCTGTTCGTGAACCTGCTCAAGGCCGCCGCTGCCGCGGTCGCCGCTGCCGGGGGCAGTTCCGAACCGGACAGCCCCTCGCTGAAAGTCATTGCCGACCACATCCGGGCCTGCGTGTTCACGGTCTGCGATGGCGTCATCCCCGGCAACGAGGGCCGGGGCTACGTGCTGCGGCGCATCGCGCGGCGCGCGATCCGTCACGGCTACAAGCTGGGCGCGCGCACGCCGTTTTTCCACCGCCTGGTGGCGCCGCTCGCCGCCGAGATGGGCGACGCCTATCCGGAGCTCGTCGCGCAGCGCGAGCGCGTGACCGAGGTCTTGCGCCACGAAGAGGAACGCTTCTTCGAGACCATCGCCCACGGGATGGAAATCCTCGAGACGGCGCTGGCCGCTCTGGCAGCCAGCGGCGGTAAGACGCTCGATGGCGCGGTGGCGTTCAAGCTCCACGACACCTTCGGTTTCCCGCTCGACTTGACCGCCGACGTCTGTCGCGAGCGCGGCATGGCGGTCGACGAGGCGGGCTTCGAAGTCGCGATGCGCCAGCAACGCGAGCAGGCCCGGGCAGCAGGACGCTTTCACTCCTCGGCGCAACTCGAATACAGCGGAGTGCCGACCGAGTTCCATGGCTACGACACCCTCGAGCACGAGGGACGCATCACCGCGCTCTACCGCGACGGCGTCAGCGTCGAGCGGCTTCGAGCCGGTGATGCCGGAGTGGTGGTGCTCGATCACACGCCCTTCTACGCCGAATCGGGCGGGCAGGCCGGCGATCGCGGCTTGATCACCGCCGCGGACGGGGCATCGGCGTCATTTGGAGTCGGCGACACGCTCAAGATCCAGGCCGAAGTCTTCGGCCACCACGGCGAACTCGCCAGCGGCGAGTTGCGCGTTGGCCAGCTGGTGCGGGCCGCCGTGGATGCCGGAGTGCGTGCGCAGACGCGGCGCAACCACTCGGCCACGCACCTGATGCACAAGGCGCTGCGCGAGGTCCTCGGACCCCACGTCCAGCAAAAGGGTTCGCTGGTCGACGCCGACAAGACCCGGTTCGACTTCAGCCACAATGCTCCGGTCAGCGCCGGGGAACTGCGCACCGTCGAGAGCATGGTCAACGCCGAGATTCTCGTCAACGACGCCACCCGCTCGCAGGTGATGTCCTTCGACGAAGCGGTCAAGGGCGGGGCGATGGCGCTGTTCGGCGAGAAGTATGGCGACGCGGTGCGGGTGCTCGACATCGGCTCGTCGCGCGAATTGTGCGGCGGCACCCACGTGGCGCGCACCGGCGACATCGGCCTGTTCAAGATCGTCTCCGAGGGCGGCGTCGCCGCCGGGATCCGCCGGGTCGAGGCGGTCACCGGCGAGCGTTCGCTCGCCTGGCTCTTCGAGGTAGAGCAACGGCTGGCCAGCGCTGCGGCAGCACTCAAGGCGCCGGCAGAGGAGGTGGGCGCCAGGATCGGGCAACTGCTGGAGAACTCCCGCACGCTCGAGCGCGAGCTCGGGCGCCTGAAATCCAAGCTTGCTTCGGCCAGCGGCGACGACCTCGCCGAGCAGGCCATCGACGTCAAGGGCATCAAGGTGCTCGCTGCCGAAATCCCGGGAGCCGATGTTGCGGCGCTGCGCGAGACGGTCGATCGCCTCAAGGACCGCCTCAAGACCGCGGCGATCGTGCTCGCTTCGGTCGACGGCACCAAGGTGAGCCTGATCGCGGGCGTCACCGCGAACGCGACCGCGCGCGTCAAGGCCGGCGATCTCGTCAATTTTGTCGCCCAGCAGGTCGGCGGCAAGGGCGGCGGCCGGCCAGAGATGGCACAGGCGGGTGGAACTGATCCGGCGGCCCTGGGTGCTGCCCTGGCTGGCGTGGTGGACTGGTTGAGCGCGCGCGTCTGATCGTGGCGATTTCCCCTGCCATTCGGCGGATGGGGCCGATTATCGCGCTGGCGATTTGCGCGCATACCGCGCTTGGCGCCGGTCGGGTCATCGTCACGCTGGCCGCGATCAAGCTGGGTGCTCCGACCTTCGCATTGGGGATGTTGCTCGCGCTCTATTCGTTCTTCCCGATGCTCTCGGCCGTGCTGGCCGGACGGTGGATCGATCGCGACGGCACGCGGACGCCGATGTTGCTGGGTTTTGCCTTGCTGGCCCTGGGCACGGCGGCACCGGCACTCGAACTTGAATTGCGCGCCCTTTATGTCGCAAGCGTGATGGCCGGAATGGGGTTCCTGCTGGTCCATCTGCCGATCCAGAAACTCACCGGCGAGGCAGTCGATGATCACGCCGACATGGCCGGCCGCACCCGCAACTTCGGCTGGATTGCGGTCGCCTATTCGATCTCCGGCTTTGTCGGTCCGCTACTGGCTGGCTACGCGATCGAATACGGCAGCTTTCGCACTGCCTTTCTGATCGCGGCGGCGATCGGGGCCACGGGCGGCGTGCTGCTCTACCTGCGCTGGCGTTTCCCGCACCAGCCACGCGAGGCGATGATCGAACCGGAGATCCGCGTCAGCGCCTTCTCCCTGCTTGAACTCCCGGACCTGCGGCGGCTCTTCGTGGCCGTGGTCATGCTGTCTTCGGCCTGGGACGTCCATCTCTTCCTGGTGCCGATCCAGGGCGCGAAGCTCGGCCTGTCGCCGTCGCAGATCGGCCAGGTGCTGGCCGCTTTCGGCATCGCGACTTTCCTGATCAGGATCGTGCTGCCGGTGATCAACCGCCGCGTGAGCGAGTGGCGAGTGATCAACTCCGCGTTGTGGATTGCCGTCGTGGTGTTCGCGGCCTATCCCCTGATGGCGCACGTCGGTGCACTGATGATGTTGTCGTTTGTACTGGGACTGGGTCTCGGTGGTGGTCAGCCAATGGTAATGTCGTTGCTGCACCGCCATTCACCCGAGGGACGGATCGGCGAGGCGGCAGGAGTGCGCCAGACCCTGATCGCTGCGACCCAGACCACCTTGCCGGTGGCGTTTGGCAGCGCCGGCAGCTTCCTGGGACTGCTGCTGGGCGGGCCATTCACCTTCGCGCCGCTGTTCTGGGGCTTTGCCGGACTGATCGGCTGGGGCGCTTGGTCGGGACGCAAGGAACAAAAGAAGATCGGAGGGGAGTCAGATAGATGAGCGAGAACAACGCATTCGATGCCGAAGTCGACGCCAGCGGCCTGAATTGCCCGCTGCCGATCCTGCGGGCCAAGAAGGCGCTTGCCGGTCTCGCCAGCGGCCAGGTGCTGCGGATCATCGCGACCGATCCCGGTTCGCGGCGCGACTTCGAGGTTTTTGCCAAGCAGACCGGGCACGAGTTGCTGCAGGTCGAGCGCGGCGAGAAGAACTGGACCTTCTACCTCAAGCGGCGCTGAGATGCGGTGCCGGCGCCCCCGTGGGAGGGACGCCGGCACATGTCCAGACAGTGAGGCGTGTGCCGGCCGGCACGCGCCGTTGGCAAAATTACGGCGCGGCCACCAGCGGGTCGAACACCATGTTCTTGGCGTAGGACATGCACAGCGGCGGGACGACGCCCCCGTGGTAATTGAGCAGGAAGTCAGGATCACCGGCCTCCATGGCGGCGATCACCGGCTGGAACGACGGGATCTGTTCGACGTCGACGGCCGGGACCACCACCTCCTGGGTCAGGAAGTAGGCGCTGGCCGCGGTGGTATTAATGGTGAACGGCACCGTCGGGTCACGGTCGCCGCCGCAGAGCTGGAGGGGCGCCACCGGTTTCCAGTTGAGCAGGTCGTTCTTGGCCACGTCCCTGCGTGCCGGGAAGTCGGCGGACGCCTTGTAGCCAGTCACGGTGGCAGCGGTAAGCAGGCCACCCTCGCCGGTCGTTGCGACCGGCAGCTTGCCCGTGGTGTAGAGCTCCTCGAAGCTCAGTGTCCCCGGGATCAGGCTCTCGATTCCGGTCGCATAGGGCAGTTGGAAGAAGTCCTCCGGGCTGGCATAGACGTCACCGTACGATTTCTGGTAACCGACGAAGGTCATCGCGGTGAATACCGAAGCCCCAATACCGGGGTTATCCAAGCCCGCGAGGAATGTATCCGACAGCGCGTATGGACCTGACATGTCGACCGCGGCGGTGATCGCGAACTCGCTCGGGTAGTCCCGCTCCATGGTGCGCTGGGTCGCCATCGCGGCGTGTCCGCCCTGCGAGTAACCGGCAAGGAAGAGCTTGCCGTCGGTCGCCACCGCCATCTTGGCGAGCGTGGTGCGTGCGGCGCGCAGCGCATCGATACTGACCGCCGCAGTGTTCTCGGCGTTCAGGTAGGGATGGTAGGTAGTCGACTCACCGTAGCCGAGATAGTCGGGCATCACCACCACGTAGCCCTGGGCGGCAAACATCGCCATCTGTAGCCCGGCTTCGCCGTTGGCGGGATCGGACATCGTGAATGCCTGGTACACGGTCGTGCCGTGGTGATAGACCAGCACCGGGTATGGCCCGTCACAGCCTTCGCCCGACGGGATCATCAGGCCGGCGCTGGCCTTGGTCGATTCGCCCTTGGGTCCGATGGTGTTGTAGACAATCTTGTTGATCGAGACATCGCAGCGCGAAGCCGCGCCGATCAGCTGGTCAAGGCCCGGCTGGCTCGCCACGACGCCGTCGACTTGAGCGGCCGTGACAAGGGCCGTCTCGATGGGCTCCGCGACCGTGCCTCGCATCGGGTCGTCGCTGCCGCAAGCGACCAGGACGGTCGCGATCGCTGCCAGGCCAAGGCCGTACAACGTGCGTTTGATAATCATGGGGTCTCCTCCAGGTTGTTTTTTTCCTCAGGGAATCACGTACTTGTGCTGCGTGTGAATTCTCCCAAGGGCCAAGGGATCATAAGCCTGAAACCGGTGCTTTGGCGATGACCTTAATGGGTGAGGTGGGAAATGCGGCGGGCAGAAATGCCAACGCCCCGTGCGGGGGCGTTGGTGGGGGTTGGTTACGGCGCGGCTCAGGGATAAGTTATTTGCACCTTACATTCGGGGATCGTGGCGGAACACTGCGCAACAATTCCATCGACGAGGGTTACCGTGAAGTCGGTTTCGGTGGTATCCGTACTGTACATATAACTGGTGATCGTGCAGGCGCCGTCGCTGCCGGAAACGCAGGTTCCTCCGCCACCAAGGGAAAATTCACCCTGTACCGTGGAGTTCGCGACGGCGCTGCCGGTATCGACAGCGAGTATGGTCACCCTCGCCTCGGCACGCCACTTCCGGCCGAGTTTCTTGGAAACGCCGCTCAGTTCATCTACTCGCACTGCTTGGGTTGGTGGGGGCGTCACCGGGTCAGTGACGGTGCCGCTTGGCACTGTCAACAGCGAATAGAGCAGTTTGTCTGGTGATCCGGTTCCTGCTGAACCAACCACCGCAGGAGTCGCGGTATTGGTGATCCTGCCGGCTACGTCTTTGGGAAGCGTGCCCTCAGCCAGCGCCAAAGCAGCGACTCCGGTCACGTGGGGCGACGCCATTGAAGTGCCGCTGATGGTGTTGGTCGCGCTGTCGCTGGTGTTCCAGGCCGAGGTGATGCCGAGGCCGGGCGCAAAGATGTCCACGCAAGTGCCGTAGTTCGACCACGAGGTGCGCGCGTCGCTGCTGCCCGTCGCGCCGACCGTGATCGCGCTGGGCGCGCGCGCCGGTGAATAGTTGCAGGCGTCGGCGCCGTCATTGCCGGCCGCGACCACCATCGTGACACCAGCATCGACCGCATTGTTGACAGCGGTATCAACCGAGTTGGAGGCGCCACCGCCCAGCGACATGTTGGCCACCGCCGGCCGCCTGGTGTCGCCTGCGACGTAATCGATTCCTGCGATAACGCCGCTCCAGGAGCCGGAACCGCGGCAATCGAGCACTCGCACCGGAATCAGCGTCACACCCTTGGCAACGCCGTACGTTTTCCCGCCAACGGTTCCTGCGACGTGGGTGCCGTGACCGTTGCAGTCGTCGGTGTCGAGGGGGTCGCCAGTGGCGTTGCGGCCTTTGCCGGAGACCACAAAGTTCTCTCCCGAATTCACACGACTGTTGCCGGCCACCTTAAATTCATCGTGGCTAGCCCGAATTCCTGTATCGATGATGAAGGCGTAGACGCCAGCGCCGGTGTAGTTGTAGTGGTAGTTATTGTCCAGTGGATTGTCCGCCGACAGGGCGCGCTGGTCGATCCGGTCCAGGCCCCAGGTGGCGCTGGATTGCACTGTCGGGGCAGGATCCTCATTGGCCGCAACCGTCTGGTCCTGCTCGACGTAGTCGACGTTGGAGTTGCGCAGGATGCCCTGCAGCGCCGCTTCGGGAATGGTGGCGGCGAAGCCCTTGATCGCGTGCGAGTAGGTGAAGTGGACCTGCCCGCCGAGACCGCGCATCACGTTCGCCGCTTCGGCAGCCGGATTTCCGACGCTTTGCTTGAACACCACGATGTAGCGGCCGGGAATCGGCGCCGAGACAAATGACGGTGGCCAGCCGGGCGATACCGTTGTCGGTGCCGACTTTGCGCTCACCGCCAGGTCGCCACCGAGATCGGCGCCGCTGCCGCAAGCCACCAGCACCGCCGCCATCGCGCCCAGCACCGTGGCGCGGAATATTGATCTGATCTTGGTCATCACCCTGCCTCCTGAATCGGCGGCCGGGCTCCAGATCATTGATTTAGCTGTGCTTTCTTTGGTCAGGCCCGACCGACGATCATCATATAGTGCAGAACGTCGGCCAACGCCAGTATCCGCCTTACGAAAGCTGTTTTAGTTGCTCCTCGAGCTTGGCAATTGTTGCTTCAAACGCAACGAGCCGCTCCCGTTCCTGATCGACCACCGCAGCGGGAGCACGGGCGACGAAATTCTCGTTGGCAAGTTTTGCCTCTGCCTTGCCAATTTCTCCCTTGACCCGCGCCACTTCCTTGGCGAGCCGCTCGCGCTCGGCAGCGACGTCGATTTCGACCTTGAGCATCAGGCTCGAGGTGCCGACGATCTGCACCGGTGCGATCGACCCTTGCGGCAGCGCATCGGCGATCTCGACTTCGGACAGTTTCGCCAGCGCTGCCAGGTAGGGAGCAAAGCCGGTCAGTTCGGCGCGCTCGCCCACCGCCACCAGCGGCAGGCGCTGTGCGGGTGACACCTCCATTTCGCCGCGCAGTGCCCGGCAGGCGTCGACCAGCGCGCGCAGCCGCGTCACCCAGCCTTCGGCAACAACATCGATGCGCTCGGGCTGCGGGCGCGGATAGGGCTGGGTCATCACCGAGTAGCGGCCAGCGGCGAGCGCCGCCGCCAGTTCGGCGCCGGCGAGTTCCTGCATCTGGGCCGGGCCGTAGCGCCGGGTAAGCGGCGCGACCCGCTGCCACAGCTCCTCGGTGATGAACGGGATGATCGGGTGCGCCAGCCGCAGCACGGTCTCGAGGACCGCGAGCAGCGTGTGGCGGGTGGCGCGGGCGCTGGCCTCGTCACCGAGCTGGATGCGCACCTTGGCGAGCTCCAGGAACCAGTCGCAGTACTCGTTCCAGACGAACTCGTAGAGCGCGCGCGCCGCCAGGTCGAAGCGGTACTCGTCGAAATGCCGCGCGACATCGCCCTCGAGGCGCTGCAGCAGCGAGACGATCCAGCGCTCGGCTTCGCCCAGGTGCGGCTGGTGTCGCGCCGCGTCGGCCGCCTTGTCGCCCGAGAAGCCGCAGTCCTGGCCTTCGCAGTTCATCAGCACGAAGCGGGTCGCGTTCCAGAGCTTGTTGCAGAAGTTGCGGTAACCCTCGCAGCGGCTGAGATCGAAGTTGATGTCGCGCCCCGGCGTGGCCAGCGACGCAAAAGTGAAGCGCAGCGGATCGGCGCCGTGGGGCGCGATGCCCTGCGGGAATTCCTTGCGGGTGCGGCGCGCGATCGCGTCGGCCTGCTTGGGATTCATCAGTCCCTGGGTGCGCTTGGTCACCAGCTCGTCGAGCCCGATGCCGTCGATCAGGTCGATCGGGTCGAGCGTGTTGCCCTTGGACTTCGACATCTTCTGGCCTTCGGCGTCGCGCACCAGCGCGTGGACGTAGACCTCGCGAAACGGAATCCGGCCGTCGAACGCAAGCGTCATCATCACCATCCGGGCGACCCAGAAGAAGATGATGTCGAAGCCGGTGACCAGCACCGAAGAGGGCAGGTACTGGGCGAGCTCGGGCAGGATGTTCGGGCGGCCGTCGACAATCGGCTGCTTCGGATCCGAGAGCGTCGAGAAGGGCACCAGCGCCGAAGAGAACCAGGTGTCGAGTACGTCGGGATCGCGCACCAGCTCGCCCTCGTAACCCTGCGCCCGGGCTGCGGCGCGCGCCGCCTCGGCGTCGCGCTCGACAAACACCGTGCCGTCATGAATCGGCTCGCCGGCGGCGTCGGCCTTGTACCAGGCCGGAATCTGGTGGCCCCACCAGAGCTGGCGCGAAATGCACCAGTCCTGGATGTTCTCGAGCCAGTGGTTGTAGGTGCTGGTCCAGTTCTCGGGCACGAAGCGGATCTCGCCGTCGGCGACGACTTGGAGCGCGCGCGCGGCAATGCTCTTGCCGCCGAGCGGCGAGTCGGCCGGCGAAGGCTCGCTCATCGCCACGAACCACTGGTCAGTGAGCATCGGTTCGATCACCGCGCCGGTGCGGTCCCCACGGCGCATCATCATCTTGTGCGCCTTGACCCCGACCACCAGGCCCAGTTCCTCGAGATCCGCAACCACCTTGGCGCGGGCCGCTGCACAGTCGAGCCCCTGGTAGCGCTCGGGCGCGTTCTCGTTGATCCGGCCCTCGGGAGTGAGCACCGGAATCATCTCCAGGCCGTGGCGCTGGCCGACCGCGTAGTCGTTGAAATCGTGCGCCGGCGTGACCTTGACCACGCCGGTGCCGAATTCGCGATCGACGTAGGCGTCGGCGATCACCGGGAGCTCGCGCCAGCGCGTCTTCGGCGCGACCTTGCCGGGTTCGTCGGGTTCGCCGGTCAGCGGCAGGAGCACGGTGCGGCCAACGAAGGCGGCATAGCGCTCGTCCTCGGGGTGGACCATCACCGCGGTGTCGCCCAGCATCGTCTCGGGCCGGGTGGTGGCCACGGTGAGGTGACCGCTGCCGTCGGAGAGCGGGTAGCGCAATTCCCAGATCCGGCCTTCCTCCTCCTCGCTGACCACCTCGAGGTCGGAGACCGCGGTGAGCAGCGCCGGGTCCCAGTTGACGAGCCTCTTGCCGCGATAGATCAGGCCCTGGCGAAAGAGCGTGACGAACACTTCACGCACGACTTCCGAGAGCGGCTCGTCCATCGTGAAGTATTCGAGCGCCCAGTCGGTCGAGGCACCCATCCGGCGCATTTGCCGCGTGATGGTCGAGCCCGATTCCTGCTTCCAATCCCAAACCTTGGCCACGAACTGCTCGCGCCCGAGGTCATGGCGCGAGACGCCACGGGCGTCGAGCTGGCGCTCGACCACGATCTGGGTGGCGATTCCGGCATGGTCGGTGCCCGGCAGCCAGAGCGTGTCGTCGCCCTTCATCCGGTGATAGCGGGTGAGCGCGTCCATGATCGTCTGGTTGAACGCGTGGCCCATGTGCAGGGTGCCGGTGACGTTGGGCGGCGGCAGCTGGATCGAGAACGCATGGGCGGCACCCGAATGGCCGGCCGCGAAGTAGCCGCGGCTCTCCCAGGTCTGGTACCAGCGCGCCTCGATGTCGCCGGGTTCGAAACTCTTGGCGAGTGCGTCGGCAGCGGCCGGAGCGGAAGCGGTCATCAAAGCAATCCTTTGGCGAGAACGGGCGGGTTCAGAGCTGGTCGTTGGGGGTGATGGGCGCGAAGCTGCGGGCAGCCTCGGCGCGGCTGACGATTTCTTCCTGCAGCTTGGTCAGTTCCTCGGTCACGGCGTTGGCGACGGCATCGCGCATCGCCTCCTCCAGCCCCGCGCGGATCTCGGCGGCGAGCGTCCTGGTGCCGCGTTCCACGATGCGCGGCAGGCGCTCGCGGATCGGCTCGTCCAGGAAACTTCCGGGCTGGTTCAGCAGTGCCTCGAGCACCCGTTCGCGGACCAGCACCGCCAGCTTGCTCCAGTCGACTTCATCGAGGGTGCGCGGCAGGGTTTCGCCGGCGTATTCGGCCAGTTCGACGACCTGGGTGAGGATCGGAATCGTGGCATCGAGCGGATCGACCAGCGGATTGCGGTCGGACTGCCGACGCGCCGGGCTGACCCGGCGGCGCTGCTCGGCAGCGACTTCCGTTGCCTCAGGTTCAGGGGCCGGTGCGGCCGGGGCCAGGTCGGGTTCAGTCGGCTGGGCAGCGGCCGGGGCGGCTGACCGCTGCTCGCCGGTCGCCGCTCCGGACTGGGGCCAGAGGGCGCGCCAGGCGCTCTGGAAAGGATCTTGGTTGCTCATCGCTTCAGCCCCCGGCAACGTCGTGGTTGTGGATCTCGTAGCCCCGGTCGCGGTAGAAACGCCAGCGCTCGCGCGCCGCATCGCGATCGTCCGGATCGGTGCCCACCAATTCCACCAGCCGGTTGAAGCGGCTGAATCCGGCGGGCAATTCCGGACCGAGGTTCACCAATACGTCGCGGCACAGCGCCTCGGTGTCGCCGACCGCGAGCAGGACCGGGGTCTGCTCGGCGAGCGCATCGCCGACCAGGACATGGGGAATGAACTCGGGCTCCGAGAAAGTCCAGAGCAGCCGGTCGAACTCGTCGCGCTGTTCCTCGTTAGCGCAGACCACGATAGCCCCGAGCCCGGCCCGGAAGACCTTGCGCACCAGGCGGCATCCGTACCCGAGCTTGTCGGGCATGTTGAAGTGGAAGTCGACCTGGGTCATCTGGGGCTTGAGCGCGTGGCGGGCGAGGCCCTTAGCTGCGGGTCGCGCGGCTGATCAGGAAGGAGGCGAGCAGCGGCACCGGCCGTCCGGTGGCGCCCTTGTCCTTGCCGGATTTCCAGGCGGTGCCGGCAATGTCGAGGTGCGCCCAGTCATAGGCCTTGGCATAGCGCGACAGGAAGCACGCCGCGGTGACCGCGCCGGCTGCCCGGTCGCCGACGTTGGCCATGTCGGCGAACGGTGACTTGAGCTCTTCCTGGTAGGGCTCGTCGAGCGGCATGCGCCAGCACCGATCGGCACTGTCGCGGCCGGCGGCGAGCAGGTCGCTGGCGAGCGCATCCTGCGGGCTGAAGAGCCCCGAGTTGTAGTGGCCGAGGGCGATCACGCAGGCGCCCGTGAGAGTGGCGATGTCGATCACCGTTGCCGGCTTGAAGCGCTCGGCGTAGGTCAGAGCGTCACACAGGATCAGCCGGCCCTCGGCGTCGGTGTTGAGGATTTCGACGGTCTGGCCCGACATGGTGGTGACGATGTCGCCGGGCTTGCTGGCCCGGCCGCTCGGCAGGTTCTCGCAGGCCGGGATGATGCCGACGACATTGATCTTGAGCTTCATCTCGGCGATGGCCCGGATTGTTCCGAGGACCGAGGCCGCGCCGCACATGTCGTACTTCATCTCGTCCATCTTGGCAGCCGGCTTGATCGAAATCCCGCCGCTGTCGAAGGTCACGCCCTTTCCCACCAGCACCACCGGTGCCTTGCTCTCCGCCGCCCCCTGGTAGTGCAGGACGATCAGCTTGGGTGCCTGCTCGGAACCCTTGGCCACCGAGAGCAATGCGCCCATGCGCAACGCCACCATCTGTTTTTCCTCGAGCACCTGCAGGCGAAGGTTGAACTCGGTCGCGAGTTCGCCGGCGCTGTGGGCGAGGTATGACGGGGTGCAGACGTTTGCCGGCAGGTTGCCGAGGTCGCGAGCGAGGTCGACGCCATTGGCGATCGCCACCGCCCGCTGGGCCACGGTCTGGCTGCGGCTGGCGTGCGCCTTGGGTACGCACATCACGACCTTGGCCAGCTGGCGTTTCTTTTCGGTCGACTTGGACTTGAGGCGCTCGAAGCGGTAGGCCTGATCGCGGCCGACCATGACCTGGGCGCCAAGGGTCCAGTTTTCATCGCGGCCCGCGACGCTGACTTCGCCGAGCAGCGAGACGGCGTCGTCGGACGCCAGCGTGGCGGCCGAGCGAAAAGCTCCCGCCGCGGCCTCACGGAACGCCTTTTCGGAGACCTCGCGGGAATCGCCCGTCGAGACCAGCAGCGCCCGGTGATTGGGCTTGTCGAGCCGCACCAGCAGGGTGGCGCCGGCCTTCTCCTCGAGATCGCCGGTCTTGAGCGCCGCCGATAGGCAACCCCCGTGAGTGGCGTCAAGCAGCTTGCCGCTGGCGCTGAGCTCGCGCCCCGCCAGTACCGGTACGATTACGCATCCGGTACGGATCTTCTCGACTGACAAAGCCTTTGTGCTAAATTGCATGTGGTTCCCTCGGGTCATCACTCGACATCGAATGGAGCCGCGTCGGCGGGTGCTGCGGCGCGGATCACGACAGGACGGGTCGGGGGTGCCCGATCCGACTAGCCGCTCATTATAACGACCCGATCGTCGCCCGAAGCCCAGCCATGATCTTCAAGCAAGCGCTTCGTCGCGAGCTCGCCAGCCTGGCGGGAGTGGTCTTTGCGACCCTGTTCACGATTATGGTCACCACCTCGCTGATCCGGCTGCTCGGCCGGGCTTCGGGCGGCCAGGTGGACACCGCCAGCGTCTTGCCGCTGATCGCCTTTGCGGCGATCAACCTCCTGCCCGTGCTGCTCGTGCTGACCCTCTACATCGTGACGCTGATGGCCTTCACCCGCGCCTACCGAGATTCGGAAATGGTGATCTGGGCCTCGAGCGGGCGCAGCCTCTATGACTGGATCGGGCCGGTGACGGGTTTTGCCGCTCCGTTCGTGGTGGTGGTCGCCCTGGTCGGGTTCTGGGCGGCACCGTGGGCAAACCTGAAGAGCAGCGAATACCAGCGCCGTTTCGCCCAGCGTGAGGACGTCTCGCGGGTGGCGCGCGGACAGTTCCGCGAGTCGGGCAGCGGCGACCGGGTGTTCTTCATCGAGTCGCTCGACATTACCAATACCGAGGTGCGCAGCGTCTTCCTCACCCAGACCAGCGGCCAGCAGCGCTCAGTGGTGGTGTCGCGCGGCGGGCGCATCGAGACCGAGGAGAACGGCGATCGCTTCCTGGTCCTGGAAGGAGGGCGGCGCTACGACGGCGACATCACGGGGTCGGCGCTGCGGCTGATGGAGTTCGAGCGCTACGGCCTGCGGCTCGACCCCCGGCCGTCGACGCGCGGCGAGGACTCCGCCAAGGTCAGGTCGACCAGCGACCTGGTTGCCAACCTGACGCCGCGCAACCTGGGCGAATTGGTCTGGCGCATCAGCCTGCCGATTTCGGCGCTGCTGCTGGCGTTGCTGGCCATCCCGCTGTCGTCGATGAATCCGCGCGTCGGACGCTCGATCAACCTGGTGCTGGCGCTGCTGATCTACGTCATCTACAACAACCTGAGTTCGGTTGCCCAGGCCTGGGTGGCGCAGGGACGGGTCAGCTTCTGGCTGGCGGTCTGGCCGATGCATCTGGCGCTCGCGCTGGTCGTGGCCATCTTCTTCTACGCTCGGGTGGCGCCGCGCGGCATGCGCTTCAGACTGCTGCGGCGAGGGCTCGGCTGATGCGGGTCGTTTGCCGCTATGTGGCCCGCGAGATCTCGATCGCGGTGGCGTTCGTGCTGGTGGGCTTCCTGGCGCTGTTCGGTTTTTTCGACTTCGTCAACGAACTCGACGACGTTGGCCGCGCCGGTTACCAGTTGCAGCACGCCCTGGCTTTCGTGCTGCTCAGCCTGCCCGGGCATATCTACGAACTGATGCCGATCGCCGCGCTGATCGGCACGGTCTACGCCCTGTCGCAGCTGGCATCGAACTCCGAGTTCACGGCAATGCGCTCGGCCGGACTCGGTCCGATCCGTGCACTCTATGCAATCTTTCGGGTCGGGATAGTGTTTGCGGTGGTGACGCTGCTGATTGGAGAGTTCGTGACAGCCCCGGCCGACCAGATGGCGCAGCGGGTGCGAATGTCGGCGCTCGGCTCGACCGTGAGCGGCGAGTTTCGCTCCGGGCTGTGGATCAAGGACACCTTGCGCTCCGCCACGGCCGGCGAGGAACGCCAGCGCTTCGTCAACATCGCCCAACTCACCCCCGACGTGTCGCTGCGCGGTGTGCGGGTGTTCGAGTTCGACAGCGCCATGCGCCTCACGGAAGTGCTGGAAGCCGCCCGCGGCCGCTTCGATCCGCCGGGTTCCTGGCTGCTCTCCGATGTGACCCAGGTAAAGGTGGTGCCGGAGATCGTGGCTGGTAAATATCCCGCGGTCGGGGTCGAGCGCACCACGAAGCCCGAGCTGGTCTGGCGCTCGGAACTGACCCCGGCGCTGCTGGCGGTGCTGATGGTTGCCCCCGACCGGATGTCGGGCTGGGACCTGTTGAGCTATATCGGTCACCTGCGCGAGAACCGGCAGGACGCCAGCCGCTACGAGATCGCCATGTGGCAGAAGGTCGTCTATCCGTTCGCGGTGCTGGTCATGATGGCCCTGGCTCTGCCCTCGGCGTACCTGCAGATCCGCTCGGGCGGAGTTGGTCTGAAGGTCTTCGGCGGGATCATGCTGGGAATCACCTTCCATTTCCTCAACGGCCTGTTCACGCACCTCGGCTTGCTCAATACCTGGCCCGCGTGGATCGCTGTCAGCATCCCGAGCGCGGTCGCATTCATGGTCGCGATGGGTATGCTTTCCTGGGTCGGAAGGGTCCGCTGAGGAGTGCTCCGATACGGGAAATTCCTTATTGATTGCGCTCGAAAATGGTGGACGGCGCTCTCCCCGTTGATTAAGATCGACCCTGTTCCGGGTATGGCTTTAGCCCTGCCCGTACGAGGTTCTTGGAGGAGGAGGAGCGGCAGCCAAGCTGTCATTCGAGGCGCACAGTAATGTGCGCCTTTTTTTTTGGATAGCGCCCGGCGTATTCTGGGCGTGACCGGCATCGAAATTTCCTTGCGATCGAGGCTTGATCCCGATGGCTGATTCAGTCGCTCAGCGGTTTGCCACCGCGGCATCCGCGCGCCAGGCATTCATGGTGGTGCTGGCGGTGACCTTCGGGTTGCGCATTGCACTGGCCGCGATCCTGCCCATCACGGGCGATGAAGCCTACTTCCTGAGCTGGGGCCAATATCCCGACTGGGGCTTCTACGATCACCCGCCGATGATCGGCTGGTGGCTGGCGGCGCTGGCCGCGATTTCAGAACATCTCCTGGTGCTGCGCGCCCCCGCCCTGCTGGTCCCGGTGGTGCTCGCCGCTGCGGTGGTCGCCACGGTGCGCCGCCAGGACGAGCGGCTGGCGTGGGCTACGGGCACGATGGTGCTGCTGGTCCCGATCAATTCCTGGAACGTCGCGATCACCACCGACATCCCGCTGATGCTGTTCGCCGGATTGACGGTGCTGATGTATCTGCGCTCGCTGCGCACCGGGCGCGGGATCGATTTCCTGCTCACCGGGCTGCTCCTTGGCGCCGCGCTGCTCTCGAAATATTTCGCTGGCATGCTCGCCCTCGGGATCGCCGCCCATGCGCTCTGGCGGCCGTCGCCGTTAAAGTTGCGCGGCCTGGCACTGGTGATTCTCGGGGCGCTGCCGGGCGCCGCCATACAGATCGCCTGGAACTGGCAGAACTGCTGGCCCAACGTGATGTTCAACCTCGTCAACCGCAACGAGGATGCGGGCTGGTCGTGGCGCAACCCGCTGCTCTACCTGCTGAGCCTGGCCTACGTGGTATCGCCCCCGCTGCTGCTCGAAATGGGCCGTGCGGCGCGCGCCTGGTTGGGCGCCGGGCGCGCTGGCGCCCGGCCGGCCGGTGACCGCTCTGCCGGCGGCGCCCTGGTGTGGCTCTTCGGGGTCCCCTTTGTGCTCTTTGCGGTTCTGACGCTGGGCAAGACCATCGGGCTGCACTGGCTGGCGAGTTTCGTCGTGCCGGTGGTGCTGTGGTTTGCGCTGCGCCGTGAGGGCTGCGACCGGCGCATGGCTGGCGCGCTGCGCTTCCTCGTCTGGTTCACGCTGGCCCACTACCTGCTGATCGCGACGCTGCTGGCGCTGCCCACCGAGACCTTCCGCGCGTGGAAAAGCTACCCGGGCCTGGTGATGACCATGCACGGCCCGGAACTGGCGCGCGCGCTGGCGACTTATGGCCCCGAGGTGACGCTGGCTTCCAACGGCTACTCGGCAGCGGTGACGATGTCATACGCCGTGGGCCGGCGGTTCATAGTGTTCGGTCCCGGCTCGAGCCATGCGCGTCACGACGACATCCTGACCGACTTCCGCGCGCTGGCCGGGCGCGACATCGTGATCGTGCGCAAGGACAACTTCAAGCGCGGCGAATACGAACAGTATTTCGACCGCGTCACCTATCGCTCGGTGACGCTGCGCGGCGCGCGCTTCGACCTGGTAGAGGGGCACGGGCTGCGCTACCAGGTGTATCGCGACGTCGTGCTCGACCAGGTTCGCCGGCGTTACTACCAGTTGCCGCGCTGGCTGCCGCAGGGGCCGTGCTACTTCTGCGACCGCTATTTCCCCGAGGATAGTTGCCGGCGCCAGGGCTGAGGGTTGCCGCGCGGCCGCCCGGGACCGGGCAAGGCAAGTGTGCGCCGGCGCTGGGGTATTCCGGGGCCCAGCCGCGGCTGGGGTTATAGTTTGCGAATAAGAATTCGGATCGCGCGGCCTGTTCGGGCCGCCGCGACCCATTAAGGAGATAGCTACCTTGCTTGAGATCATCATCCAGGGCCGCGGAGGGCAGGGCGCGCAGACCGCTGGCAACCTCTTGGCGATGGCCTTCTTTGCGCAGGGCCGGCAGGTCCAGTCTTTTGCCAGTTACGGCGGCGCGCGGCGCGGCACCCCGGTAAGCTCGTACATCCGGGTCGACGACCGCCCGGTGCGCTTGCGCTGCGACATCGAGAACGCCGACGCGATCCTGTGTTTCGACGCCAGCCTGCTGGAAGGCAAATTGCTCGGCTGTGCCGACTCCAAGACGCTGATCGTGGTCAATTCGAACCGCAGCCAGGAGCAATATCAGCAGCAGTTGCCGGGCTTTCGGGTGCTGCCGGTCGACGGACTGGCGATCGCGCGCGAGCACGGCCTGGGACGGATCGTCAATTCAGCCCTGCTGGGTGCCTTTGCGCGGGCGCTCGAGGCACCGCCGCTCGCAGTGATCACCCGCGTGCTCGAGGTCGAATCACCCAAGAAGCACGACGAAAACGTCGCCGCCTGCACCGCCGGCTGGAACATCGTTGGATCGCAACTGCAGCGGGTGGCGGCATGAACGCCAAGGACCAGACACCGAGCATCTGGACCACGGGCAGCACCGAGGTCTTCAAGACCGGCACCTGGCGGACAATGCTGCCGCAGTACATCAAGGCGCCGTCGCCCTGCCACGCCGCCTGTCCGGTCGAGGGCAACATCGCCGAGTGGATCGGCAAGGCGCGCGAGCGCGACTTTCGCGGCGCCTGGGAAATCCTTACCCGCAACAACCCGTTCCCGGCAGTGGCGGGAAGGATTTGCCATCACCCCTGCGAGGCGGCGTGCAATCGCGCCGGCTTTGACGAGTCGCTGGCGATCTGCCGGCTCGAGCGTCACGTCGGCGACCTTGCCATCGAGCAGGGCTGGGGCTATGAACCGACGCCGGTGCGGCATCCCGAGACCATCGCGGTGGTCGGCGGCGGGCCGTCGGGGCTGTCGGTGGCGTACCACCTGAGGCGGCGCGGCTACGCGGTGACGATTTTCGAGGCCTCCGATGAACTCGGCGGCCTGATGCGCCACGGCATTCCGGCCTACCGTCTGGCGCGGCCGGTGCTCGACGCCGAGATCGGACGAATCCTGGCGATGGGGGTCGAGGCGCGCCTCGGAGCCGCGCTCGGCACCGCCGAGTCGTTCGCACAATTGCGCGAACAATTCGACATCGTCTACCTGGCCATGGGCGCGCGAGCGCAAAAGCGGCTGCCGCAACTCGATTACTCACGGCCGTGGGTGATGGACGGCGCGGTGTACCTGGCGGCCAGCAACGCCGGGTCGCCACCGCAACTGGGCCAGCGGCTGATCGTGATCGGCGGCGGCAGCGCGGCGATCGATGCGGCGCGCAGCGCGCGTCGCGCGGGCCACGACGTGAGGCTGATGTGCCTCGAGAGCGCCGCTCAGATGCCCGCTCAGCACGAGGAAGTGGCCGAAGCGCTCGAGGAGGGGGTCGAGCTTTGTCCCGGGTCGATGATCACCGCCGCGACTGAGAACGGCGACGCGATCGCCTTCAGCTGCGTGCGGGTCGAATTCCGGCCCGGCGCGGTGCGCGGCGAGTTCACGCTCGAGCAGGTTGCCGGCAGCGAGTTCACGCTCCAGGCCGACGCGGTGATCCCGTCGATCGGGCAGGATCCCGATCTCGCGCCCGTGAACGACCTGCTCGCCGCCGACGGGCGGCTGGTCAAGGTCGACGATAAACAGGCGACCAGTGCCGAGGGCGTCTATGCCGGCGGCGACGTGGCGAGCATGGCGCGTTTCGTCACCGAAGCGATCGGCATGGGCAAGCGGGCGGCCAGCGAGATCGACCGGGTCCTGCGCGCAGGGGACCCCGAGGCCGCGACCGAGGTCCAGTCCGGCGCTGGCGCCGGCCAGGAGGAAGGCAACGGCGCTGGCGCTCCCGAGCCGCTGGTCGAGCTCGAGCAGATCAGCACCTTCTATTACCCGCCGCAGGCGCGCGCCAGCGAAGAGCGGCTCGGCGTCGCGGAAAGGCTGCGCAGCGACGCCGAAGTGCAGATCGGTTTCGATCTCGAGCAGGCGCTCGCCGAAACCGAGCGCTGCTTTTCCTGCGGCACCTGTGTCTACTGCGACAACTGTTTCCACTACTGCCCCGATCTGGCGATCCGCCGCCTGCCCGAGCGGGGCGGCTATGAGGTGCTCACCGACTTCTGCAAGGGCTGCGGGGTGTGCGTCGCCGAGTGCCCGACGGGGTCGATGAAGATGGTGGAGGACGCGCGATGAGCCAGGGTGGCCAAGCAATGCTGCTGACCGGCAACCACGCGGTGGCGTGGGCCGCACGCCTGGCGCGCCCGAAAGTGGCGCCGGGCTATCCGATCACGCCGCAGACGCCGATTCTCGAGAAGCTGACCGATTTCCAGGCCGCAGGGGAATTCGATGCCGAAATCATCACGCCCGAGTCCGAACACTCGGTGATGGCGGCGTGCATTCCGGCCTCGCTCGCGGGGGTGCGGGTGTTCACCGCGACCGCCTCGCAGGGGCTGCTGCTGATGCACGAGCTGCTGCACTACGCCAGCGGTGCCCGCGCGCCGATCGTGATGGTCAACGTCAACCGCACCGTGGCCTCGCCCTGGGCGTTCTGGCCCGACCAGACCGACAGCCTGTCGCAGCGCGACACCGGCTGGATCCAGTACTACGTCGAGAGCGCTCAGGAAGCGCTCGACACCGTGATCCAGGCGTTCCGGGTGGCGGAGGCGGTCAGCCTGCCGACCATGGTCAACCTGGACGCGTTCTACATCTCGCACTCGCTCGAGCCGGTGCTGGTGCCGGCGCAGGACGAGGTCGATGCGTACCTGCCGCCGTTTTCCCCCAAGCACCGGATCGATCCGGTCAACGTGGAGTCGTGGGGCAACGTCGTCACCCAGGAAATGTACTGGAACCACCGCCAGCAGATCGACGAGGGCATGCGCCAGGTTCCCGAGGTCGCGGCGGCTGCGGATCGCGACTGGAACCAGTGTTTCGGGCGCGGCTACGGTCTGGTCGAACGTTACCGCTGCGATGACGCCGAGACCGTGATAGTGGCGATGGGCAGCATGTGCGGTACCGCCCGCGAGGCGGTCGATGCGCTGCGCGACGCCGGGCTCGCGGTCGGGCTGGCCAAGGTGCGGCTGTTCCGGCCGTTCCCCGTCGAGGCGCTGCGCGCAGCGCTGGGCGGCGTCGCCAAGGTCCTGGTGCTCGATCGCAACTATTCGCCGGGCCACGGTGGTGTACTCCACCAGGAATTGAAGGCGGCGCTCTACGGCCTGCCCGATGCGCCGCGCGTCGACGGTTATCTCGCCGGGGTCGGCGGGGTCAACGTGTCGCCCGCCAAGATCGTCGAATTCGTGCGCGCTCTGGGCACCGGCGCGGCCAGTCCCGACTCGGTTTGGATGAGGTAAGAGCAATGCAACCACTTGAAATCCAACAGGATCCGATGCTGTGCTCGGGGCACGCGGCGTGCCCCGGTTGCGTCGAGGCGCTCTCGGTGCGACATGTGCTGGCGACGCTGGGACCGAACACGGTCGCGGTGATCCCGCCGTCGTGCATGGCGATCATCGCCGGCCCGCAGCCGTTCAGCTCGCTGCGCATTCCGGTCTACCAGCCGACCCTGGAAGCGAGCGCCGCCTCGGCGTCGGGACTGCGCCGCGCGCTCGACGCGCAGGGCAAGCACGACACCCAGGTGCTGGTGCTCGCTGGCGACGGCGGCACCTACGATATCGGCTTCCAGTGCCTGTCATCGGCTGCCGAGCGCAACGAGGACTTCATCTACGTCTGCCTCGACAACGAGGGCTATATGAACACCGGGGCGCAGAAATCTTCCTCGACGCCGCACTTCGCGCGCACCGGATCGACGCCGGCCGGCAAGACCACCAGGAAGAAGAATCTCACCGAGATCATGGCGGCCCACGAGGTTCCCTACGTGGCCACGGCGAGTGTCGGCTTCCTGCCCGACCTGATCCGCAAGGTCGAGAAGGCCCAGGCGATGCGCGGCACCCGCATCATCACGCTGCTGGTGCCGTGTCTCGATGGCTGGGGCCTGGCCGAGGATGGCGGGCTGGCGGCATCGCGCTTCGCCGTGGAGACCGGCGCTTTCCCCCTCTACGAGGTCGAGGATGGCCGGCGCTACACGCTCAACCACAGCCAGCGCACGCGCCCGGTAGGCGACTACCTGGCGCTGCAGCGCCGCTACCGCGGGCTCAACGAGACCAGCGTTGCCGCCCTGCAGGCGGAGATCGACGACAACTGGCAGCGGCTGCTCGAGCGGGTCGCGGCCAGCGATCGCGCCGCGCAGCGGGCACCGGCAATCGCCTGACCCGCAGGCGATCTCGCGCCTGCGGGCCGCTCAGGCCATCGCGTCGAGCGGCAGCGCGGTATCGTTCTTGAGTTCGCGCAGCACCACGGAACTGCGCACGTTGACCACCGCCGGCAGGCGGAACAGGTGCTGCTTGAGGAAGTCGTCGTAGGCCTGGATGTCGGGCGCCACCACCTTGACTATGTAGTCGGCCTCGCCGGTCGTGCTGTAGATCTGGGTCACCTCCGGACGCGCCACCATGGCGGCCTCGAAATGTTCCACCGCCGCCTGTTCGTGGCGCGCCAGCTGCACGTGGGCCAGGACGCAGACGTCGAGCCCGAGCGCGCTGCGGTCGAGCAGCGCGGTGTAGCCCCTGATGACCCCGCTGGCCTCCATCTCGCGTATGCGGCGCCAGCACGGCGTCGGCGACAGCCCCACCAGCTCGGAAATTTCCTGGATCGGACGGCGCGAGTTGGTCTGCAGCAGGGCCAGAATGCGGCGGGAGTAGGTATCGAGCATAAAACACTCCATAAATAGTCGTAAGAGAAATAATAATCTCCAAAGACCCTTAAGAACGCTACAACAGGAGAGATTATCGCCCAAATCAGGAATATGCTGTTCTAAAAATACATCGCGGCCGCGCCCGATCGCGGCCCATCGGGAGACATTCAAGATGGACATGCAAGTGCTCGGCGCACGCACTGCCGGATTGCCCAATGGCGACTACCTGCTGGGTGACGAACTCGATGCGACCGCGGGGCAGATCTTCATCACCGGCACCCAGGCGATCGCGCGGCTGCTCCTCGACCAGGCGCGCAGCGACGCGGCCCGCGGGCTCAACACTGCCGGTTTTGCCAGCGGCTACCGCGGTTCGCCGCTGGGCGGGGTCGACCAGCAACTCTGGGGCATCACCGAGCGGCTGAAAGCCCACCGGATCGAATTCCTGCCGGCGATCAACGAGGAACTGGCCGCGACCGCGGTGCTCGGCACCCAGCGGGTCGAAGCCGACCCGAAGCGCCTGGTCGATGCGGTCTTCGGGCTCTGGTACGGCAAGGGGCCGGGCGTCGACCGCGCGGGCGATGCGCTGCGCCACGGCAACGCCTATGGCAGCTCGGCGCACGGCGGCGTGATCGCCGTGATCGGCGACGATCACGGTTGCGTTTCGTCCTCGATGTCGGCACAAAGCGATTTCAGCCTGATGGCCTGGGGTCTGCCGATCGTGAACCCCGCCAACGTCGCCGAGATGCTCTCGTTCGGCCGTTATGGCTGGGCACTGTCGCGATTTTCCGGCGCCTGGGTGGCGCTCAAGGCGATCACCGAAACCGTCGAGTCGGGCAGCACGGTCGATCTCGACGAACTGGGCGCCGACTGGGGGGCGCCGCTCGATTACCCGCAGCCCCCCGGCGGACTGCACATGCGCTGGCCTGACCTGCCGAGCCTCGCGATCGAGGCGCGGCTCGCCGCCAAGCTCGCCGCCGCCCGCTACTTCGCAGCCCGGCGCAGCATCGATCGCAGCGTCTGCGCCAGCCCGCGGGCAACGGTGGGTATCGTCACCTGCGGCAAGGCCCACCTGGATCTGATGGAGGTCTTCCGTCGGCTCGCCATCAGCACCGCCGAACTCGACGCCGCGGGCGTGCGCATCTACAAGGTCGGGCTCTCGTTCCCGCTCGAGTTGGGTCGCATCGACGAGTTCGTCAGCGGCCTGCGCGAAGTGCTGGTGGTCGAGGAAAAAGGGCCGGTGGTCGAGGGCCAGATCAAGGAACACCTCTACAACCGTGGCGCCGGAGCCGCGGGCGAGCGTCCCGGAGCCGCGGGCGAGCGTCCCGGAGCCGCAGGCGATCGTCCATTAGTGATCGGCAAGACCGACGCCCATGGCGCGCCGCTGATTTCGGCGCTCGGCGAGCTGCGGCCCTCGCGGCTGCTGCCGATCGTCGCCGAGTGGCTCGCGCACCACCTGCCGCAACTCGACCGGCGCGAGCATGTGGTCGACTTCGTCGCGCCGCCAGTGCTCTCCAACGTCGCCGACGCAACGCGGCGGATGCCTTATTTCTGTCCGGGCTGCCCGCACAACACTTCCACCTGCCTGCCGGAGGGTTCGAGCGCGCACTCCGGAATCGGCTGCCACGTGATGGCGACCTGGATGGACCGCTCCACCGAGGGCTTGATGCAGATGGGCGGGGAAGGGGTCGACTGGGTCGCCCAGTCGCGCTTCACCAGCACTCCGCACGTGTTTCAGAATCTCGGTGACGGTACCTACTATCACTCGGGCATGCTCGCGATCCGCCAGGCGACGGCCGCGCGCGCGACCATGACCTACAAGATCCTCTACAACGACGCGGTCGCGATGACCGGCGGGCAGCCCATCGACGGGCCGCTCAGCGTGGCGCAGGTGGCCCGCCAGGTCGAGGCCGAGGGCGTGACCCGGCTGGCGGTCGTCAGCGACGACATCGGCAAGTACCGCGGCGGCAAGCACCGTTTTCCGCCGGGCACCAGCTTCCACGATCGCCACGAACTCGACGCCGTGCAGCGCCAGCTGCGCGCCGAGCCGGGCGTCACCGTGCTGATCTATGACCAGACCTGCGCTGCCCAGAAGCGTCGGCTGCGCAAGCGCGGCACTCTCGTCGATCCGGCGCGCCGGCTCTTCATTCATCCCGAGATCTGCGAAGGCTGCGGCGATTGCGGACGAGCTTCGAACTGCGTCGCGCTGCTGCCGCTCGAGACGCCGGCTGGGCGCAAGCGCCGCGTCGACCAGTGGGCGTGCAACAAGGACTACAGCTGCCTCGATGCCGAGTGTCCGAGCTTCGTGTCGGTGATCGGGGCGCAGCCGCGACGCGCGATCGGCAGCAAGGTCGCGCCCGAGGAACTCGCCGCCCAGGTTGTGGCACTGCCCCTGCCGGCGGTCGATCTCGCTGCGGAGCCGTGGGATCTGCTGATCGCCGGGGTCGGCGGCACCGGCGTCGTGACGCTGTCCGCGCTGGTCGCGATGGCCGCCCACCTCGACGGGCACAGCGCCTCGACGCTCGATTTCGCCGGCTTCGCCCAGAAGGGCGGGGCGGTGCTCTCGTTCGTGCGGCTCGCCGCCCATCCAGGCCTGCTCAACCAGACGCGCATCGACACCCAGCAGGCCGACGCGCTGCTCGCCTGTGACCTGGTGGTCGGCGCCAGCCAGGAGGCGTTGCAGGCCGTGCGCAATGAGCGCACCCGAATCATCGCCAATCTGCACGAGGTGCCCAACGATGCGTTCGTGCGCAACCCTGACGCGACGCTGCACGCGGCCGGACTGCTGGCGAAACTGCGCTTCGCCGCCGGCGCCGAGTACATCGCAAGCTTTGACGCCCAGTCGCTGGCGCAGCACTTCCTCGGCGACACCATGGGCGCGAACATGGTGGCGCTGGGGTTCGCCTGGCAACAGGGGTGCGTGCCGGTGTCGCTGGCCGCGCTCGAGCGTGCGATCGAACTCAACGACATCGAAGTGACGATGAACCGCGCCGCGCTGGGCATCGGCCGGCTGGCCGCGGCTGCTCCCGAAGTCGTGGCGGCGGCGCTGGCTCCGGCCGCGGCGCCAGTGCAGACACTGGAGGAACTGGTCACGGCGCAGAGCGAGCGGCTGGTCGCGTACCAGGGCCGGACGCTGGCCGAGCGCTATCGCGCCCGCGTCGAGCAGGTCCGCGGCGCCGAACTGCGCGCCGCCGGAACTGCGCTGCGAGTTGCCCAAACCCCTGCGCTGGTTGCCGGGACTACGGCTGATGACAGTGTCGGCGCGGGCCAGGGTTTCCCGCTCACGCGTGCCTTTGCCACCCAGTACGCCCGGTTGCTTGCGCTCAAGGACGAGTACGAGGTCGCCCGCTTGCTGAGCGACGACACGTTGCGCAGCGCGCTGCGCTCCGAGTTCGAAGGCGAGCCTGGAACAGACTACGGCCTGCGCTTCCATTTCTCGCTGCCGCCGCTGCCAGGCCTGGGCGCTCAGCGCAGCCGCAAGCTCGACCTCGGCCAGTGGGCAGCGCCGCTTCTCTCGCTCGCAGCGCGTCTGCGCCGGGTCCGCGGGACCTGGGTCGATCCGCTGCGCTTCTCGGCGCGGCACCGCGCCCAGCGGCGCGTCGCCGAGCACTACGCCGCCGCAATCATCGGCCGGCTCGACGCCCTGACGGTGGAGAACCTGCCCGAACTGGCGGCGCTGGCCGGCGAAGGGTCAAGGATCCGCGGTTTTGGTGCCGTGCGCGAGCGCAGCGTGGCGGACCTGGGCGCCGCACAAGGATATTCGGCCGCTGTATAATGCGGCGCTTGATTGGGCCGATAGCTCAGCTGGGAGAGCGCCGCGTTCGCAATGCGGAGGTCGGGAGTTCGATCCTCCTTCGGTCCACCATACATAAGGGCCCGGATATTCTCCGGGTCCTTTTCGTTTCCGACGCTGTTGATGGTGGCGACCTTCTGCGACGGAGTGCTGACCGTCATAGAATGTTGGCGACCGTGATACCCGCCAAGGCCCTTTCTTGAGACGACCCGTAAACCGCATCACGACCGCAATCGGCAAACGGCCGGTGGCGGCGCTTATGGTGCTGATCGCGATCCTGATGCTGGCAGTGCTCGGGTCCTTCGTCCAGGCCAAGCGCATGGCCCTTGAACGGCAGGACACCCAGTTCGATCATTCCAGTGAGGAATACCGGAACGGTCTCGAGTTCGAAATCGGCCGCTCGCTGTCGATTCCCAAAGTCCTCGAGGCTTCGAGGACGGTCTGGAGCCTGCTGCTCGAGCCCGACGCAGCCAAAGTACGCGAGCAGAACCAGGCCCTCGAGCAAACCGCGCGGGAC
>JAGXFG010000065.1 GCA_024637395.1 Burkholderiaceae bacterium | reverse complement strand
GGCTCATATCGCGCGGCAAGCTCACCGAGGCGGAGCGCGAGCAGGCGCTTACCCGGATTCGCTATGCCCCGGCGCTGGAGGATTTCGCCGAAACCGACCTGGTGATCGAAGCGGCCACCGAGAACGAACAACTCAAGATCAAGATCCTGGGCCAGGTTGCCGCGCTCGTGCCGCCAGAGACCATCATCGCGACCAACACCTCGTCGATCTCGATCACCCGGCTGGCCGAAGCCAGCGGACGACCCGAGCGCTTCGTGGGCATGCACTTCTTCAATCCGGTGCCGGTGATGGCGCTGGTGGAGATCATCAGCGGCCTGCGCACCTCGGACGAAACGGTCGCGGCAGTGACCGCTTTCGCCCAGCAGCTCGGCAAGACCCCGATCGGCGTCAAGAACAGCGCCGGTTTCGTCGTCAACCGCATTCTCTGTCCGATGATCAACGAAGCCGTTTTCGCGCTGCAGGAGGGGCTGGCGAGCGCCGCGGAGATCGACGCCGGGATGAAGCTTGGCTGCAACCATCCGATCGGTCCGCTGGCGCTGTGCGACCTGATCGGGCTGGATGTCGAACTCGCCGTCATGGAAGTGCTCTACGGCAACTTCAACGACTCCAAGTACCGTCCCGCGCCGCTGCTGCGCGAGATGGTCGATGCCGGAATGCTCGGCCGCAAGAGCGGCCGCGGCTTCTATAGCTACGAGCGCTGAACGGGCGGTGCGCAACGGGCCCGGTTCCCGGACCCTCTCGCTATTCGAGGGTTTCCAGTTCCTCGAGCGCGAGTACGACGATGCGCCCGTACTCGACGCGCAGCAAACCCTGTTCCTGCAGCGACTGAAGCGCCTGGTTGACCCGCTGGCGTGACAGTCCGGTCAGGAACCCCACTTCGCGCTGCGAGATCTCGAGGCGATTGTCGGCGCGCGGGTAGAGCAGGCGGTTGAACAGTTGCGCCAGGCAGCGCGCCACGCGCGCTTCGGGGCCGAGGAGCCGTTCGTGCTCGAGCGCGCCGATGAACTGGCCCAGGCGCTCGTTGATCTGGAGCAGCAGGAAGCGGTTGAACTCGATGCTGGTATCGAGCAGCCGCTGGAACGTGCGCCGCGGCATGTAGGCAATCCGGCTGTCGCGCAGCGCGATCGCGTCGTAGCGCCGCGGCTCGGGCTTGAGCAGCGAACCTTCCCCGAACCAGCCACCCGACGGTACTCCGGCAAAGGTCACCGCCTTGCCCTCGAAGGAAACGCTGCTGATCTTGACCAGCCCGGAGATCACCCCGATCCAGGACTCGACTGCCTCGCCCTTCTGGCAAACATAGCCGTCAGCCGGCACCGAACGCTCGACGATCTCGGAGCGCAAGCGAGCCGCTTCAACCGGATCCAGGGTCTGGCTCCAGGTCGATTGTGCCAGCAGCGATTCGAGGGAATTCATCACGGCAGCTCCAAAGGTCGGCGAATGGCGCTAAAGTGAATTGTCACGCAGGTGACAACTATACCGGTTTCGCATCGGTAGACTGCGATCAGAGCGCTGAAAACGGCGCCGACTAAGGAGACAGCAAGAATGGCGGAGACCAGCGCCCTCGACGGCGCAGCCCCGGAAGCCGTACTGACGACGCGGGGTAATCAAACCTTTCCGCAGTTGTTGATGCGCCACGCCGCCGAGCGGCCGGGCGCGCCGGCCCTGCGCGAAAAGGAATACGGGATCTGGCAGACAGTCACCTGGGCAGAGCTGCGCGACGAGGTGGCGCTGGTGGCCGGCGGGCTCGCGGCCCATGGTTTCCGGCGCGGCGAGAACCTCACGCTGATCGGCGAGAACCGGCCCCGGATGTACGCCGGGATGCTGGCGACCCAGGTGCTGGGCGGGATCCCGGTGCCGCTCTATCAGGACGCGGTGGCCGCCGAGATGGTCTTCGTGTTCCAGAACGCCGAGGTGGCGTTCGCCATCGTCGAGGATCAGGAGCAGGTCGACAAGCTGCTCGAGGTGCGCGAGAGCGCGCCGCAGATCGCCCATATCTATTACGACGACCCGCGCGGATTGCGCGGCTACGACGATCCTGCGCTGACCAGTTACGAGGCGCTGCTCGAGCTCGGGCGCGCACACCTCGCTGCCAATCCCGGTTTCCTCGCAGCGGAAATCGCCAAGGGCGCGCCCGACGACGTCGCGGCGATGTTCTACACCTCCGGCACCACGGGGAATCCCAAGGGGGTGCTCCACGGGCATCGCAACCTGATCACGATGGCCGGCGTGGCCTCCGAACTCGAGCATCTGACCCCCGACGAGGACGTCCTCGCCTATCTGCCGATCGCCTGGATCGGCCAGAACATCTTTTCCTATGCGCAGTGGCTGGTGACCGGTTTCACGGTCAATTGCCCGGAATCGGCCGAGACCGTCACCGCTGACATGCGCGAGATCGGCCCGACCTATTACTTCGCGCCGCCGCGGGTGCTCGAGGCGATGCTCACCCAGGTGACGATCCGCATGGAGGACGCCGCGGCCATCAAGCGCTGGATGTTCGAGTACTTCATGGGCGTGGCGCGCAAAGTCGGTGAGCGGCTGCTGCAGCACGACACGAGCGTTTCGTTGATCGAGCGCATCAAGTACCGACTGGGCGACCTGATGGTCTACGGTCCGTTGCGCAACGCGCTGGGAATGAGCCGGGTGAGGGTTGCCTACACCGCGGGCGAGGCGATCGGGCCGGACCTGTTCGTCTTCTACCGCTCGCTGGGCATCAACCTCAAGCAGCTCTACGGTTCGACCGAGACCGCGGTGTTCGTGTGTATCCAGCCCGACGGCCAGGTCAAGGCCGACACGGTTGGTCCGGCGGTTCCCGGAGTCGAAGTGCGCACCGCCGAGAACGGCGAGGTGCTGATCCGCAGCCCGGGTCTGCTGCGCGAGTACTACAAGAACCCGGCCGCTACCGCCGAGGTCAAGGACGCCGAGGGCTGGTACCACACGGGGGACGCCGGCTTTCTCGATCGCGACGGGCACCTCAAGATCATCGATCGCGCCAAGGACGTCGGCAAGATCGGCGGCAGCCACCTGTTTGCGCCCAAGTACATCGAGAACAAGCTCAAGTTCTTCCCCTACATCAAGGAAGCGGTTGCGCTGGGCGACGGACGCGAGCGCGCGATGGCGATGATCAACATCGACTTCGAGGCCTGCGGCAACTGGGCCGAGCGGCGCAACCTCCCCTATGCCGGCTATGTCGACCTCGCCGGCCGTCCGGAAATAGTCGCGCTGGTCAAGGAATGCGTCGAGAAGGTCAATGCCGACCTGGCCGAGGACGAGATGATGACGGCCTCCCAGCTGCACCGCTTCCTGGTGCTGCACAAGGAACTCGACGCCGACGACGGCGAGCTGACCCGCACCCGCAAGGTGCGCCGCGGCTTCATCGCCGAGAAATACCAGGTCCTGATCGATGCGCTCTACAGCGGCAAGACGTCGCAGTTCATCGAGACCCAGGTCCGATTCGAGGACGGTCGCACCGGGACGGTCTCGGCCGACCTGAAGATCGAGGAATCGAAGGTTTTTGCTTCCGGCGCCGCCGTGAAAGCGGCGTAGGCGGGGATCGAAGATGGGCAGAGAAATCGGCGAAGTGATCCTGGAGCTCGAGAACATCTCGCTGGCGTTTGGCGGGGTCAAGGCGCTCACCGACATTTCGTTCAACGTGCGCGAACACGAGGTGCGCTCGATCATTGGTCCCAACGGAGCGGGCAAGAGCTCGATGCTCAACGTCATCAACGGCGTTTACGCCCCGCAGGTCGGCGAAATCGTCTTTCGCGGCGAGCACTTCCGCAAGATGAACCCGCACAAGGTCGCGATGATGGGCGTGGCCCGGACCTTCCAGAACCTCGCCCTGTTCAATGGCATGAGTGTGCTCGACAACATCATGGCGGGGCGCAACCTCAAGATGAAGTCGGGCGTAATCGCGCAGATGATCCGGGTGGGTCCGGCCGAGCGCGAGGAAATCAGGCATCGCGAGTACGTCGAACACATCATCGACTTTCTCGAGATCCAGGCCTTCCGCAAGACTGCGGTCGGTCAGCTGCCCTACGGGCTGCAGAAGCGGGTCGATCTTGGCCGCGCGCTGGCGATGGAGCCGAGCCTGCTGCTGCTCGACGAGCCGATGGCCGGGATGAACGTCGAGGAGAAGCAGGACATGTGCCGCTTCGTGCTCGACGTCAACGACGAGTTCGGAGCCACCATCGTGCTGATCGAGCACGACATGAGCGTGGTGATGGACATCTCCGATCGGGTGGTCGTGCTCGACTATGGCAAGAAGATCGCCGACGGTCCTCCCGACGAGGTTCGCAACAACGAAGACGTGATCACCGCCTATCTCGGCGTTGCGCACTGAGGGCCGGAAGATGGGATTCCTTATCGAAGTGGTGATCGGCGGACTGATGGCTGGCGTGCTCTACGCGCTGGTCGCGCTCGGCTTCGTGCTGATCTTCAAGGCCTCGGGCGTATTCAACTTCGCGCAGGGCGCGATGGTGCTGTTTGCGGCGCTGGCGTTCGCCCGCCTGGCCGAGTGGATTCCACCGCTCATTGGCGTCGAGAGCCTGCTGCTGGCCAACGTGATCGCCTTCGCGCTGGCGGCGGCAATCATGGTCGTGCTGGCGATAGTCATCGAACGTCTGGTGCTGCGCCCGCTGGTGAACCAGGAAGGCATCGTGCTCCTGATGGCGACGCTCGGCGTTTCCTACTTTCTCGACGGCTTCGGACAGACGATCTGGGGATCGAGCATCTACGAGATCAACCTGGGCATTTCCAAGGAACCGCTGTTCATCTTGAACGACATGTTCGAGGGCGGGATCCTGGTCAACCGCGACGACATCGTTGCGGCCGTGGCGGCGACGCTGCTGGTGATCCTCCTGGCGATCTTCTTCCAGAAGACCGCGACCGGGCGGGCCCTGCGGGCGGTGGCCGACGACCACCAGGCGGCGCAGTCGATCGGCATTCCGCTCAACCGGATCTGGGTGATCTTCTGGTCGGTTGCAGGCTTTGTCGCGCTGGTCGCCGGCGCGGTCTGGGGCAGCAAGCTCGGCGTCCAGTTCTCGCTGGCGGTGCTGGCCTTGAAGGCGCTGCCGGTGGTGATCCTGGGCGGCTTCACGTCGATCCCGGGGGCGATCATCGGCGGGCTGATCATCGGCGTCGGCGAGAAGGTCTCCGAGGTCTATCTCGGCCCGATCATCGGCGGCGGCATCGAGAACTGGTTTGCCTACGGCCTGGCCCTGGCCTTCCTGCTGTTCCGTCCCCAGGGACTGTTCGGCGAACGCATCATCGACCGGGTCTGATTCATGATCTATCGCGAAAACGGTCAATTCAAGACCAACTACAAGGCCGATCAGCAGATCTTCCCGATCCTGCAGGATCGCTGGGTGATCCTGGCGCTGTTGCTCTTCGCCTTCATCGCGGTGCCGTTCCTGGCCAGCGAATACCTGATGCGGGCGATCCTGATCCCGGTCCTGATCCTCTCGCTGGCCGCGATCGGCCTGAACCTGCTGGTGGGTTATTGCGGCCAGATTTCGCTCGGTTCAGCCGCCTTCATGGCGGTCGGCGCCTATGCGTCCTACAACTTCATGCTACGCATCCCGGGCATAAACCTGTTGCTGGCGTTCGTGCTCGGCGGGCTCTGCGCGATGGTGATGGGGGTGATCTTCGGTATCCCCAGCCTGCGCATCCGCGGACTCTATCTGGCGGTGGCGACGCTGGCGGCGCAGTTCTTCTCCGACTGGATCTTTTCGCGGGTGCCGTGGCTGACCAACTACGCGTCGTCGGGTTCGGTCCAGGTGCCGGCGCTGAGCGTTTTCGGCATGCCGATCCAGTCACCGGTCGAGAAATACCTGTTCTGCCTGGGGATCGTGTCGATCTGCGCGCTCGGCGCGAAGAACCTCACCAGGGGCCACCTCGGGCGGTCCTGGATGGCGATGCGCGACATGGACGTCGCGGCCGAGGTGATCGGCATCCGGCCGATGCACGCCAAGCTCACCGCGTTCGCGGTCAGTTCGTTCTTCATCGGCATTGCCGGCGCGATGTGGGGCTTCGTGCACCTCGGTTCCTGGGAGCCGGCGGCGTTCGACATCAACCGTTCGCTGAGCCTGCTGTTCATGATCATCATCGGCGGACTGGGATCGATCATGGGCAGCTTCTTCGGCGCCATGTTCATCGTTGCGCTGCCGATCCTGCTCAACCAGGTGCCCGCCATGCTGGGCGTGCCGATTGCGGTCGATACCGCGGCGCACCTCGAATACATGATCTTTGGTGCGCTGATCATTTTCTTCCTGATCGCCGAGCCGCATGGACTGGCGCGGTTGTGGTCGATCGGCAAGGAGAAGCTGCGGTTGTGGCCCTTCCCCCACTGATGGATAGGAGGCAATCCAGCACCGTTTTACCAACTCAAATAACGACCCAAAGGAGGTTGCAGATGAGGAAGACAGATCGAGTCAAACTGCTGGCGGCGGCAATTGCCGCGACCGGCGCGCTGACGGCCGCAATTCCGCAGGCCCCGGCGCAGGCGGCCGCGAAGGAGCAATTCTTCCCGGTGATGGTCTACCGGACTGGCGCCTACGCGCCCAACGGCACCCCCTGGGCGAACGGCTACGTCGACTACCTCAAGCTGATCAATGCCCGTGACGGCGGAATTGGTGGCGTCACGATCGCCTACGAGGAATGCGAATTCGGCTACGCCACCGACCGCGGGGTCGAGTGTTACGAGCGCCTCAAGGGCAAGGGCGTGACCGGCGGCACGGCATTCCAGCCGCTCTCGACCGGCGTGACCTTCGCGCTGACCGACAAGACCGCGACCGACAAGATCCCGCTGGTTACCGCCGGGTACGGACTGGCCGCCTCGGCCGATGGCCGGGTTTTCAAGTACAACTTCGTCCCCGGCGGCAGCTACTGGACCGCAGCCGATATCCTGGTCCAGCACGTCGGCAAGTTGTCAGGCGGGATGGACAAGTTGAAGGGCAAGACGATCGCCCTGGTTTACCACGACTCGCCGTACGGCAAGGAGCCGATCCCGCTGCTCGAGGAACGCTCCAAGCTGAACGGTTTCAAGCTGTTGCTGCTGCCCGTGACCCATCCGGGCGTCGAGCAGAAGGCCACCTGGCTGCAGATCCGGCAACAGCGTCCCGACTACGTGTTGCTGTGGGGCTGGGGCGTGATGAACTCGACCTCCATCAAGGAAGCGGTTGCCACCGGCTATCCGCGCGAGAAGATGTTCGGCGTGTGGTGGTCGGCAGCCGAGCCCGACGTGATGCCGGTCGGTGACGGCGCCAAGGGCTACAGTGGACTGACCTTCCTGGCCGGCGCGGGACATAGCGGCAAGGTCCATCAGGACATCTTCAAGTACCTCCACGACAAGGGCCAGGGCACCGGTCCGAAAGAGGAAGTCGGCTCGGTCCTGTACAACCGGGGCATGGTCTCGGCGATGTTCGCGGTCGAGGGCGTGCGGCGCGCGCAACTGGCCTACGGCAAGAAGCCGCTGACCGGCGAGCAGGTGCGCTGGGGGCTTGAGAACCTGGCGATCGACGATGCCCGGATCAAGGCGATGGGCATGGAGGGCTACATGACGCCCATCAGCACCAGCTGCGCTGACCACATGGGTGGGCATGCGGCACGGGTCCAGACCTGGGACGGCAGCAAGTGGAACTACACCTCGGAAGTGATCCAGGCCGACATGCAGATTCTCAAGCCGCTGATCACCGCGGCGGCCGCCAAGTACGCGGCCGAGAAGAAGGTTCCGATCCGCGATTGCGCGAAGGACGCGGGAGCCTGAGTGCAGAGCTGCGCGTCGTCTGGCCTGTTCGGCCATTCGGCGCGCAGGATTGCCGCCGCGGGAGCACATCCCCGGGGCGGCGGTCACGAAGTTCCGCACGCCGACCTGCTGAGGTCGGGGCGGCAATACTGGAGAGATTGACTTGAGCAACCCGATTCTCGTCGTCAACGGCATCGAGGTCATCTACAACCACGTGATCCTGGTGCTGAAGGGCGTGTCGCTGACGGTCCCGGAGGGCAAGATCGTGGCCTTGCTGGGCGCCAACGGCGCCGGCAAGACGACCACCCTGCGCGCGGTTTCGAACCTGCTCAAGGGAGAACGCGGCGAGGTCACCAAGGGCTCGATCGAGTACCGCGGTGAATCGATCGAGAAACTGACCCCGGCGGCATTGGTCAAGCGCGGCGTCGTCCAGGTGATGGAAGGACGGCACTGCTTCGCCCATCTGAGCGTCGAGGAGAATCTCCTCGCCGGCGCCTATACGCGCACTCTTTCGCGCGCCGATCTCGCGGCAGCGCTCGAGCGCGTCTACCACTATTTCCCGCGCCTCAAGCAGCGCCGCCGTTCGCAATCCGGCTATACCTCGGGAGGCGAACAGCAGATGACCGCGGTCGGCAGGGCGCTGATGGCCGACCCGAAAATGATCATGCTCGACGAGCCGTCGATGGGCCTGGCGCCGCAACTCGTCGCCGAGATCTTCGACATCGTGCGTGATCTCAACACCAAGGAGCAGGTGAGCTTCCTGCTCGCCGAACAGAACACCAACGTCGCGCTGCGCCACTCGGACTACGGCTACATCCTCGAGAACGGGCGCATCGTGATGGATGGACCGGCCGCTGATCTGGCCAACAACGAGGACGTCAAGGAGTTCTACCTGGGCGTCGCCAAAGAGGGACGCACGTCCTTCCGAGACATCAAGTCCTACCGCCGCCGCAAACGCTGGCTCTAGGCATTCCGGCACCGGTGGAGGTTGATGGATGAGCGATTATTTCGACGAACTGGAGACGCGTCCGGCCGAGCAGCGTGAAGGCGAACTGATGGCCCGGCTGCCGGCACTGTTGGCCAGCGCGCTGACCGCACCCGGCTGGGCCAGTCGTCTGCAGGGAGTTGACCCGCGCGCGATAAGTTCGCGCAAGGCGCTCGCGGCGCTGCCGGTGCTGCGCAAATCGGAACTCAAGGACCTGCAGGAACAGCACCCGCCGTTTGGCGGACTGACCACCGTGGCGCCCGGACAACTGGGCGCGCTCTACATGTCGCCGGGGCCGATCTTCGATCCCGAAGGCCGCGGTGACGACCCCTGGCGCACGGTGCGCGCGCTCTACGCCGCCGGCATCCGGCCCGGCCACGTGATTCAGAACTGTTTCGGCTACCACCTCACGCCCGGCGCGTGGATGGTCCACCATGGCGCGCGCCGGCTGGGATGCGCGGTGATCCCGGCGGGGATCGGCCAGACCGAGCAGCAGATCGACGTCATCCGCACGCTCAAACCCGATGCCTACGTCGGCACGCCGTCGTTCCTGCGCATCATCATCGAGAAGGCCCGCGAATCCGGCGCCGACATCGGCAACCTGCGCCGCGCGTTGCTCGCCGCCGAGGCCCTGCCGCCGAGCCTGCGCTCGTGGTTCCAGGAGCAGGGGGTCGAAACCGTATTGCAGTGGTACGGCACTGCCGATCTCGGCATGGTGGCCTATGAGTCCGAGGCGATGGAGGGGATGATCATCGACGAGGAACTGATCCTCGAGATCGTCCGCCCCGGAACCAGCGAACCGGTGGCGGCCGGCGAGGTCGGCGAAGTGGTGGTGACCAATTTCAGCCCGGTCTACCCGATGATCCGCTTCGGGACCGGCGATCTGTCGGCGGTGCTGCCCGGTCCGTCGCCCTGCGGCCGGACCAACGTCCGGATCAAGGGCTGGATGGGACGCGCCGACCAGACCACCAAGGTGCGCGGGATGTTCGTCCAACCCGGACAGGTGGCCGAGATCATGCGCCGCTTCCCGGATCTGGGTCGCGCGCGGCTGGTGGTCAGAGGCGAGATGGCCAACGACCAGATGATGCTGCGGGTCGAAGCAGCAGGATCAGAAGGGGTCCTGGCCGAGCGACTCGCCGAGGCGATTCGCGACGTCACCAAGCTGCGCGGCGAGGTTGAGTTCGTGGCTCCCGGCTCATTGCCCAACGACGGCAAGGTCATCGACGACACCCGCAGCTATCAGTAGGCAGCACCCCCATTAGCTGACCGCCGGCGTGCGATTCGGGTACAGTGCGACCCGATGCGCGCCGCTTGCCGCGGCGCCCGGCTTTCGGATGTGACGCATGGAAATCTTCGACTACGACAATATCCTGCTGCTGCCGCGGCGCTGCGCCGTCACCAGCCGCCGCGAGTGCGACCCGTCGGTGGAGTTTGGTCCCCGGCGGTTTCGCATCCCGGCAGTGCCGGCCAACATGCTGACCGTCGTGGACGACCGGATCTGCGAGTTTCTCGCCGCCAACGGCTATTTCTACATCCAGCATCGTTTCAATGGCGACACCGTGTCCTTTGCGCGGCGGATGCGCGACCTCGGGCTGTTCGTGTCGATCTCGCTGGGGGTCAAGGCCCAGGACCACCAGGTGGTCGACGAACTGGCCAGCACGGGGCTGGGCGCCGACTACGTGACGATCGACATCGCCCATGGACACGCCGACACCGTGAAGAACATGATCCGCTACATCAAGGACCGGCTCCCGGGAGCGTTCGTGATCGGCGGCAACGTCGGCACACCGGAAGGCGTGATGGACATGGAGCGCTGGGGCGCGGATGCGACCAAGGTCGGCGTCGGGCCAGGGAAGGTCTGCATCACGCGGATCAAGACCGGGTTTGGCACCGGCGGCTGGCAACTGGCGGCGCTCAAGTGGTGCGCCCGCGTCGCGACTCGCCCGATCATCGCCGATGGCGGGATCAGGGAGCACGGCGACATTGCCAAGTCGGTCCGTTTCGGGGCGACGATGGTGATGATCGGCTCGCTGTTCGCGGGCCACGAGGAATCGCCTGGCAAGACCGTCGAACTCGACGGCAAGCTCTACAAGGAGTACTTAGGCTCGGCCTCGGAGTTCAACAAGGGTTTCCGCAGTTTCGTCGAGGGCAAGCGGATCCTCGAACCGATCAAGGGCAAGCTCGCCGACACCCTGCGCGAAATGGAGGAGGACCTGCAGAGCTCGATCTCCTACGCCGGCGGCAAGACGCTGTTCGATATCCGCCGGGTCAATTACGTGATCCTCGGGCACGACAACGCCGCGGAATACCTGATCTGACGGGATGCGTCGTGGCGTGCTGGCGTCGGGTTCGCTCGCCAGTCGTCGGCGTGGCGTGCTGTCGTCAGGCGTCCTGAGTCGCCGCACGTGACCGGCTTGGTCAGGACGCCTGACCACATCACGCTTTCGAGCGTGCGGGCGCACTGTTCAGCAAGTCGGCAAGCACAGCCCTCGTGCGACCAACTGGGAGAAGAGTCAACTGTCCCTCGCACTCAGGTCTCACGCTCACGGCGGCGTGGCGCACCGCGCTTCCGCGCGCCCGATCGGCCCGATATCCGATCGGACACGCGTGCGCCAGCGGCGCGCTGGGCGCCCGCCGCGAGACGCTTCGCCGTCGTTGCCGCGCGCGTGGAGCATGAACCACGCTGCGTCAACGCAGCGGCTGCCAACGTGCCGAGACGCCACTCAGCGCGGTGTGGTCAGGCGTCCGCACCAAGCGGATATCGGGCCGCGACTGCGGGCGCCTGACCACGGCGCGCCACGACGGCCATCAACCAGAAGGGCGCCGTCCTGAGTTACCCTCACGGCTGGCAACCAAACAGGGAGTAGCGACATGGCGATCGTCCCAAAAATCAGCGACCAAGACGCTAACCCGGAAGCGCGCGCGGTGTTCGACGACATCCGCGCCACCCGCAACAGCGACCAGATCAACGACTTCTGGCGGGTGCTGGCCAACGACCCGCCCCACGCTGCGGCGGTTTGGGCGCAGGCCAAGACGGTGATGGCGCCGGGCGCACTCGATGCGCTGACCAAGGAGCTGATCTACGTCGCAGTCAGCGTCGCCAACAACTGCGAGTACTGCATCCACACCCACACCGAGTCGGCGCGCGCCAAGGGGATGACCGTGGAGCAGCACAACGAGCTGATGCGGGTGATCGCGCTCGCCGCGACCACCAACCGGATCGCGATCGGCTACCAGATCGAGCCCGACGAACGCTTCAGGAAATAGCCGGGTTCAGCGATCTGCAGCCGCCGCCAAATCTCGGGGCGGCTGAAGCAGGAGCGGCCGGATGGGCTCAGGCGTTGACCAGCCAGTCGCCGTCGCGGCGCAGCTGCCCCTGCGCGATGAGCTCGTCGACCGTGCGCGCCAGCGCAGTAGCCGGTTCGACTCCCAGCCGTGCGGCGGACGCCACCATGACGCTGGCCGGGGCCAGTGCCGCAATCATCCCCGACTCGGTTTCGCGCTCCTGGTCGAGCAGCCGGTACTTGACCAGCACCTTGAGCGCGCTACGGGCGTGGCGGACGGGGTCGGCCACCATCGCCGCCAGCCGCGAACGGGCCCGTGAGATCGCCGCCGCAGCGTCGCTAAAGGCGCTGCCGTGGCCGGGGATCACGATCTGCGGGGCCAGCGACTCGATCAGCTCGAGCACGGCGTGCTGTTCGGCGAAACCGGACTCGCCGGCAAGCTCCGGGAAGATGACGCCGAAGCCATGCTCCCAGAGCGCGTCGGCCGAGACCAGCACCCCGAGCTCGGGGCAGTGGAAGATCAGCGACTCGGGGTCGTGACCGGGCGCGGCGTGCGCGACCCATTCGGCGTTGGCGGCGCTGAAAGTATCGCCCGCCGCGATCGTCCCGGTCGCTGCAAAGCGTGCGCAGCGCTGGCCGGTTGCCCGGTAAGTGAGCGCTTCCTCATCCCAGGCCGCAACCGCCGCGGCGCTGGTTGCCGGGACCACGATCTCGCAGCCGAAGGCGGCGCCGAGCGCGGCATTGCCGCCGCAGTGATCGGAGTGGAGATGGGTATTGATCACGCGCCGCAGCGGCACCGGCCGGTTGCCCGGAACGGCGCGCGTGGCACCAGTGTTGCCGTCACCCGCGAGCGCGACCCCGACCAGGTGTACCGTCTCGGCTGCGTTCTTGACGTAACCGCTATCGATGAGCGTCGCGCCGTCGTCCGCGAGCAGCACCAGCTGATTGCACGACAACCAGTCGCGCTGGATGAAGCGCAGCGCCACCGGCAGGCCCGGGACGGCGTTCATGGCCGGGGCCAAGCGCCGGCGATCACGAGGCAGGCTGCGCTCAGATTTCCTCCGGCACCATCTTGATCGCTCCGCAGGGGCACTCGGTGACGCAGATTCCGCAGCCCTTGCAGTAGTCGTAGTTGAACTGGAAGCGGTTGCCGGGCCCAAGCTTGATCACCGCGTTGTCGGGGCACACGCCGTAGCAGTTGTCGCATTCGAAGCAGTTGCCGCACGACAGGCAGCGGCGCGCTTCAAACAGCGCGTTGGTCTCGTCCAGGCCGCCCTGCACCTCGTCGAAGGTGCTCTGGCGCCGGATGATGTCGAGCATCGGCCGCACGGTCTTGGGTGCGTCGGTGTAGTACCAGGTATTGAGCTTCTCGAAGCTCGCCAGTTCGTGCTTGGGGCCTTCCAGCAGTTCCCCGCCGCGCAACCACGCGTTGATGTGGCGCGCGGCCTTCTTGCCGTGCCCGATGGCGACGGTGATGTTGCGCTCGGCCGGAACCATGTCGCCGCCGGCGAAGATGCCGGGATGACCGGTCATCATGTTCTTGCCGACCTTGACCACACCGCCTTCGATGTCGAGGTCGGGGACCTTGTCGAGCAGCGACAGGTCCACTTCCTGCCCGAGCGCCAGCACCAGCGAGTCGGCTTCCAGTTCCTCGATTTCGCCGGTCGGTTGCGGTTGACCGTGCTCGTCCATCTCCATCTTTTCGATCTTGATCTTGCCGCCATCAGTGTGCTTGATGGTCGAGAGCCACTTCATCATCACGCCTTCCTCGATGGCCTCTTCGACCTCGAAGTCGTGGGCCGGCATCTTGTCGCGGGTGCGGCGATAGACGATGATCGGTTCCGCCCCCAGGCGCTTGGCGGTGCGCGCCACGTCGATCGCGGTGTTGCCACCACCATAGACGACCACGCGCCGCCCGAGCATGGGCTTGTCCTCGCCTTCCATCGAGCGCAGCACGGCCACCGCGTCGATCACATGCGAGGCGTCGCCGGCCGGGATGAAGGCGCGCTTGGCGATGTGGGCGCCGACCGCGAGGAAGGACGCGTCGAAGCCCCCTTCCTTCATGCTGACCATGATGTCATCGACCTTGGTGTTCAGCTTGAGTGTCACCCCGAGGTCGGTGATGCGCTTCATCTCCGCGTCGAGCACGTCGCGCGGCAGCCGGTACTTGGGAATACCGAAGCGCATCATGCCGCCCACCATCGGGCCGGCCTCGGCGACCGTTACCTGATGGCCCAGCATGCGCAGGTGATACGCGGCCGACATGCCCGAGGGGCCGGCGCCAACCACCAGTACGTGCTTGCCCGTGCTCTCTTTCGGCGGCACAAAGGCCCAACCCTTCTTCAGGGCCTCGTCACCGAGAAAGCGCTCCACCGAGTTGATGCCCACGGGCAGGTCGATCTGGCCGCGATTGCAGACGTTTTCGCAGGTGTGATAACAGGCGCGGCCCATGATCGCCGGGAACGGGTTGTCGCGCGTCAGATGGCGCCAGGCGCTCTCGTAGTCGCCGGACTCGGCGTGGTACAGCCACCCCTGGATGTCCTCCCCGGCGGGGCACTGGTTGTTGCACGGCGGCAGTCGGTCGAGGTATTCGGGTCGGTGGGTGCGCCAGGATCCGGTCTTGTTGGCCAGCGAGGAACCGACGTCGAGCGTGATTGCAAAAGGCTTGTTCATCTCAGTTGGCCCCCTCTTCGAGCAGCCCGTACATGCGGATGTTGCGGTCCGCCATGGCCTGGATCTTGGCGATCGTATCGACCGCGGGCTTCTTGCCGAACAGATGGGCATAACGGCGCTGGAGCCTGAGGTAGTCCTCGACCGGCACGCGCCGGCGGATTTTCGAGACTCCAGTGACCTCGCCACGCTCGGCCTCGAACACCGGGAACATGCCGGTTTCCTTGGCGAGACGCGCGAGCTTGATGGTGTCGTGCGCGGCCGCGCCCCAGCCCAGCGGGCAGGGTACGAAGATGTGGATGTAGCGCGCGCCGTGAAGCGACATCGCCTTGGTGACCTTGTTTTCCAGGTCGTGAAGGTCGGCCACCGTCGCCGTGGCGACGTAGGGAATCTCGTGCGCCATGGCGATGCGCGGCAAATTCTTGCCCTGGCCAAAGACGTTGCCCGGCTCGGGGCCGACCGGCATGGTGGTGGCGGTGCGCGCCGCCGGCGGTGTCGCCGATGAGCGCTGCACGCCGGTGTTCATGTACGCCTCGTTGTCATAGCAGATGTAGAGCACGTCGTCGTTGCGCTCGAACATCCCCGACAGGCAGCCGAAGCCGATGTCGGTGGTGCCGCCGTCGCCACCCTGCGCGATGACGCGCACCTCCTTGCGACCCTTCACTCGCATGGCTGCGGCCACCCCGGTGGCGACCGCGGCGGCATTGCCAAAGAGCGAGTGGATCCACGGAATCTGCCACGAGGTCTCGGGGTAGGGTGTGGAGAACACCTCCAGGCAGCCGGTGGCGTTGGCGGCGATCAGCTGGTTGTCGCAGGCACGCATCGCCGCGTCGATGGCGTAGCGGGCGCCGAGCGCCTCGCCGCAGCCCTGGCAGGCGCGGTGCCCCGAGTTGAGCGAGTTGACCCGTTGCATGTCGGACTGCACCGCGCGCTGCTCAGGGGCGAGCAGCCGGTTGCCGACCGTGAACGTGCCGGTCTGGTAGAACTTGACTTGTTGGTCCATGGCTGAGTTCTCTCCGATCAGCGGTTCTGCGGTGCGCCCGTGCCGAGCTCGCGCAGGATGCCCTCGGCGATGGGCCCGGTGCGCCGTTGCTGGCGCTCGCGCTCGAGCACCCGATTGACGATGCCGATGTCCAGGTCGAGGAAATGCACCGGCTCGAGCTGCTCGTGCATGGCCTGGCGGAAGACCCGGTGCAGGCTGTCCCGGGTGATCGGCCGGCCACCCAGGCCCGCGACCACGGTGTAGACCTTGATTGCCAGGCCGTCGATCGCCATGCGCACGTTGGTGGCGACGATGCCGCCGATGCCGACCGCGAGGCTCTTTTCCAGCACCACGATGCGCCGCGCGTTCTTGACGGCCTCGCGAATCGCCGCCAGCGGGAAGGGGCGAAACGAGGTGATCCCGAGCACGCCGATCTTGAGCCCGTCGGCGCGCATCTCGTCGACCGTGTCCTTGATCGTGCCCAGCACCGAGCCGAGCGCGATCACCACGGTTTCGGCGTCGTCCATGCTGTAGGGCCGCACCAGGCCGCCGGATTGACGGCCGAACGCGGTCTCGAAATCGGCCGCAATCCGCGGAATCAGTTCGAGCGCCTGGAGTTGCTTGGCGTGGGCCAGATAGCGCACTTCGGTGAAGGCCTCGGGGCCCACCATCGCGCCGATCGACACCGGATCTTCGGGGTCGAGCGACTGGCGCGGCACATAGGGTGGCAGGAACGCGTCGACCTGCTCCTGGTTCGGCATGTCGACCCGCTCGTAGGCGTGGGTGAGGATGAAGCCGTCCATGCAGACCATCACCGGCAGCGACAGCTCTTCCGCGAGCTTGAAGGCCTGGATGTGCAGGTCGAGCGCCTCCTGGTTGGTTTCGGCGAAGATCTGGATCCAGCCGCTGTCGCGCTGGCTCATCGAGTCGGTGTGGTCGTTCCAGATGTTGATCGGCGCGCCGATCGCCCGGTTGGCCACGGTCATGACGATTGGCAGGCCGAGCCCCGAGGCGTTGTAGACCGCCTCGGCCATGAACAGCAGTCCCTGGCTGGCGGTGGCGGTGTAGGTGCGCGCGCCGGCTGCCGACGAGCCGATCGCGACCGACATCGCGGCGAATTCGGACTCGACGTTGATGAATTCGCAGTTCTCGACGGCGCCGGACTTCACCATTTCGCCGAGGCCCTCGACGATGTGGGTCTGGGGCGAAATCGGGTAGGCGCAGATGACTTCGGGGCGGCACAGCGCCACGGCCTCGGCCACGGCGTGAGAGCCTTCGCACTGTTTAAGCATGGCTCGATTCCTCTTCCTTCATGGCGCCCTGCACGAGCTGGTAGGCCTCGGTGGCCGCCGCAATGTTGCCCGCTGCCACCTTGCCGCCGAACTTCTCGTTGATCGCGGTGATCACCGATGCGAGCGAGATCAGCCCGGAGGCAGCCGCGAAACCGGCGAGCAGCGGAACATTGGGCACGGCGCGCCCGACATGCTTGAGCGACAGTTCGGTGGCCGGCAGACTCACCAGGCGGTTCGGGCGCATGCCCTTGACGAACTCGCCCAGCCCGAGTTCCTGGAAGCTCTTGTTGGTGTTGATCAGGATGTAGCCGTCGGGCCGGTGCAGGCCCGCGAGCACGTCGACCTGGAGCAGCAGAGTGGGGTCCTGGATGATCAGCGCGTGGGGCTCCAGGATCGGCTCGCGCAGCCGGATTTCGCGGTCGTCGATGCGGCAGAAGGCGACCACCGGCGCGCCGGTGCGTTCGGAACCGAAACTGGGGAAGGCCTGCGCGTGGCGGCCTTCCAGAAACGCGGCCATCGAAAGCATTTCTGCCCCGGTGACGACGCCCTGACCACCGCGTCCGTGGATGCGGATCTGGAACATGTCATCTCCTCCGTTGTTATCGAAGCGGCCGAAATCCGTCCCGGGCTGGAGAGGCTAGTTCCCAGTCCTCTCGGCGGGTGGCTCGCGACCTTCCAATTGTAGTCGCCAGGCCGATTCCAGCCTCGGAAGTCGGGTACTTGCGTTGCCCCGGGCGGGACAGCCGCCGTGGCTAGGACCGTGCCTTCGAGGCGTAGAAGGCGACGATCTCCTCGAACGCCGCGGTCATCTCGGTCGTGCCGGATTGGACGACCTTGAACGGCGGGCGGCCGGTGTTGAGCATCAGCCTGGTCGACAGCGGCAGGCGCAGGACCCGGGCGCTGCGGATCTCTCCCCAGCCGTAGGACTTGGCCATGATCCAGTCCTGGTGGACGCCGCGCTCGTCGATCGTGGTCTGGCCCATCACGATGTACCAGCAGGCAAACACCATGATCACGCCGGCACTGACCACCATGAACAGCAGCGCCCCGGAGACGTCGTCGCGGGCGCTGGCGACGCTGGCTCCGTAGGCGAGCGTCGCGATCACGATCGCCACCGCCAGAAACCTGGTCAGCGGGCGGTAGGCGTGGCCCCGGATCGGCTGCGCGAACCGCTCCTGGGGAGAGACCATCATGCCGGCGGGCGTTTCGCGGCGATCGCGTTGCCGGCCCGGGAGTTGCTCTTGCGGCCGAGGTAGCCTGAAATCCACTGTCCGGCGTCAACCAGGCGGTTCAGGTCCAGGCCGGTTTCGATCCCGAGTCCATGCAGCAGGTAGACGACGTCCTCGGTGGCGACGTTGCCGGTGGCCCCCTTGGCAAAGGGACAGCCGCCGAGTCCGGCGATCGAGGTGTCGAAGCGGGTGACGCCGACTTCGAGGCTGGCGAGCACATTGGCCACGGCCTGGCCGTAGGTGTCGTGGAAGTGGGCTGAAAACAGCTCGAGCGGACCCTCGCGGCCGGCGGCCTCGAACACCTCCCTGACGCGCTCAGCGGTGCCGACGCCGATGGTGTCGGCAATGCCAATCTCATCGCAGCCCAGGTCCTGCATCCGGCGCACCACGTCGATCACGTCGGCCACCGGCACCTCGCCCTGGTAGGGGCAGCCGAAGGCCACCGAAATTGCCGAGCGCACCCGCAGGCCCCGTTCCTTCGCGAGCCGCGCGACGTCGCGAAAGCGTTCGATGCTCTCGGCAATCGAGCAGTTGATGTTGCGCTGCGAAAAGGCCTCGCTGGCGGCGCCAAAGATCACGATCTCGTCGGCCCCGGCCGCGAGCGCGCCTTCAAGACCCCTGAGATTGGGGGTCAACACCGAAATGCGGGCCGCCGCCGGCCGCGAAATGCGCGCCATCACGTCGGCGGCATCGGCCATCTGCGGCACCCATTTGGGCGACACGAAGGAGGTGGCCTCGAGATTGGTGACGCCCGCGGCGAGCAGCCGCTCACAGAGTTCGACCTTGACCTCGGTCGGGATCATCTCGGCCTCGTTCTGCAGCCCGTCACGCGGGCCGACTTCGGTGATCGAGACCCGTTGGGGAAGTTTCATTGTCGACACCACCGTACTCCTGGATGCGTGGTCCTGGACTGGGCCCGCCGCAATTGGCGGGCTCAGTAGCCCCGCGAGCGATCGACGAGGCCGGAAACCGGCTCTCCGAGCTCGAGTCGCCTGATCTTATCAGCGACCTGCCGCGCTGATTCGGCAACCAGGGTGATCGCAGCGATATGCGGGGTGATCCGCACCCGCGGGTGGTCCCAGAAACGGTGTTCGGCGGGCAGCGGCTCGGTGCGAAAAACGTCGAGCGTTGCGCCGGCGAGCTGACCGCTGTCGAGTGCCGCCAACAGGTCGTCTTCGACGATCAGACCGCCGCGCGCGACGTTCACGAGGTGCGCTCCGGCCGGCAGCAAGGAGAGGAATTCGCGGTCGACCAGTCCGGTGGTCGCGCCCGTCAGCGGCACCATCAGGATCAGCACCCGGCAACCCGCCAGGAACTCCGCCAGCGCCCCCTCGCCGCTGAAGCAGGTCACGCCGGCGATCTTGCCGGGGCTGCGGGCGTAGCCGCGCACCGGGTAGCCAAAGCCGGCGAGGGTGCGGGCGACGGCGGCGCCCAGCACGCCCAGGCCCATCACCCCGACCCCGAATTCGGCGCGCGGCAGCGGCTCGAGGTCGCGCCAGATGCGCTCGCGCTGCTGCTGCTCGTAGCGCTCGCGCTGATGGTAGATGCGGATCACCTCGTAGCTGCAATACTCGGCCATCTGCTGGGCCATTCCGGCATCCTCGAGGCGGATCAGCGCGAGCTCGGCGGGGTAGCCGGGTTGGCCGAGCACGTGGTCGACGCCGGCGCCGGTGCTGAAGAACGCCTTGAGGCCACGCACCGACTCGAACAACGCTGCGCCCGGGCGCCAGCCGATCGCGTAGTCGGCGTGGCCGAGGGCGCTGCCTGGTTGCCAGGCGAACGCCGTCGCGCCCGGCAGCCGGGCCACGATTTCAAGGCACCAGCGCTCCCTGGTGGCGGCGTCGGGGTGGGTGACGACGATGCGCACGTTCAGTACTTCGCCGCTGCGATCACGGCGGGCATTCTCAGGCTGCTCCCATCTCGATCAGTCGCGCGCCTTCGATCACCTGGTCGCCGACGGCGTAGAGGATCTGCTTGATTTCGCCGTCGTAAGGAGCGGCGATGGTGTGTTCCATTTTCATCGCCTCCATGATAACCAATGGCTGGCCCGCGGCCACGCGCTCGCCGCTCGCCACCAGCAGCGCGATCACCTTGCCGGGCATCGGCGCGGTGAGGCGGCCGGGGTCGACGGCCTCGTCGCCGGCATGGGCCAGGGGCGGGGCGTAACCGATTGCGCGCGGCCCCTGCTCCAGGAACAGGTCGATCGTTTCGCCATCGATCACACAGCCGACCTCGATGACCTCGTCGCCACAGCGGCAGCGCAGTCGGCGCGTGGCGGCATCGAGCCGCACATCGGCGAGACTGATGGCCTCGCCAGCGAGCCGCACCAGGTAAGCGTCGCGGTGGTAGTCGACTTCGACCGCATAGCTGCCGGCCGAATCGGTAAAGGGCAACAGCCGCGCCAGCACGCTCGCGCTGCGCCAGCCGCTCGGAGCCGACCACGGATCGGACCAGTCCGATGGAGTATCAAGCGCCGGGTCAGCGGCCGAGCCCGACGCCGGGGCCGCGGTGCGCCGCGCGGCATTGGCCTCGTTGGCGAGCACTGCCGCTGCCGCGATTGCCAGCGTGCGCAGCGACGGGGCCGCCGGTTCAGGAAGCAGGTCGGCGCGTTCGCGCTCGATCAGGCCGGTGTCGAGTTCTCCCGCGCCAAACGACTCGTTGCGCATCAGCCGGGCGAGGAATTCGATGTTGGTGCCCGGCCCGGCCACTTCATAGCAGGCCAGCGCCTGCTTCATGCGCGCGATCGCCTGCTCCCGGTCGGCGCCCCAGACGATCAGCTTGGCGATCATCGGGTCATAGAAGGGGGTGATGTCATCGTTCTCGCGCACCCCGCTGTCGATCCGCACCGCAACGGGCAGCACCGCGCGGCCGCCGCCGGGCAACGCCGGACTGCCCTGTCCGGCGAAATTGCTGGCCTCCGGGGTGCGCAGATGGGCAAGGTGGCCGATCGACGGCAGGAAGTTCTTCAGCGGCGTCTCGGCGTAGACCCGGGCCTCGATCGCGTGGCCGTGGATCGCGAGCTGCTTCTGGGTGACCGGCAGTGCCTCGCCGGAGGCCACCCGCAGCTGCCATTCGACCAGGTCGTAGCCGGTGATCATCTCGGTCACCGGGTGCTCGACCTGCAGCCTGGTATTCATCTCCATGAAATGGAAGTTTCCGGCCTGGTCGGCGATGAATTCGACCGTGCCGGCGCCGACATAGCCGACGGCTCGGGCGGCGGCCACGGCCGCCTCGCCCATGGCCTGGCGCCGCTCAGGGGGCATCCCTGGCGCCGGGGCCTCCTCGATCACTTTCTGGTGGCGGCGCTGCACCGAGCAGTCGCGTTCGAACAGATAGACGCAGCCGCCGTGGCTGTCGGCGAAGACCTGGATCTCGATGTGGCGCGGCTGCTGCACGTAGCGCTCGATCAGCACCCGATCGTCGCCGAACGAGTTCTTCGCCTCGCGCCGGCAGGACTGCAACGCGGCCTCGAAATCAGCGCTCTGGACGACGATGCGCATGCCCTTGCCGCCGCCCCCGGCGCTGGCCTTGATCAGCACCGGATAGCCGATCTCGTCGGCCTGTCCCTTGAGATAGCCCGCGTCCTGCTCGGCGCCGTGGTAGCCGGGGACCAGCGGGACCCCGGCCTTGCCCATCAGGTCCTTGGCCGCCGATTTGCTGCCCATGGCGGCGATCGCGGCCGCCGGTGGCCCGATGAAGACCAGTCCCGCCGCTGCAATCGCGTTCGCGAACCCCTCGTTTTCCGAGAGGAAGCCGTAGCCGGGGTGGATCGCCTGCGCACCACAGCGCTCGGCGATTGCCAGGATCCGGTCAGCGCGCAGGTAGGACTCGGCGGCCGCGGCCGGTCCGATCCAGTAGGCCTCGTCGCAGGCGGCTACGTGTTTGGCATCGGCATCGGCATCGGAGTAGACCGCCACGGTGGCGATGCCGAGCCGGCGTGCGGTGGCGGCGACCCGGCAGGCGATTTCGCCGCGATTGGCAATCAGGATCTTGGTGAACATGGCTTCAACCTCGTGGCGGAATCTGGACTGGGGTACGGGTGGCCAGGTAGATACCCGGAAGAATCAACAGTGCGCCGGCGCCGTGGAACCACTGCGGCGCCTCGCCGAGAATCGCCCAGGCGACCCCGGCAGCGTAGAGCGGGGCGAGATACATCACCAGTGCGGTGCGGGCGACGCCGAGTTCGCGCTGCATGAACGAGTAGGACTGGTACGACAGGAAGCCGGGCAGCAGCGCCGCGACGAAGCCCAGCGCGAACATCGCGAAGCTGGGCCGCGGCAAGCAGGTGAGCGCCACCTCGGCGATCGTGAACGGGATCAGCACCACTACGCCACCCAGCGCGATTGCAGTGAGCCGCGCAAAGGAATCGAGCACCGAGGGCCGGCTGCGCAGCAGCAGGGAATAGGCGGTCCACGACAGCACCGAGGCGATGATCCAGAGGTCACCGGGATTGAGCCGGAATGCCAGCAGGTTGGCGAGCGAGCCCTTGACCACGATCATGGTGGTGCCGGTGAGCGCCAGCGCCACGCCGGCAATCTGGCGCTTGCGCAGCCGCTCGCCGAGCCACAGCGCCGAGCCGCAGGCGATCAGCACCGGCGCTGTCGCGTAGAGCAGACCGATGTTGGTGGCGCTGGTGCTGGCAGCGCCGATGTAGACGAAGGAGCCGCAAATCCACATCCCCAACCCGCCCAACATCAGCAGATCCTTCCATTCCCGTCGCCAAGCCGGCCAGTTCCGTGCCAGCGCTGGCCACGCCAGCGGCAGCATCATCGCGCTGGCCATGCTCCAGCGCAGCAGCGCCAGCAGGTTCGGCTCGACGACGTCCACCGCCAGGCGGGCGACGATGTAGTTCGCGCTCCACATCGCCGGGGTGATGTAGAGCAGCGCCCGGGCGAGACTGGCGCGGCGCGGGTCGCCGGTGGCGAAAAGTTCCATCAGCTGAGGGCCTCGGAACCAGTCATGATCCTGCGGAGCTCATTTGGCCGCCACTGGCGACCACGCCGGACGGCGTTTCTCGAAGAATGACGCCATACCCTCCTGGCCTTCGGCCGAGGCGCGTGCCGTGGCGATCCGGGCCGCGGTCTCGGCGACCACTCGGTCGTCGATCGGGCGACCGACCATGTCGCGGATCAGGCGCTTGGTCTCGCCCAGTGCGCCCGGGGCGCCGGCGGCCAGTGCCGCGGCCAGAGCGCCGATCGTGGCGTCGAGCGTGTCGGCGGCGACCAGCTCGTGGACCAGCCCGATGTGGCGCGCCTGCGCAGCGTCGAAGACCTCGGCGCTCAGCATGTAGCGCCGCGCGTGGCGCTCGCCGATCGCGCGCAGCAGGTAGGGGCTGATCATCGCCGGGATCAGTCCCAGCCGCACCTCGGAGAGGCAGAATTTGGCCTCGGCGCTGGCGACCACGACGTCGCACGCCGCCACCAGCCCCAGGCCGCCGGCGAATGCCGCGCCCTGCACCCGGGCGAGCGTCGGTTTGGGGCTCTCATAGAGGCCGCGCAACACGCTCGCCAGCCGCGCCGAGTCGGCGCGCGCCTGTTCGGGGGTGAAGTCGCGGGCCGAGCGCATCCAGTTGAGGTCGGCACCGGCGCAGAACGCCTTGCCGCGCCCGCCCAGCACGATGACCCGCGCCGCCGGTTCGGCGCCAAGCGCCGCGATCGCCTCGGCGAGTTCGCCGATCATCACGTCGTTCATCGCATTGCGCAGTTCCGGGCGGTTGAGCCACAGGAAGCCGGCGCCGTCGCGAACCTCGATCTCCAGGGTCTGGTAAGTCATGGCCTTGCTCCTCACATCCGGAACACGCCGAAGCGCGTCTCTGGTATCGGTGCGTTCAGAGACGCCGACAGCGCCAGCCCGAGCACGGTGCGGGTGTCGGCGGGATCGATCACGCCGTCGTCCCAGAGCCGCGCGGTGGCGTAGTAGGGATGGCCCTGGCGCTCGTACTGCTCGAGGATCGGGGCGCGAAACGCCGCCTCTTCCTCGGCGCTCCAGGTCTTGCCGCGGCTCTCAAAGCCGTCGCGCTTGACGGTGGCGAGCACCGAGGCCGCCTGTTCGCCGCCCATCACGCTGATCCGCGCGTTGGGCCACATCCACAGGAAGCGCGGCGAATAGGCGCGGCCGCACATGCCGTAATTGCCGGCGCCGAAGCTGCCGCCGATGATCACCGTGAAACGCGGCACCTGGGCATTGGCTACCGCCATCACCATCTTGGCGCCGGCCCGGGCGATGCCCTCGTTCTCGTACTTGCGCCCCACCATGAAGCCGGTGATGTTCTGCAGGAAGATTAGCGGGATGCGGCGCTGCGCGCACAGTTCGATGAAATGCGCCCCCTTGTTGGCCGATTCCGAGAACAGGATGCCGTTGTTGGCGACGATCCCCACCGGCACGCCCTGGAGGTGGGCGAAGCCGGTCACCAGGGTAGTGCCGTAGCGCACCTTGAACTCGTCGAAATTAGAGCCGTCGACGATGCGGGCGATCACCTCGCGCACGTCGTAGGGCTTGCGGGTATCGGTGGGGATGACCCCGTAGAGTTCGTCGGCCGGATAGAGCGGTTCGACCGGCTCGCGCAGCACGATGTCGGGAGTCTTGCGCCGGTTCAGGCCGGCGACGATGTTGCGCGCGATCGCCAGCGCGTGGGGGTCGTCCTGCGCCAGGTGATCGGCGACGCCCGAGAGCCGGGTGTGGACGTCGCCGCCGCCGAGGTCCTCGACGCTCACCACCTCGCCGGTGGCGGCCTTCACCAGCGGTGGCCCGCCGAGGAAGATCGTGCCCTGCTCCTTGACGATCACCGCTTCGTCGCTCATCGCCGGCACATAGGCGCCGCCCGCGGTGCACGAGCCCATCACCACCGCGATCTGGGGGATTCCGGCGGCCGAGAGATTGGCCTGGTTGTAGAAGATCCGTCCGAAGTGTTCGCGATCCGGAAAGACATCGTCCTGGTTGGGGAGGTTGGCGCCACCCGAATCGACCAGGTAGACGCAGGGCAGGTTGTTCTGGCCCGCGATCTCCTGTGCCCGCAGGTGCTTCTTGACCGTGAGCGGGTAGTAGGAGCCGCCCTTCACGGTGGCGTCATTGCACACCACCATGCACTCGATGCCGGCGATCCGGCCGATGCCGGTGATGATTCCCGCGCACGGCCCCTCGTCGTCGTAGAGCCCGTCGGCTGCCAGCGGCGAGAGTTCGAGAAATGGGGTGCCGGGGTCGAGCAACATCTGCACCCGTTCGCGCGGCAGCAGCTTGCCGCGGGCCTTCTGGCGGGCGCTGGCTTCGGCGCCGCCGCCCAGTGCGGCCTGGGCCACCTTGGTGCGCAGGTCGCCGACCAGAGCGCGTAGCGCCTGGGAGTTGGCCACGAACGTGGGATCGCGGGGATCTAGTTTGCTTTGCAGGGTATTCAAGCCAATCTCCTTCAAACTGCGCTCATTGGGCGCCAACGCACTGCATCACCATCTGCGTATAAATCCCGATCAATTCGCGCTTGCCCAACCGGCCGCTGTCCCGATACCAGGAACCGACGCCGGTGAGCATCGCCAGCACCGCGAAGGTTGCCACGCGCGCGTCGGGCAGCCGAAAGCAGCCGGCATCGACGCCGTCCTGCAGGATCGCGGTCAGCAGGTTCTCGTAGTTGCGCCGCAGTGCGACCACCCGTCGATAGTCGGCCGCGGCGAGGCTGCGCAGTTCCATGTTGGCGACGAACGCCTCGTGGCGGCGCAGGGTGTGCGAGCGGACGTGGAAGTCGACGAACGCGCGCAGCCGCACCCGCGGATCGGGATCGGCCGGCTGCTGCGAGCGCCAGCGCGAGACCAGGAATTCGAGATGCTCGACCAGCAGCTCGACCAGCAGCTGGCCTTTGCTGGGAAAGTAGCGATAGAGCGATCCGGGCTGCACACCGACCCGATCGGCGAGCTGGCGCATGGTCATCGCCTCGAAGCCGTGGGCAGCGATCAGGTCGACCGCGGCGACGCGGATCGCTTCCTCGGTGCGGCTGCCGTCTGATCCAGTGGTGCGAGCCATCGGCGGGGCGTTGGTCGAGAGTCTCGGGATCGGTAGTATATCCCAAAGAATTGAACAGTTGACCGTTTAATTACAGGGGTCATCAGGCCCGCGAGATGGGTCACGGCGCGGGTGCCGCCGGGTGTCGGTTGCGGCGCTACGATGCGCTGTCGCGCGCCACCGGCGGGTGCGCGCCACGGAGGTAGTGGGCTAGCCTACGCAGATGGGGTATCTTCGCTGCAACCGAGGTCCGCTGCCGGTAACGCGTGTCCGGCTGCTCGCGCGGCTCCACTTGCAGCCCGTCAACCGACAACAGGGAGAGAAGTCATGAGTGCGTTGGACGAAGTCCTGGCCAAGGCGGTGTCATCGGGCGCCGTTCCCGGGGTGGTTGCGATGGTGGGCAACGCGAGCGGGGTCACCTGGTGTGGCGTGGCCGGCGACGCCGCGCCGGGCCGTCCGATGACGCTGGACAAGGTGTTCCGGATCTACTCGATGACCAAGGCGGTCGGCGCCACCGCCGCGATGATGCTGATCGACCGCGGCCAGCTCGACCTCAACGCCACCGTCGAGAGCGTCATTCCCGAGTTTGCCAAAGTGCGGGTGCTCGAAGGGTTCGACGGCGACGTCCCGCGCCTGCGCGCGCCCAAATCGCGGGCAACGATTCGCCAGCTCGCCACCCATACTTCGGGCTTCGCCTACGAGGTTTTTAATCCGGATGTGAAGCACTGGTTGGCGGCGACCGGGGCGCCGGAGATTATGTCGGGGCTGAAATCGGGCTTGTTCTACCCGATGACGTTTGACCCCGGCACGCGCTGGGACTACAGCATCGGGATCGACTGGCTGGGGCAGGTGGTGGAGGCCGTTTCGGGTCGTGGCATCGACCAGTTCTGTCATGACGAAATCTTTGTTCCGCTCGACATGGCCAGCACGGCTTTCGAATGTGAAGGCGCGCTGGCAAAGCGCCTGACTGCGGTCTCGGCGCGGGGCGCCGACGGCAAACTCGCGCCGTTCGACATCGCCCCGCCGCCGCACCCCGAGTTCTACGGCATGGGTTACGCGCTCTATTCGACGGCCGGCGACTACATGCGCTTCATGCGCATGTTCCTCAATCGCGGCACCCTTTCCGGCCAGCGCCTGCTCAGTGAAGCAGCCGTGGACATCATGCTCGCCAACCAGATCGGCGACCTGCGAGTGCGCAAGCTGGTGACGGTGACCCCCACGATCACCGCCGACTGCGAGCTGTGCCCGGGTACGCCCAAGACGCACAGCTTTGGGTTCGTGCGCACCGAAGAGGATGTGCCGGGGATGCGTTCGGCGGGCTCGCAGGGCTGGGCCGGCCTGCTCAACACCCACTACTGGTTCGATCCCGCCAAGGATGTCGCCGCGACCATCATGACCCAGACGCTGCCCTTCGTGGAAGCGCCGTTCACCCAGGTCTACGGGGAGTTCGAGCGCGCGGTGTACGCGTCGCTCTGAGCGCCACGGCGCCCGCTGTCTCCACCTTGCTCTGAGCGCCACGGCGCCCGCTGTCTCGGCCTCGCTCAGAGTGGCGCGGGGCCGGCTGGCGTCAGAGGCCGCCGGCCACCAGCGCCGCGAACGCGGTGAAACTGAAGAAGGCCACGACGGTCGAGAGCAGGATAACCGCGGCGATGCGTTCGTGATTGGCGCCCTGGCGCTCAGCGAACAGGAAGACCGTGCCGGCGGCCGGCAGCGTCGCCATCAGGATCAGCACCTGGGCCTCCAGGCGTCCGACCCCGAAGAGGTGGATGGCGATTGCCGCGCACAGCAAGGGGTGGATCAGCAGCTTGGTCACGACCATGATGACGGTATCGCCGCCGATGGGAACGCTCTTCGGACGGTAGAGCGAGACCCCGATGGCGAACAGCGCCACCGGGCCGGCGGCGGTTCCCAGCAGCCGCAGGAACTCGTCGAGCGCCACTGGCAGTTTCAGCGCCAACCCCGAGGCCACCATCCCGGCGCCAATCGCCCAGATCAGCGGGTTGCGCGCCACCCCGCCCAGCGCATTGCCGATGGCATCGAGCATCGAGCCATGATCGTGGTCCGCGCGCGCCGCCATGGCCAGCGCGGCCGAGACCACCAGCACGAAATCAGTGATGCCGGCGGCAATCAACACCGCGATCGCCCGTTGTCCCAGGAGCGCCGGCAGCAGCGCGAAACCCATGTAGCCCCAGTTCGACCAGCTCGTCGCGAGCGCTCCGAAAGCGGTGTCAGCCCAGTTGTCGCGGTTGCCCCAGCGCAGCCCGAAAGCGGTGAGCGCCAGGATCAGCATGCCGGTCAGCCCGTAAGCGGCGATGACCGGCGGGTTGGCGATCGTGCCGATCGGCGCGCTGGCGGCAAAGCGGAACAGCATCGCCGGCAGCGCGAAATACAGGACGAAGGTGTTGAGCGCGCCGACCGCGCTGCCAGCAACGCGGCGCGCGCGCGCCGCCAGGTAGCCGCAGGCGACCAGCGCGAAGAAGGGCAGCGTGACGTTGAGGATCGCGAGCATCCGTCATTCTGGCATAGGGGTAGCCGTCAGTGGTGTGCCCCGGCAGGACCGCGGGGCGCGCAACGGCAATGACAAAGCCGGCTCGGCCCCGGCGGCGGACTAGTCCTCGCTCTGCGCCAGTGCCCGCCCGATCAGAATCCGCTGGATGTCGCTGGTGCCCTCGTAGATCTGGGTGATGCGCACGTCGCGATAGATCCGTTCGACCGGGAAGTCTCCCACGTAGCCGTAGCCACCGTGGATCTGGATCGCATCCGAGCAGACCCGCTCGGCCATTTCGGAAGCGAACAGCTTGGCCATCGCCGCTTCGCGCAGGCAGGGCGCACCGCTGTCCTTGAGCGCCGCGGCGTGGGCGATCAGCTGGCGCGCGGCCTCGATCTGGGTGGCCATGTCGGCGAGCCGGAACTGGACCGCCTGGTGCTCGAAGATTGGTTTGCCAAAGGCCTCGCGCTCCTTGGCGTAGGCCAGTGCCGCCACGAATGCCGCGCGCGCCATGCCGACCGATTGCGAGGCGATGCCGATCCGTCCGCCCTCGAGTCCCGAGAGTGCGATCCGGTAGCCCTGGCCTTCTGCGCCGATCAGGTTGGCAGCCGGGATGCGGCAGTCCTCGAAGTCGATCTGCGCGGTGTCAGACGCGTGCTGGCCAAGCTTCTCCTCGATTCGCGCGACGCGGTATCCCGGGGTCGCGGTGGGCACCAGGAAGGCCGAGATCCCGGACTTGCCGGCAGCCTTGTCGGTGACCGCCATCACGATCGCGACGGCGGCGTTCTTGCCCGAGGTGACGAACTGCTTGACGCCGTTGAGAACGTATTCATCGCCCTCGCGCCGTGCGCCGGTGCGCAGCGCCCCGGCGTCGGAACCGACCTGCGGTTCGGTCAGACAGAAGGCGCCGAGCATCTCGCCGCGGGCCAGCGGCTTGAGCCAGGCCTCCTTCTGGCGGTCGTCGCCCCAGGCCATCAGGATCGAGCAGACCGGACAGTTGTTGACCGAGACGATGGTCGAGGTGGCGCCGTCGCCGGCGGCAATTTCCTCGATGATCAGCGCCAGGGTCGAATAATCGAGCCCCGCGCCACCCCAGCGCTCGGGAACCGCGATCCCGTAGCAGCCCAGCGCGGCCAGTCCGGCGAGCGCCTCCTTGGGAAACCTTGCCTTGCGGTCCCAGGAGGGCGCGTGCGGTGCAATTTCGGCCTGCACGAAAGCGCGCACCGCTTCGCGGATCATCCGCTGGTCTTCGGTCAGGATCATGGTCGTCTTCTCAGGCCATCCCGGGGCAGTCGCCGCGCGCTGCGCCGATGACCGGTACGCCGGTCACCGGAACCTGTCTGCGCAGCACTAGGTGCCTGCCGCCGCTATCAGTTCATTTCGATCGCGATGGCGACTGCCTCGCCGCCGCCGATGCACAGCGACGCCACGCCCTTCTTGCCGCCGGTCTTGCGCAGTGCGCCGATCAGCGTGACGATCAGCCGTGCGCCCGAGGCCCCGATCGGGTGGCCGAGAGCGCATGCGCCGCCGTGGACGTTGACCTTGTCGTGCGGCAGGCCATGCTCCTTCATCGCCGCCATCGTCACTACCGCGAAGGCCTCGTTGATCTCGAACAGGTCAACGCCGGCACTGTTCCAGCCGGTCTTGGCGTAGAGCTTCTCGATCGCGCCCACCGGTGCGGTGGTGAACCACTGCGGTTCCTGCGAGTGGGTGGCGTGGTCGACAATGGTGGCAATCGGCTTGAGGCCCAGCTTGTCGGCCATCGACTTGCGCATCAGCACCATCGCGGCGGCGCCGTCGGAGATCGATGACGACGTCGCCGCAGTCACGGTGCCGTCCTTGCGGAAAGCCGGCCGCAGCGTCGGGATCTTGTCCGGGTTGGCCTTGAACGGGCTCTCGTCCTTGTCGATCACGGTGTCACCCTTGCGCCCGGCGACCGTCACCGGCGCGATTTCCCAGGCGAAGGTGCCGTCCTCGTTGGCGGTGCGGGCGCGCTGCGCCGAGGCAATCGCGAACTGGTCCTGTTCCTCGCGCGTGAACGAGTACTTGCCGGCACAATCCTCGGCGAAGATTCCCATCGACTTGCCGCCGCCGTTGGGCATCTTCTCGTAGGCGTCCTCGAGGCCGTCGTAGGCCATGTGGTCAAACAGCGTGGCGTGGCCGTAGCGGTAGCCGCCGCGTCCCTTGAGCGCCATGTAGGGCGCGTTGCTCATGCTTTCCATGCCGCCGGCGACGACGATGTCCATGCTGCCGGCGAGGATCAGGTCGCGACCCAACATCGCGGCCTTCATGCCCGAGCCGCAGACCTTGTTGATCGTGGTCGCGCCGGCCGAGGTGGGCAGGCCGGCGTTGATGCTCGCCTGACGGGCCGGGGCCTGGCCCTGGCCGGCGGGCAGCACGCAGCCCATGATCACTTCCTGCACCTGCTCGGGCTTGATCCCGGCGCGTTCGACGGCGGCCTTGATCGCTACCGAGCCGAGTTGGTGGGCGGCCAGTGAGGACAGATCACCCATCATTGCCCCAATCGGGGTTCGGGCGACGGAAACGATGACGACTGGATCACTCATGGCGGTTGCTCCTGGTTCAGTTGGTAAGAGTCACGGATGGTCGCGTGAGGCAATGCCGGAAACGCAATCCATCAGGATACGGGAAAATATCGTCGAGGATACCGCGCTCGATTCGTTGCTGCTTGTCGCGCCAATAGGCGGCGTCGAGCAGTTCTGCGTGGTGATGCATGAAGATCTCGCGGATGGCCGGGTTGCCCAGCAGGAAGGTGGCGAATTCTTCGGGAAAGACGTCGTGCGCCCCGACCGGGTACCAGGGTTCGGCGGCCATCTCGTCCTCGGGCGTGCGCGGCTCCGGGATGGCGCGGAACACGCAATCGGTGATGTAGGCAATCTCGTCGTAGTCGTAGAACACCACGCGCCCCTGGCGGGTCATGCCGAAATTCTTGTAGAGCATGTCGCCGGGGAAGATGTTGGCCGCGACCATGTCCTTGATGGCACGCCCGTATTCGATGATGGCGTGCTTGAGTTCGTCCGGGTCGGCCTGCTCCAGGTAGAGGTTGAGCGGAGTCATGCGCCGCTCGATGTAGAGGTGCGAGATTACGACCGTTGCGTCGTCTTCCTCGATGAGCGACGGCGCGCTCTGGCGCAATTCGGCCAGCAACGCGGGCTCGAGCCGGTCCTTGGGAAACGGCACATCGGTGTACTCCCAGGTGTCGGACATCCGCCCGACCCGGTCGTGCAGCTTGATGCGCTGGTACTGACTCTTGATGAACTCGCGGCTGACGTCCTTGCCGCGCCGGTCCTTGATGAACTTGAAGACGTAGGGAAAGGACGGCAGCGTGAACACCCCCATCACCAGTCCGGGGATACCGGGCGCGATCTGGTACTGGTCGCTGGAGTGGCGCAGGTGGTCGAGCAGGTCGCGATAGAACAGCGTCTTGCCCTGCTTCTGCAGACCCAGCATGGTGTAGAACTCGGCGTCGGGCTTGCTGGGCAGCAGCGAACGCAGGAAGCGCACGTAGGCCGATGGCACCTCCATGTCGACCATGAAGTAGGCGCGCGAGAAATTGAAGATCGCCTCGAAGCGTTCCTTCCCGATCAGGACCGTGTCGAGGTAGAGCCGGCCGTTGGAGTCGCGCAGGATCGGGATTGCGAACGGCAGCGCCTCGCCGTCGTTGACCAGGCGCCCGATCAGGTAGGCGCCCTTGTTGCGAAAGAACAGTGTGCTCAGGACGTTGATCTGGCAGTCACTGGCCGGGGTGAAGTCGGCCGGCAGCTCGGCGCGGGCGGCACTGACGACGAAGCCGATGTCGCGTTCGATGTCGACGAAGGCGCAGGCCAGCCCGAGCTCAATGACGATCTCACGCAAGGTTTCGCGCCAGCCCTGTTCCAGCGGGTAGTAGGAGCGGTACGAGGGCGGCTCGGAATCGAGATAGTCGGTGGCCACCGCCGGGCGCACGAAGATGAAGTCGTTGTGGAAATAGCTGCGGTGCAGGATGCGGCAGCACACCGAATTGAAGAAGGTTTCGGCGAGTTCCGGCTGGTGGTGGCGCTCGAGCGCTCGCACGTAGTGGCGCTTGATCTCCTGCCAAACCGCGTCACCCAGTTCGCCGGCGCGGAATTCGCTCACCAGGCGCTGGAGCGTTTCGGCGACCCGCTGGTCGTAGAAGGCGATCCGCTCGCGGGCGAGCCGCCGGATGCCATGGAAATCGCCCGCTTCGAAGCGCGACTTGGCGAGTTGCGCGTGGTAGCGAAACCGCCCGTAGTGGCGCTCGAAGCCTGCCAGGATTGCCGCTGCAATCGCTGGCGCGATGGCGGTTGTTTCCGGGCTCACCTTAGCTGGTCTGGGCGAACAATTCTCGGCCGATCAGCATCCGCCGGATTTCGGAGGTGCCGGCGCCGATCTCGTAGAGCTTGGCGTCGCGCCACAGCCGGCCGGTCGGGTACTCGTTGATGTAACCGTTGCCTCCCAGACACTGGATCGCTTCTCCCGCCATCCAGGTGGCGCGCTCGGCGCAATAGAGGATCGCCGCCGCGGCATCCTTCCTGAGCGAGCGCACATCGATCGTGCCGGCGCGCGCGCGGTCGCATTGCCGCCCGACCTCGTAGACGTAGGCGCGGCTCGCCATCATCGTGGCGTACATGTCGGCGAGTTTGCCCTGCATCAGCTGGAATTCCCCGATCGGCTGGCCGAACTGCTTGCGTTCGTGAACGTAGGGCACCACCGCGTCCATGCACGCCGACATGATGCCCAGCGGCCCGCCCGAGAGCACGGCGCGTTCGTAGTCGAGCCCGCTCATCAGCACATTGGCGCCGCGGCCCAGTCCGCCGAGCAGATTCTCGGCGGGCACCTCGCAATCCTGGAACACCAGTTCGCAGGTGTGGCTGCCGCGCATCCCCATCTTGTCGAGTTTCTGGGCGGTGGAGAAGCCCTTGAAGCCCTTCTCGACCAGGAAAGCGGTGACTCCGCGTGCCCCGGCCTCGAAGTCGTTCTTGGCGTAGACCACCAGGACGTCGGCGTCGGGGCCATTGGTGATCCACATCTTGTTGCCGTTGAGGATCCAGCGGTCGCCCTTGAAGTCGGCGCGCAGCTTCATCGAAATCACGTCGCTGCCGGCGTTGGGCTCGGACATCGCCAGTGCCCCGACGTGTTCCCCTGAGACCAGCTTGGGCAGGTACCTGGCGTGCTGCTCGGCAGTGCCGTTGCGGTAGATCTGGTTGACGCACAGGTTGGAGTGCGCGCCATAGGACAGGCCCACCGAGGCCGAGCCGCGCGAGATCTCCTCCATCGCCACGATGTGGGCCAGGTAACCGAGATTGGTGCCGCCCAATTCCTCGGGAACGGTCATCCCCAGGAGGCCCATCTCGCCGAACTTGCGCCAGAGGTCCATCGGAAACTCGTCGCTGCGGTCGATTTCGCCGGCCCGCGGCGTGATCTCGGCGGCGGTGAACTGCTGCACGGCGTCGCGCAGCAGCGCGATGTCTTCGCCGAGATCAAAAATCAGTCCTGGCAGATTGATCATGGAGTTACTCTCCCGAAAGTGGTTCAGTTGCGGATGTGGTCGCGGTTCTGGATGGACATCATGGTTGCGCTCATGGTCGCGATCAGTTTTTCGCCCTCGCCACTGACCGCAAAGGCCTCGCCCTCCGAAAACGCGATCGTGCGCCCCGCTTTGCGCACCCGCCCGACGAGCCGGAACCAGTCGCCAGCGCCCGGCGCCAGCAGGTTGACCTTGAATTCGATCGTCATCACGCCGGCATCGACCGGCATCGTGGTGAGCGCCGCGTAGCCGCAGGCCGAATCGAGCGCCGTCGCGAGCATCCCGGCGTGCAGGAAACCATGTTGCTGGGTGATCTCGGCGGCAAACGGCAGGTGGATCTCGACGGTGCCCCGGGCGACCTGCGCAAGCCGGGCGCCAATCAGCGTCATCGCCGGCTGGCGCGCGAAACTGGCGCTGATGCGTTCGACAATGGCGTCCTGGTCCATCTGGTCTTTCCTCTGGCCGCAGCCGGCGGCTGTATGACGTTTACGTAAACGTCAATTCTGCCCGATCTTGGCGAGCAGGTTTTGGGCGCGGGCCTTGTGCTCGGCGATTTCGTCAAGTGTCAGCCGCAAATCGGCGAGCTGGCGCTCCAGCGCGCTGCGGTGGTGTTCCAGCACTTCGAGGAAGCGCTCGAGCTGGGGGGCGGTGTCGGCGGGCGACTCGTACATGTCGATCAGCGACCGAACTTCCGCCAGCGACAGGCCGAGGCGCTTGCCCCGCAGGGTGAGCTTCAGCCGGGTGCGGTCGCGGACAGCGTAGACGCGCTGTTTGCCGCCGGCGCCGGCGCGCTCGGGAGCGATCAGACCCTGATCCTCGTAGAATCGGATGGTTCGCGGGGTGACGTTGAACTCCCGCGACAGTTCGGAGATGGAAAAGGTAGCCATTTGCGAATCTTCGGTCACACTTTACGTTTACGTCAACTGCCGATTATGATCCGCCTCGCCACAACGGCATGGCGGGCAGGGCAAATTCCTCAACGGTTCCGAGATGAATCCCAACGAACAAGCGCTCCAGTACCCGTTCGGCCCGACCTTGCCGGCACCGGCCAGGCCGGTTGCGGTCGCCGAGGGGGTGCTCTGGGTGCGCATGCCGCTGCCCTTCCAGCTCGACCATGTCCACCTCTATCTGTTGCGCGACCACCACCAGGGACGCGACGGCTGGACGCTGGTCGACTGTGGAATCGGGTCGCAACCCACCCGCGAGCTCTGGGAACAGATCTTTGCCGAGCAGCTCGACGGCCTGCCGATCGTGCGGGTGGTCTGCACCCACATGCACCCCGACCACGTCGGGCTGGCCGAGTGGATTGCCACCCGCTTCGGGGTGAAGGTGTGGATGACAGTGGCCGAATACGCGCTGGCGCGGGTCTATTCGGCGACCTTGCGGGGCGCCGACGGCGACGCTGCCGCGGATCATTTCCGGCGCCATGGGATCACCGACCAAGCCCAGCTCGACGCGGTGCGCACGCGCGGCGCGCGCCACTTCGCGTCGCTGGTGCCGTCGACCCCGACCTCGTTTCGGCGCATCCGTGACGGCGAGGAGTTCGCGATCGGCGCCCGCCGCTGGCGGGTAATCGTCGGCATCGGACACTCGCCCGAGCACGCGTCGCTCTACAGCGAAGACGGCGTCGATGGTCCGCTGCTGCTCTCCGGCGACATGGTGCTGCCGCGGATCTCGACCAACGTCTCGGTCTTCGAGGCCGAGCCGGAGTCCAATCCGGTGCACTGGTACCTCGACAGCCTGCGCCGCTTCGAGCCCTGCGCCGCCGAGACGCTGGTGTTGCCCTCGCATGGCCGGCCGTTTCGGGGCCTTCACGAGCGGCTGCGCCAGCTCCATGAACACCACCAGGAGCGGCTCGAGGAGGTTCGCGAGGCGTGCCGTGCGGCACCGTGCAGTGCCGCTGAAATCGTTCCGATCATGTTCAAGCGCGAGTTCGACACCCATCAGCTCAGTTTCGCGATGGGCGAGGCGCTCGGCCATCTGCATGCGCTCTGGTACGCCGGCGAGCTGCGCCGCGACACCGGCGCCGACGGCGTGATCCGTTTCACGCCGGGCGTGGACGCGGCCTGAAAGGTTGCGGGCTCTCGCCTGCCATCGCGGCGCCTGCGCCCTCCTGCGCTCCCATACCGTTACTGGTCGAAGACCCCAAGCTCTGCCAGGCGCCGGTCGACCGCCTCGGCCCAGCCGCGATTGGCGGCCGGACTGGCCGGGCTGGGATGGAGGATTTGGCCAATGCGTGGCGTTGAAATTGCGCCGAGCACCTGCTCGATGCGCGCCCTGGCGTAGCCGCCCAGCCCGATCACCCACTCTGGCCCGAGAACGGCGAGCGCCGCCGCCAGGTGCTGGTCACACGCCGCGAGCAGTGGCGCCACTTCGCCGGCAGGAAGTTTGTCGGGGGTCAGGTTGCTCCCCGATTCGGCGAGGAACGCCAGCGGACAGTAGTTGAGCACGAAGCATTCGGCGAAGAAGGCCTCGGCAGTGCCGAAGCGCGCCGCCGCCCAGCCCCAGAGCCGGCGGCCGCTGACCTCCGAGCGCTGGCAGGCAAAGCCCTCGATCGGCCGCTTCGGGTGCATTAGCGCCGGCGGTGTAACGGTGCCCGACAGTCCCATCCAGTCGCGCACCGCGGCGATTTCGCCGAACGGCACGCCGACCTGCATCATTCCGTATGGTCCGGGGTTCATGCCAATGAACACCACCCGCTTGGGGCCGTTGCCAAAGCGCTCGACAAACGCCTTGTGCACTGGCCAGGCGTAGTCGAGCGGGTTGTAGACATGCGCCACCGGCGCCGAGAACGCGAGCGGCGCAACCGCGCAGCGCAGTTCGCGGGCGAGACGCAGGAGAGCCGATGAGGTCATTGGCGGTGATGGTCGACGAGGCGCGTGCTGCCCTCAGTCGAGATCCTCGCGCGGCACCGAGAGCGCGATCAGGGTCTGCGCGCTCCAGTAGGTGGCCAGGATCCAGAATGCTGCTGCCGGCACCGGCGAGTGGAACTTGTCGATCGCCAGAATCAGGTCGGAGATCAGGAACAGCGCGCCGCCCAGCGCAGCGCGGCGCGCCTCGTAGGTCCCGTGCAGGAAGGAACGCGCCTGGGCCTGCGCGGTCATCATCCCCAGCACCAGCACATAGGCAACGACCGGCAGTTGCAGCTCGGGTTCAACGCCAGGCCAGATCACGAACACCGCGACGGTGGCTATCACCCCTACCGCAGCGAAGGGCTGAACGTGGGCGCCGAGGCGCACATCGGCGGTAAACGCCGCCAGGTAGCACATGTGCGCGATCAGAAAGGCCAGCAGCCCGAATACGAAATGTTCCGGCGTGATCAGGAAGACGTCGCCCACCAGCGAGAACATCAGGCCGGCCACGATGAAGCGCGAGTAGCGCGCGAGCAGCAGCCCGCGCCGCCAGGCCGCCAGCGCGATCGTGGCGGTAGCCAGGGGCTTGAAGATCCACACCAGCAATGGCGCGCCGTACAACTCGCCCGCGATCGTCAGCGCTGCGCAGACGGCAACGACGACGGCCAGTACTCCCGGATCCTTCAGTTTCACGCGCCAGTGACCATTGCGGACATTATTGTCGAGGCCCGCACAATGCGCGCCCCCCGTGACGGGCAATTTATCACGCGCCCGCAGGTCGAGGAAGCCTGGTTTGGAGGATCGGATAGGATCATGGCTGGCAAACCTGCAGTGGAGACAATTCGTGAACCATCCTGAATCAATGCGCATCATCGACCACGGCGCCGGTGGCGCCCCCGAGGTGCTCGAGCCGGCCACGGTGCCGACTCCGAAGCCCGGACCCGGCGAGGTCCTGATCCGCGTCGCTTTCGCCGGGGTCAACCGGCCCGACATCCTGCAGCGCAGCGGCCGCTATCCGCCGCCTCCCGGGGCTTCACCGGTCATCGGCCTGGAAGTCGCCGGCGAGATCGTGGCGATTGGCGCCGGGGTTACTGCCTGGCGAGCCGGTGATCTGGCCTGCGCGTTGACCAATGGCGGCGGCTACGCCGAGTACGCGCTTGCGCCCGCCGGCCAGGTGCTGCCGATTCCAGCCGGACTCTCGCTCGAACAGGCGGCAGCCTTGCCGGAGACCTTCTTCACGGTCTGGAGCAACCTGTTCGAGCGCGGCCGCCTGCGCGCCGGCGAGAGCCTGCTGGTGCACGGCGGCTCGTCCGGGATCGGCGTGACCGCAATCCAGATGGCGCGCGCGCGTGGCGCGACGGTCTATGCCACCGCCGGCAGTGCCGAAAAGGTTGCGGCCTGCGTGGCGCTCGGTGCGAGCGCGGCAATCAACTACCGCAGCGCCGATTTCGTGACCGAGATCGCCCGGCTCACCGAAGGGCGCGGCGTCGACGTGGTGCTCGACATGGTCGGCGGCGACTACATCGGCCGCAATCTGCGCTGCCTGGCATTCGACGGACGGCTGGTCCAGATCGCCTTCCTGCAGGGCCCCAAGGCGGAGGTCGATTGGCTGGCGCTGATGCTGCGCCGACTGACGTTCACCGGCTCGACGCTGCGCCCGCAAAGCGCGGCGCAAAAGGCGGCGATTGCCGAGGCCCTGTTGCGCGAGATCTGGCCGCTGGTGGCGAGCGGGGCGATCGTGCCGCAGATCTACCGGGTGTTTCCGTTCGAGGAAGCCGCTGCCGCGCACGCGCTGATGGAGTCCTCCCGGCACATCGGCAAGATCCTGCTGCGGGTGGCCGGCGAGACCTGAAACGAGTTCGCGCGCTCAGGACTGCACGAGGTGGCGGCTGCGCCGGACGCTCATCAGCATTCCTATGCCCAGGCCGATCGTCACCATCGCCGTGCCGCCGTAGGACATCAGCGGCAGCGGCACCCCCACCACCGGCAGGATTCCCGACACCATGCCGATGTTCACGAAGATGTAGGTGAACAGGATCATGGTGATCGCTCCGGCGAGCAGGCGCGCGAATGGATTGGCGCCTTGTCCGGCGATCACCAGTCCGCGGGCAATCAGCAGCAGGTAGAGACCGATCAGCACGCAGCAGCCGATCAAGCCGAATTCCTCGGCAAAGACGCTGAAGATGAAATCGGTAGTGCGTTCCGGGACGAAATCGAGGTGTCCCTGGGTACCCTCGAGCCAGCCCTTGCCCCATAACCCGCCCGAGCCGATCGCGATCGTCGACTGGATCACATGGAAGCCCTTGCCCAGCGGATCGGAGCTGGGGTCGAGCAGCATCAGCACGCGCTGCTGCTGATAGTCGTGCAGCTGCGACCACAGCAGCGGCAGCGAGCCGATGACAGCGGCTGCCAGGAAGCCGATTACTTTCCAGCGCAGGCCGGCGAAGAAGATCACGAAGGCCCCGGCGGCCAGCACCAGGATCGCCGTGCCGAGGTCCGGCTGGCGGGCGATCAGCGCCACCGGAATTGCCAGCAGCAGGCCCGCCACCACGAAGTCCAGCCACTGCAGCACCCCCTCGCGGCGCTGGAAATACCAGGCGAGCATCATCGGCATCGCGATCTTCATCAGTTCCGACGGCTGTACCCGGGTCAGTCCCAGGTCGAGCCAGCGGCGTGCGCCCTTGGAGACGTCGCCAAAGACTGCCACCGCGACGAGCAACGCCACCCCAAGCACGAAGAGCGGCACCGCGACCCGGATGAGCGCCGAGGGCGCGATATTGGCGCTGATCCACATGACCAGGAAGGCCAGCGCGAGGTTGCGCAGGTGGCTTTCGAAACGGCCCGGGTAATCGATCGAGGCGGAATACATCGTTACCAGGCTCAGCCCGGCGATCAGGGCCAGCGTCACCACCAGCGATGGATCGAACACCATCACGTAGGGCCGCACCCGCTGCCACAGCGGTGGGTTGGAAATCATTGCCCCTCCCTCTCACCGGCCAGCGGGACTTCCTGGGGGTCGAGATCAGCCGGGATGTCGCGCAGCGTCGCGTCGTCATCCATGCCCGGCATCCCGCGGGTGTCGAAATCGCGTGGCAGCTTGCCCAGCAGGTAAAAATCGAACGCGGCGCGCGCGATCGGGGCGGCAGCCTGGGCGCCGAAGCCGCCATTCTCGACGATCAGCGCGATCGCAATCCGCGGCTTCTCGGCGGGCGCGTACGCTATGAAGAGCGAATGGTCGCGGAAGCGTTCGGCGATGCGGCTGGCGTTGTACTTCTCGTTCTGCTTGATCCCGATCACCTGGGCTGTGCCGGTTTTGCTGGCGACCGCGTATTCGACGCCGGCAAAGGCGATCCGGCTGGTGCCCTCGCGGCTCACGTCGATCATGGCGCTCTTGACAAGCTCGAGGTAGCGCGGATTGTTCGCGATCTGGTGGCTGGCGGGCGGCGCCATGGCGACTTCTGCACGCGAGAGCGGGTCGATGATCGCGCGCACCACATGGGGGCTGATCGCCAGGCCGCCATTGGCCAGCGTGGCGGTGGCGTGGGAGAGTTGCAGGATGGTGAACGCGTTGAAGCCCTGGCCGATCCCGATCGAAGGGCTTTCCCCGGGATACCACTTCTCCTTCAAGCGTTTCATTTTCCAGGCGCTCGAGGGCAGAAGTCCGGTCGCCTCGTTGTCGAGGTCGATTCCGGTTATCTGCCCGAAACCCCAGGGCACCATGAAGTCGTGGATCGCGTCGGGGCCCATCTCGTAGGCGACCCGGTAGTAGTAGGTATCGCTCGAGACGACGATCGACTTGTGGAGGTTGACTGTGCCGTTGCCCTCGGGCTTCGAGTCGCGGAAGCGGCGCTTGCCGACCATGAAGTAGCCCGGATCCTGAATCGTGAATTCGGGTGTGCGGGTCCCAGTGGTGAGCGCTGCCAGCGCCATGAACGGCTTGTAGGTCGAGCCCGGCGGATAGGTGCCGCGCAGAGGCCGGTTCATCAGCGGCTTGTCGGGGTCATCGTTGAGCGCGTTCCAGCTGGCGTAGTCGATGCCGTCGACAAATGAGTTGGGATCGAACGTCGGCCGGGACACGAAGGCCAGCACCTCGCCGGTCGCGGGTTCGATCGCCACCAGCGCCCCCTTGCGATCGCCGTAGAGATCCTCGAGCAGTTTCTGGAGCCGGATGTCGATCGACAGCGCGAGATTTTCACCCGGCGTAGGCGGAATGCGCGAGAGCGTGCGCACTATGCGGCCGCCGGCCGAGACCTCGACCCGGTCTACTCCAGGGACGCCGCGGAGCTGTTTCTCGTAGCTCAACTCGACGCCGGTCTTGCCGATGTGGGTGGCGCCGGCGTAGTTCGACGCGTCGTCTGCCGCGTCGATGCGCGCCATGTCCGGGGCCGAAATCCGTCCGATGTGGCCAAGCAGGTGCGCCGCGCTGCCGCCGAACGGGTAGCTGCGGAATTGCCGCGCCCTGATCTCGACGCCCGGCAGCCGATAACGCGCCACCGCGACCTTGGCCACTTCCTCCTCCGAGAGCCGGACCTTGAGCGGGATCGTTTCGAGGCTGCGCGACTCCTCGAGCATGCGCTGGAAGCGGCGCCGGTCGCGCTGATCGATGTCGATGAGCGCCGCCAGCTCTTCGATCGTGCCATTGAGGTCGGCGATCTGCGCGGGCGCGAGTTCGAGCGTGAATGCCGAGACGTTCTCCGCCAGCACGATGCCGTTGCGGTCGCTGATCAACCCGCGTGACGGGGTCTCGGGCACGAGCGAGATGCGGTTGTTCTCGGCCTGAGCCTGGAAATCCGTGTAGCGCCAGACCTGGAGGTAGACCAGGCGCGCCACCAGCAAACCCAGCATCAGCAGCACGAGCGCCAGGCCGAGCCCGAGCCGGAGCCGCATCTTATGCAGGTCGTCGCCAGTGTCGCGCGCCGCGCTCATCGCCGCCGGCCCTCAGAGCGGCCGGTTTTCGTCATGCGCGACAGCCACCCGCTGCGGCGCCAGCAGCAGCCACTCGGCCAGCGGCCAGAGCAGCGTGCCGGTGATGCTGGGCAGGAAGTAGAACCAGCCGGGGAAACCGCCGCCCAGCGCCATGCGCAACGCCAGCGCGACGATCTGTCCGGCGAGCAGAAGCGGCAGCACATGTGCCATCTGCGCCGGCATGCTGAACCAGGGAATGCGGCGGTGCAGGCTGATCGCGCCGTATGAAAGCAGGCTGTAGACGAGCGCATGCTCGCCCAGCAGCGCGGCGTCGTGGACGTCCATCAGCAGGCCGAACAGGAATGCGATTCCGATCCCGACCATGCGGGGCTGGCGCACGTTCCAGAACACCAGCGTCAGGACCAGGAAGTCCGGCATGCCGGTCATCCTGCCCCAGGGCAGGACGTTGAGGATGAACGCCACGACGATGGTGAACGTGATGAACGCCCGGTTGGCGGGTGCCAGAAGGTATTCGCGGCGCGTCGCCATGGTCTATTTAGTCGCCGCGCGAGCGCGGGAGCGGGGAGCGGTCCGGGGCGCTTCCTCGGGCTGGTTTGCCGGGACATTGGCGCGCTCGGTGAGGAGCACCAGCAGCAGGCGGCTGCTGTGGATTCCGGCCACCGGGGTCATGGTGGCGCTCGCGAACGAGCCGCCGCTCTCGCGCTTGAACGACTCCACCCGGCCCACCGGCAAGCCGGGCGGAAATAGCCCATCGAGCCCGGAGGTGACCGCAAGGTCGCCCGCCACGACGTCGGAATTGGTCGGCAGGTAGCGCAATTCGAGGTGCCCGGGATCGGGACCGCCAAAGCTGATCGCGCGCTGCCCGGTGCGCGCCAGTTCCACCGGCAGAGTCGTGCTGCGATCGCTGATCAGCGTCACTTCGCTCGAGAGCGGCAACACCCGCGTCACCTGTCCGATGACGCCGCTGGCATCAATCACCGGTTGACCAGGCGCGATGCCATGCTGCAGGCCGCGGTCGAGCACGATCCGGTGAGTGAACGGGTCGCGGGTTTCGTAGAGCACCTCGCCGACGATCGAGCGAATCGCCAGCCGTTCGCGCATCTCGAGGGTGCGGCGCAACTGGCTGTTCTCGGCGGCCAGTTGCTCGACCTGCAACAGGGTGCGGGCGTTGGTGGCCTCGATCCGCGCCAGTTCGGCACGCTCGTCACGCAGCCGGGCAACGCCGCCGAAGTAGTCACCGAGGACGCGCGCGGTGTCGCGCGGCACCAGCACGGTGCGCTGCAGTGGATAGAGCGCGGCGCCGATTCCCTGGCGGATCGTGGCGAGCATGCTGGTGCGGGCGTCGATGACGAGCAGCGCGATCGCCAGCAGCGCGAAGAAGGCCAGCCGCGCGTTTGCGGAAGGGCCCTGCTTGAAGAACGGCGGCGGGCTATGTTCCATCGCTCAGACGGGGCCGCGAGACGGCACCAGCCACGCCACGCGGCTCATTCGTAGGTGAATATAGATCCCAGCTTGTCCATGCGCTCGAGGGCGATCCCGCAACCGCGTACCACGCAGGTGAGTGGGTCTTCGGCGATGAATACCGGCAGCCCGGTCTCTTCCATCAGCAGGCGGTCGATGTCGCGCAACAGGGCCCCGCCACCGGTGAGCATGATGCCGCGTTCGGTAATGTCGGCGCCCAGTTCCGGGGGAGTCTGCTCGAGCGCGATCTTGACCGACGAAACGATCTGGTTGAGCGGATCGGTAAGCGCCTCGAGAATTTCGTTGCTCGAGATCGTGAACCCACGCGGAATTCCTTCCGAGAGGTTGCGACCCTTGACTTCCATCTCGCGAATCTCCGCGCCGGGGAAGGCCGAACCGATCTTCTTCTTGACCGCCTCGGCAGTCTGTTCGCCGATCAGCATGCCGTAATTGCGCCGGACATAGTTGACGATCGCCTCGTCGAACTTGTCGCCGCCGACTCGGATCGAGCCCTTGTAGACCATGCCGCCGAGCGAAATCACTCCCACCTCAGTGGTACCACCGCCAACGTCGACGACCATCGAGCCCGATGGCTCGGAGACTGGCAGCCCGGCACCGATCGCTGCCGCCATCGGTTCCTCGATCAGGAACACCTGGGAGGCACCCGCGCCGATGGCCGATTCCCGGATCGCGCGCCGTTCGACCTGGGTCGAGCCGCAGGGGACACAGATGATGATTCGCGGGCTGGGCGAGAGCAGCCGGGATTCATGGACCATCCGGATGAACTGCTTGAGCATCTGCTCGGTGACGGTAAAGTCGGCGATCACGCCGTCCTTCATCGGCCGAATTGCCTCGATGTTGCCGGGCACCTTGCCGAGCATGTTCTTGGCTTCGGTGCCAACCGCGGAGATGGTCTTCTTGCCGCTCGGGCCGCCTTCCTGACGGATGGCCACCACCGAAGGCTCATCTAGCACGATGCCCTTGTTGCGGACGTAGATCAGGGTATTGGCGGTACCGAGATCGATCGCCAGGTCGTTGGAGAAATACTTGCGCAGAAAACCGAACATGCGAGTTCCGTTGGAAAAGGCGAAAAAGCCTCACAAATCAGCGGCTAATGATACCTTATAATCCCGCATCCACCTGACCAGTCCGGGGCTGCCGGCGCGATCCCGAGCGGCTCGCGCCGCGCCCCCAGAAACGCTCATGTCCCTGACCCTACCCGAGGTCGAGCGCATCGCGCACCTCGCCCGGATCCAGCTCGACCCTGCCGAGGCGCAGCACATGCATGCGCAGATCAATGACATCTTCGGTCTGATCGAACGGCTCCAGTCGGTCGATACCACCGGCGTGGCGCCGATGACCAACCCCCAGGAAATGGCGCTGCGCCTGCGCTCCGACGTGCCCACCGAACCGGATCGGCGCGCCGAGTGCCAGGCGGTGGCGCCGGCCCACGAGCGCGGCCTCTACCTCGTGCCGAAAGTAATCGAATGAGCATGCACCAACTTGGCCTGGCCGAGCTGCGCGCCGGGCTCGACGCCGGCAGCTTCAGCGCCGAGGAGCTGGCCCGCCATTTCCTCGACCGGATCGCCGCCGACCGGCTCAACGCGTTCGTCGACGTGCGCCCGGAACTGACCCTCGCCCAGGCCCGCGCCGCCGACGCCCGGCTGGCGGCGAAAGACCTTACGCCACTGTTGGGCATTCCACTGGCGCACAAGGATATCTTCGTGACCCGCGGCTGGCGCTCGACCGCCGGCTCGCGAATGCTGGCCGACTACGTCAGCCCGTTCGATGCGACCGTGGTGGCGCGGCTCGGGTCGGCCGGCGCGGTGTGCCTGGGCAAGACCAACTGCGACGAGTTCGCGATGGGCTCGTCGACCGAGAACTCCTGGTTCGGGCCGGTGCGCAATCCCTGGGACGAGGCGGCCATTCCCGGGGGTTCCTCGGGCGGGTCGGCCGCGGCGGTGGCTGCCGGGCTGGCACCGATCGCCACCGGCACCGATACCGGCGGTTCGGTCCGCCAGCCGGCCGCGATGTGCGGCGTTACCGGGATCAAGCCGACCTACGGGCGGGTCTCGCGCTACGGGATGATCGCCTTTGCCTCGAGCCTTGATCAGGGGGGTGCGTTCGGGCGCTCGGCGCGGGATTGCGCGCACTTGCTCAGCGCAATGGCCGGTTTCGACGAGCGCGATTCGACCAGCCTGGAGCGCGCGCCGGAGGACTTCGGGGCCGCGCTCGACGCGCCGGTTTCAGGTTCGCAGCCGCTGCGGGGGCTGCGCATCGGCATTCCGGGCGAATTCTTTGGCGCCGGCCTGGCTGCCGATGTCCGCGCCCCGATCGAAGCCGCGCTGCGCGCGCTCGAGGAGCTGGGCGCTGTGTGTGTTCCGGTTTCACTGCCCAAGACCGAACTGTCGATTCCAGCCTACTACGTGATCGCACCGGCGGAAGCCTCGAGCAACCTGTCGCGCTTCGACGGTGTGCGCTACGGCCACCGGGCGGCCGAGTATCGCGATCTCAACGACATGTACCAGCGCACCCGGGCCGAAGGTTTCGGCGCCGAGGTCAAGCGCCGGATCCTGATCGGAGCCTACGTGCTCTCGCACGGCTATTACGACGCCTATTACCTGCAGGCGCAGAAGTTGCGTCGCTTGATCGCCGAGGATTTCCGCGCCGCGTTCGATGAGGTCGACATCATCGCCGGGCCGGTATCACCGACGGTGGCCTGGAACATCGGCGAGCGCACCGATGACCCGGTGCAGAACTACCTGGCTGACATTTTCACCCTGCCGGCGTCGCTGGCGGGTCTGCCGGGGCTTTCGCTGCCGGTCGGTTTCGGCGCTCTCGGCCGGCCGGTAGGCCTGCAGCTGATCGGCAACTACTTCGGCGAAGCGCGCTTGCTCGAGGTCGCCCACCGGTTCCAGCAGGGCAGCGACTGGCACCTGCGCCGGCCGCGGGGGCAGGTATGAAAATGCGCAGCCGCGCCGTGCTCTGGTTGATCACCACACTCCTGGCCGGGTGCGTGTACCTTCCGCCGCCGCGCCCGACGCCCACCGCGCCCCAGCCGGCACAGCCCCCCGCTCCGCAGCCCATCCCGGCGCCGCGCCCGCAGCCCACGCCCGCGCCGCACCCGCAGCCCACGCCGGCGTTGCCGCCGACGGCAACTCCGGCGCCGCTACCCGCGCCGTCGCGTCCGGGGCGGATTGCCGAGCGCCCGATCAATCTGCAGGGAGCCTGTGCGCAAATCGAGGTCGATGGCTACCGCGAGCGCGCGACCCTGCGGGTGCGCGACAACCACGTCGAGGCTCTGTCCTGGGATCTGCACGTCGGCCGGCGCGGTTCCTGTTCGTTTGAGGGGGTCGATTTCGCGCAGACCCGCAGCCGCCCCCACATCGAGTTGCAGGCGCGTGACGGCAGCGGTTGCAAGCTGATGGTCTGGCGCGATGAGCGGCGCATCACGCTGGCGCATGCCGACTGCGCGGCGCGTTGCACCCCGGGAATCTACGACCGTGCCTGGCCGGTGATGTTCGATCCGGCAACGGGCGGCTGCGCGCGGCTCTAGCCCTGGCGCGGCGCTTTTATTCAGAGAGGTTGTGAAGATGCAGTGGGAAGTCGTGATCGGTCTGGAAACGCACGCGCAGCTCGCGACCCGGTCAAAGATATTTTCGGGCGCGTCGACGCGCTTCGGCGCTGAGCCCAATACCCAGGCCTGCCCGGTCGACCTGGCCCTGCCCGGCACGCTGCCGGTGATGAATCGCGCCGCTGCCGAGTGCGCGATCCGCTTTGGCCTGGCGGTAGGCGCGCACATCGCGCCGCGTTCGGTGTTCGCGCGCAAGAACTACTTCTATCCCGACCTTCCCAAGGGCTACCAGATCAGCCAGTACGAGTTGCCGGTAGTGGTCGGTGGCACGGTCGAAGTCTCCTGGGAGGAGGGCGGCGTCACCCACGAGAAGACCGTGCAGCTGACCCGCGCCCATCTCGAGGAGGACGCGGGCAAGTCGCTGCACGAGGACTTCCACGGCATGACCGGGATCGACCTCAACCGCGCCGGCACCCCGCTGCTCGAGATCGTCACCGAGCCCGACATGCGCTCGGCGAGCGAGGCGGTGGCCTACGCGCGCGCGCTGCACGCGCTGGTGGTCTGGCTCGGGATCTGCGACGGCAACATGCAGGAGGGGTCGTTTCGTTGCGACGCCAATGTCTCGGTGCGCCCGCTCGGGCAGGAGAAGCTCGGCACCCGCAGCGAGATCAAGAGCCTCAACTCGTTCCGCTTCCTGGAGCGGGCGATCGAATTCGAGGTGCGCCGCCAGATCGAACTGATCGAGGATGGCGGCACGGTGGTGCAGGAGACCAGGCTCTACGACCCCGACCGCGATGAGACCCGCTCGATGCGCAGCAAGGAAGACGCGCACGACTACCGCTATTTCCCCGATCCTGATCTGCCGGCGCTGGTGATCGGGCAGGACTGGATCGATGAGGTGGCGGCGTCAATGCCCGAGCTGCCGGCGGCGATGCGCGAGCGCCTGATCCGCGTTCATGGACTGGGCGAATACGACGCCCGGCTGCTGACCGGAACGCGCGATATCGCGCAGTATTTCGATGCGGTGCTGGCCGCCGCTGGTACCGGGGCGGTCAAGCTCGCGGCCAACTGGGTGGCGGGCGACCTGGCAGCGGCGGTGAACCGCGACGGCATCAGCTTCGCCGACAGCCCGGTGCGCCCGGAGCAACTCGCGGCGCTGGTCGGCAGGATCGCCGACGGCACGATCTCGGGCAAGATCGCCCGGGAAATATTCGCCACCATCTACGCCGCCGCCGACGCGAGCGCGGATGCTGCGATTGTCGACCGGATCATCGACGACAAGGGCCTGCGCCAGATCAGCGACAGCTCGGAACTCGAGCGCATCGTCGACGAGGTGCTCGCGGCCAACCAGCGCTCGGTCGAGGAGTTCCGCGCCGGCAAGGACAAGGCTTTCAACGCGCTGGTCGGGCAGGCGATGAAGGCTACCCGCGGCAAGGCCAATCCGCAGCAGGTGAGCGACCTGTTGCGGCGCAAGCTCGGCGGCTGAACCGGGCAACCGGCCGCACCGGGCGCGCGAGCGCCGGCAGGGCGGCGACTGCTCGTCCCGCGCTGCCTCAGTCGGCGGCCGCCACTCCGTAGCGGGCACGGTAGGCCGCCACCTGGTCACGCCAGGGCGCCAATCCGGACGAGCCGGCCTGCTCGGAATCGAGAAACTCGAGCACGTCGTCCAGGCTGGCGATCGAGAACACCGGAATTCCGAAGAGGGCTCGCACCTCCTGCACTGCCGAGCGATCGGTGGGTGCCTCGGCCGTGCCGCCGCGTTCCTGGCGGTCAAGCGCGATCAGCACCGCGACCGGCTCGGCGCCGGCGCCACGGATCAGGTCGACCGATTCGCGCACCGAAGTTCCGGCCGAGATGACGTCGTCGACGATCACCACCCGCCCGGCCAGCGGCGCGCCCACCAGCGTGCCGCCCTCGCCGTGGTCCTTGGCTTCCTTGCGGTTGTACGCGAAGCCGACGTTGCGTCCCCGCTGCGCGAGCGCGACCGCTGTTGCCGAGGCCAGCGTGATGCCCTTGTAGGCGGGGCCGAACAGCAGGTCGTAGCGCAACCCGGCCTCGTGCTCGGCTGCCGAGAGTGTGTCGGCATAGAACTGCGCGATCCGGCCGAGCATGGCGCCGTCATGGAACAGGCCGGCGTTGAAGAAATACGGCGACATTCGGCCGGCTTTGGTGCGAAACGAGCCAAAGCGCAGGATGCCCGAAGCGATCGCGAAACGGATGAACTGCGCGCGCGCGGTGCTCGACATGTAACCCCTGTTGCGGTTGTTGGTGGTTGAGTCGAGATCATACGTGAGGGTTGTGGCCCCTCGGAAGCGACCACTCGCCGGTCGTGCCGTGCCGTCGGGCCGCCCGAACTGCAACGGTGGCGCAGTTGGCTAAGATACTGCCGACAGCACATCCGAGCGCAGCCCATGGAAATGGCCCGCGCCGTCAACCGCTGGGGGCAATGGACAACTTCGCACACCATTCGCGAATCGACGCGCAGTTGGAACAGCTGCGGCGCAGACACGCTGCACTGCTGGCGATCAACGAAGCGTCTGCGCTCGCGCGCGACGAGGCGGCGTTGTTGCTGGCGTCATGCAAAGCGCTCTTCGGCCTCGGCGGGCTCACGCGGGTGGCGATCTGCCGCGTCGGCCAAGAAGAGGCAGTGGCGGCCTTCGGGGCAGCGCGCGTGGGCGGGGACGGCGAGCGCCTCGAAGTACCGCTCAGCATTGGCGGCAGCGCGGATCTGGTGATCGACATCCAGGCCGCGGAGCGCAGCCGGTTCGATCCGGAGATCGTGGCGCTGGTGGAGCGCGCAGCTGGCGTGATTGCTCTCGGGTTGCAACTCTTCGAGGAACAAGCCGCGCGCAGCAGCGCTGACACCGGGCTCATTGCCGCCCGGGAGCAGCTGGCGAGGAGCGAGGCGCGCAACAGCAAACTGGCCGGGCTCACCTCGGACTGGTCGTGGGAAACGGATAGCGAGCATCGGCTGGTATTTGTCTCCGAATACCAATGCCACAATCCAGAAATGCCGCCCGTGATCGGGCGGGCCCGCTGGGAGCGGCCGGATCTCCAGGACCTGCCCAACGATTGGGAGGAGCACCGCCACGTGCTCGAGGCACACCTGCCGTTTCGCGATTTCCAGTGTTGTGGCCGCGACGTCTCGGGCAAGGTTTGCTGGAATTCATTGAATGGCAATCCGGTCTTCGATGCCGACGGAAACTTCAGCGGCTACATCGGCACCGGCATCGACATCACGGCGCGTCGCGACGCCGAGGAACGGGCGAAACGGCTGACCCGAATGTACGCCGTGCTGAGCGCAGTCAACGAGGCGGTGGTTCGTACGGCAGACGAGCTTGAACTGTTCGCCGCGACCTGTGCGGCACTCGATGAGAAAGGCAAGTTCGAGGTTGTCGCGGTTCATCAGCTCGACGCGGCGGGGCTGATGCTGGTTCCAATGGCTGCGCGCGGTATTGCCGTCGCAAGCCTCAAGGCGCATCCGACCGGAGTTGGCGACAAACTGGGCGACGACCGGAGTCTCATCACGCAGGCTTTCGCGGCGGGGCGAGCGCGGCACACGGCAGACTATGGCTCCGATTACGGGCTGCGCGCCCACTGGGAGCGCGCGCGCTCGCAGGGGATTGCGTCGATGTTGTGTGTGCCGCTGCGGCGCGCCGGCGAGGTCTGCGCAGTGCTGTCGATCGCATCGGGGCGGACGCATCAGTTTGACCAGGCGCTGATCGGACTGGCCGAGCGGGTCGCGGACGGACTTTCCCTGGCCCTTGACGGGATCTCGGCGAATCGGGAACGCCGCGCGGCGCTCGAGCAACTCGCCACCAACGCCGAGCGCTTCAGGAGCCTGACCGCGCTGTCCTCGGACTGGCACTGGGAGTCTGACGCGCAGGGTCGGATCGGCATGCTCTCGGAAAGCTATCGCCAAAACATCGGTATCGATCCGCGGACCCGCATCGGGCTCGACGCGTGGCCGGACGACCCCCAGGCCTATCTAGCGGATACCTATCCCGGCTTCGTACAGGCGCTCGCCGAGCGGCGCCGTTTCCTCAACATCGAGTTCCATCGCAACGATTTTGCCGACGGCGTGCCGCGCTGGCGCGCGCTCTCCGGCGAACCGGTCTTCGACGCTGCGGGATCGTTCCTCGGTTATCGGGGCACCGGCCGTGACGTCACGGCCCAGCACCAGTTGGAGGAGCAGTTGCGGGCGAGCGAGGTGCGCTTCAGACGGCTCAATGAGCTCTCTTCCGACTGGATCTGGGAGCGCGATGAGAACTTGCGCATCACTTACCTGTCGGATTCCTACTATGTGCTGACCGGGGCAACGCCCGAGCGGATGCTGGGCACGACCTTCGAGAGCTTCGCGCCCGAGGAAATTGCGGCGCTCAAGACGGCATTGAGCGCACGTCGAGCGTTCCGCGACCTGGAATTCGCGCGGGTCGATCCCGACGGCGCGTTGCGCTGGCGAAGCCTCTCGGGCGAGTTGATCATCGACGAGAGCGGCGTTTTCAGGGGTTACCGCGGCACTGGCAAGGACATCACCGAACGCAAGCAACACGAGGCCGAACTGCTGCGCCAGGCCACTACCGACATGCTCACCAGCCTGCCCAACCGCACCCTGTTGCGTGACCGGCTCGGCCAAGCCATCGGGCGCGCCGAACGTTCCGGGGAGCAGGTGGCGGTGCTGATGATGGATCTGGACGAATTCAAGCAGATCAACGACGCCCTAGGGCATGAAGCTGGCGACATGGTGCTGCGCACGGTCGCCCAGCGGTTGCAGCGCTGTGTGCGTCCCGAGGACACGGTGGCCCGGCTGGGCGGCGACGAGTTCGTAATTCTGCTCGAGAATCTCGGTAGCGAAGAAGCCGCCCAGGAAGTGGCAGGCCGGGTGCTGGAGGCAATCAGCGTTGCCACCGAAGTGACCGACCGGGAGGTGTCGACCAGCGCCAGCCTGGGCGTGGCACTTTATCCGCGCGACGGTGCCGATGCCGAGACTCTGCTGCGCAACGCCGACGCCGCGATGTACCAGGCCAAGCGCCTGGGCGGCGACGTGATCCACTTCTACACCCAGGAACTCAACCAGCGGGCAGCACGCTACGTCGCACTGCGCGCCAGCCTCCAGACCGCGCTGACGCGCGGCGAATTCGAATTGCACTACCAGCCGATTCTCGATTGCCGCAGCGGCCAGGTGGTGAGCGCCGAGGCGCTGCTGCGTTGGCGCCTTGGCGATGAACTGGTGGCTCCGGGGGAATTCCTCGATGTTGCCGAAGACACCGACCTGATCGTGCCGATCGGCGCCTGGGCGCTGCACGAGGCCTGCGCGTGGGCGCAGTCGTGGCAAACCAATGGCGCCCGGGCGATCGGGGTTTCGGTCAACCTGTCGGCGCGCCAGTTCCGTCACGGCGATCTCGCCGCGACCGTCGAATCGGCACTGGTCGCTTCCGGACTGGATCCGGCGCGGCTCACCCTCGAGATAACCGAACACACGATGATGCTCGACACCGAGGTCAGCGCGGCGACGCTGGCGCGGATCCAGAAGCTCGGGGTCGGGGTTTCGATCGATGATTTCGGCACCGGCTATTCATCGCTCTCCTACCTCCGGCGCTTCGCGGTCACCGAGCTCAAGATCGATCGCAGCTTCGTGCAGGACGCACCGTCGGACGCCGATGACCTGATGATCCTGCGCGCGGTGGTCCGCCTCGGCCAGGTGCTGCAGTTGCGGGTCGTGGCCGAAGGTGTGGAGACCGACGAGCAGGTCGGGCTGATCAAGGCCCTGGGGTGCGACCGCATGCAGGGGTACCGGCTCGGCTGTCCGGTTCCGGCCGATGAGTTCGAGGCGTTGCTGTGCGCGTCATAACCGCCAATCTGGCGCCGGGAATCATCAAGGTGCCCGGAACCCCAAGGTAGAATCGGTGCGGCGACTTCCCGACCATTTGGTCAGACGGAAATGACGCCAAGCTGAAAATTGGTGCCAGAAGGAGTAGAGCGATGAATTGGGTGCGCATGATCGCGCTGACCTTGTGCCTGGGAGTCGCCACGGGCGTGGCGGCTGAAGAATTCCGGATTGGTGGCACGGGTGCTGCGCTGGGCACGATGCACCTGCTGGCAGAGGCGCTTACCAGCCAGAATCCGGAGATTCATATCACCACCGTGCCCAGCCTCGGCAGCGGCGGGAGCATCAAGGCGGTGCATGCCGGCGCCATCGGACTGTCCGTGACCTCGCGTCCGATGAACGAGGCGGAGCGCCGACTCGGCCTGCAGGAGATCGAATACGCCCGCACCCCGTTCGTGTTCGCAGTCGCCGCCAGTTCTTCGACCAAGGCGATCACTACCGCCGAACTGGCCGACATCTATGCCGACCGGCAGCAGACCTGGCCGGATGGGCGTCCCGCGCGAGTCGTGTTGCGGCCGGCGAGCGACATCGATACCGAGATGGTCAAGAGCCTCTCACCCGCGGTCCGCGCGGCTGTGGTGCTCGCCGAGGGGCGGCCCGGAGTGCGCTTTTCGGTCAATGATCAGGATGCTGCCGACGATCTGGAGAAGATCCCCGGCGCCGTCGGGCCGAGTTCGTTGGCGCTCATCATCTCCGAAGGGCGGGCGCTGCGGGCGCTGCAACTCGACGGGGTGGTGCCTACGCCCAAGGCTGCTGCCAGCGGGCAATATCCGTATTTCAAACGCCTGTTCTTCGTGACTGCCCCGAAACCGGCCCCCGCCGTGGCGCGGTTCATCGCGTTCGTGCGCTCGCCTGCCGGACAGGAGGTGCTCGAGCACAATGGGCACTGGATTCCCTGAGCTCCCGCAACCATGAATGCACTCATCCAAGACCAGATGATTCCGCTCCTGCGGCGGGTGGCGCTGGTACTGTCGCTGGTGATTGCGTCGGCGCTGCCCGGCGGGTATTTCACCCTGAAGCACGCAAACCTGGTCGAACAAGTCCAGGTCACGGCCGAGATCAAGGCCCAGGCACTCACGGAACTGATTGCCGGCAACCCCGAGATCTGGCGCTATCAGTTGCAGCGCGTCGAGGAACTGTTGCGGCACCAACTGGTGCACCTGAACGACAATCGCGCCATCGTTTATGACGGGGCGGACACGGTGTTGCTGGCCCTGGGCCCGGTCTCGTCAGGCCCGGTCGTGTCCGGTGTCGCACCGATCTACGATTCCGGCCACGTGTTGGGCAAGGTCGTAGTAATCCATTCGGCGCTCCAACTGTGGTTCGGCACCGCGCTCGCCGGCCTGGCCGGCGCGGTGCTTGGTGCGCTGACCTATCTGACGCTCCTGCTCGTGCCCGTGCGGGCGCTGCGGCGCGCCAACGTGGAACTACAACGCGAACGGGCCGAATTGATCGCCAATGAGGAACGCTTCCGGCGCCTCAACGAGCTCTCCGCCGACTGGATCTGGGAGCGCGACGCCGAGCGCCGGCTCACCTATCTGTCGCCGTCCTACTTCGAGCTGACCGGTGGCAGGCTCGAGGATATGTCGGGGAAGACCCCGGAGGAGTTCACGATTGCTACCGGTGAGCGCCACCAGCACAATTACGACGCGTTGTTGCGTGCCAATCGCTCGTTCCGCGACCATGAGTACGCCCGCCAGGACCCTGACGGACAGATCCGGTGGCGAAGCATCTCGGGCGAACCAGTCTTCAATCGCGCGGGACAACTGACTGGCTATCGCGGCACCGGGAAAAACGTTTCCGAGCGCAAGGAGCACGAGGAGGAGTTGCTGCGCCGGGCCTCTCACGATGAGTTGACCGGGCTGCCGAACCGGGCGTCGTTGCGCGACCGGATCGGGCACGCCATCGAGCGTTCGGGACGTGCCGGCGAAACGGTCGCGGTCCTGTTGCTGGATCTGGATGAGTTCAAGCACATCAACGACAGTCTCGGCCACGAAGTCGGTGACACCGTGCTCAGGCAGGTGGCTGAACGGTTGCTTGCCTGTGTGCGTGCCGAGGATACCGTGGCGCGGCTCGGCGGCGATGAATTTGTCGTGGTGGTCTCGGAACCGGCAGGCCCCGATCCGGCGCAGGAGGTCGCAAGCCGAATTCTCGAGACCCTTGGCCGTCCAATCGAGGTCGACGGGCGCGAGGCGCTGCTGTCGGCGAGCATCGGGGTAAGTGTCTGCCCGCGTGATGGGAGCGACGCGGCCATTCTGATCCGCAATGCCGATGCGGCGATGTATGCAGCCAAGCTCGGTGGCGGCAACGCCATCCATTTCTACACCTCGGAACTCAACGAGCGCGCAACGCGTTACGTGGCGGTGCGCGGCGAGCTGCACCACGCACTCGAAGCGAACGCATTCGAGTTGTACTACCAGCCGATTGTGGACGGTCTGGAAGGTTGGATCGTGGGCGCCGAAGCGCTGATTCGCTGGCATCGCGCTGACGGGACTCTGGTTCTGCCGGCAGACTTCATCGACGTGGCGGAGGATACCGGGCTGATTGTCCCGATCGGGGAGTGGGTGTTGCGCACCGCGTGTGCGCAGGCCATGACCTGGCGGATCGGCGGACAGGAACCGCCGACGATTTCGGTGAATCTGTCGGCGCGCCAGTTTCGCGACGGCAACCTGGTGACGATGGTGCGCGCGGCGCTGTTCGAATCGGGCCTGCCGCCGCAGCGGCTGGTGCTGGAGATAACCGAGTCGACGATGATGAACGACCTGGAAATGACCACGTCGGCACTCGAGCAAATTGAGGCATTGGGCGTAGCGGTGGCGATCGATGATTTTGGAACGGGCTACTCTTCGCTGGCGTATCTGAAGCGCTTTCCGGTGAGCGAACTCAAGGTCGACCGCAGCTTCGTGCGCGATGCGGTGAACAATGCCGACGATAAAACGATCGTGCGGGCAGTAGTGGATCTGGCCCACGCGCTGGGCTTGCGGGTGGTGGCCGAAGGGGTCGAGACCGGCGCGCAGATCGCGTTGTTGCGGGAAATGGGCTGCGACTGGCTGCAGGGCTTCGGATTGGGGCGCCCCATGCCCGCCGCCGAGTTTGCGCAGTTGCTCGCCGCCGGTCCGCTCGACCTGTACCACGGCGAGCGCGAGTCTCAGCACGAGATCGCCAGCGACTTCTTGTTGCAAGTGATCTGAGAGCAAGCGCCATGCGCGTCATAACCGCCAACTTGAACGGCATTCGCTCCGCGGCCCGCAAGGGCTTCTTCGCCTGGCTGCAGACGCAGGACGCCGATGTCGTGTGCCTCCAGGAACTCAAGGCGCAGGCCGCCGACATGACCGCGGAGATGCTCAACCCGCCGGGCTTCCACGGTTACTTCCACTATGCCGAGAAGAAGGGCTACAGCGGCGTCGGGATCTACGCCCGCAAACAGCCTGAGCAGCTCATCGAGGGGCTGGGAATTCCCGACATCGATCGCGAGGGCCGCTACCTCGAGGCGCTGTTCGGCAAGCTGTCAGTGGTCTCGCTCTACCTGCCCTCGGGCTCCAGCGGCGAACCCCGCCAGGCGGCCAAGTTCTCGTTCATGGATCAGTTCATCGCTCACCTGCACGCGTTGCGTGCGGCAGGCCGCGAGGTCATCGTCTGCGGCGACTGGAATATTGCCCACACCGAGATGGACCTCAGGAACTGGAAGTCGAACCAGAAGAACTCCGGCTTCCTGCCCGAGGAACGCGCCTGGATGTCGAGGGTTTTCGACGAAGCTGGCTGGGCCGATGTCTACCGCCGCCTGCATCCCGAGGCCACCGGCGAGAGCTACACCTGGTGGAGCAACCGCGGCCAGGCCTGGGCCAAGAACGTCGGCTGGCGGCTCGACTACCAGGTTGCCACCCCGGTGATCGCCGCGGCGGCACGCGCCGCCGCGGTCTACAAGGAAGAGCGCTTCAGCGACCACGCGCCGCTCTGCGTCGATTACGACTTCAAGCTTTGATGCGCTCAGTTCAAGCGCGAGGTTGAACTCATCTGTCCGGGCCGCCAGCAGCGGCTCGGTCTCCAAGGGCACCGGCATCTCGGACGCCACCAACCGCGTCTCAATGCACCAACAACACTGCCGTCGTGTCCCGGCGCTTGAAGGTGAGGTGCAGGCCTTGAGTTTGCAGAGCTTGCGCGAGTTGCGCCGTCGGCATGCTGAAATCCTGATCCGTCATCACCAGGGTCGCCATGCCGGCCGGATGCTCCAGGCGTTCGCTGGTCACCATCCCGATCCACAGCGCCACCGGTGGATCGTTTGCCGTCCCGACCTGGCGGGAAGTCGGCCAAAGGCGAATCACCAGGCGATGCGACGGGTCCAGTTCGCGCTCGAAAATCATCGCCGGCGACTCGCCCTGGTGAAACTTCGCCAGCACCGGGAGCTGCCCGACGGTAGCGGAGGGCAAGAGCCACACGAGCGTCGTGCGCAGCGTCCATGCCGGCGGCCTGTGCCAGCCGGCTGCTGTGAGCACTTGCGCGATCTGATCTTCCGTGCCGACCCACTGCACCGCCAGCGGTTCCTCATGATCACCATCGACCTCGGTTCGACGCACGCTCAGGCGCTGCCATCCGTCCACCAGCCAATCGCTCATGAGCTCGGAGGCGGGTTGGAGGGGCGCGTAGCGGGCGGCGTCGGCCCCATGCTGGGTCGCAACCACCACCGTGCCCGCGAGGATCAGCGTCCCCAACGCGGTGAACGACAAGGCGCGGGCCGGCAGGCGCTCGGTACGCACATGCTGCAGGTAGGCGATGCTGAGCAGCGCCACCCAAGCCGTGCCGAGACTCAGGCTGGCCAGCACGTCCGATAGCCAGTGCGCTCCGAGGTACAGCCGCGAGAACGCGATCAGACCGACCAGCAGTGCCGCCAGCAGCGTGAGGGCCCATTTGAGCCTGGGCCGCTGTCCGTGTGCCAGCAGGAAAGCCAGGAAACCGTAGAGCACGATGCTCGACGCGGCGTGGCCGCTCGGGAATGAGAACTGGTCGGCGCCGTCGTACATGGCAATCGGCCGCGCACGCTCCAAGGTCATCTTCAGGATCCAGACCAGCGCCTGTGCGAAGCCGACGGCCGTCAACCAGTACGCCAGCGTGCGCCAGCAGCGCCTCCAGGCGAGCACCACCGATAGCGCGGCGATGACCGGAATCGCAACCATCGCACTGCCGAGTTCGGTGGCCACGATCATTGCCTTGTCGGCCCAAACGGTGCGCAGGTTCTGCAGTGCACTGAACACGACATGATCGAACTGCACCAACGGGTCGTTCGACACCACGTCCTCCAGGATGCCGAGGAACAGCCAGGCCCCACCCAGCAGCAGCAAGGCGCCAATGAGCAGCCCGAGCGACTCGGGCCGCATCGGGTCGAGCAGCGACAGGATGACGCGCGAGGGCAAATCGGTTCTTGCGTGCGCCCATGCCACGATGCGATCGCGCTGCCGGCTGACGAGCCGCCAGGCTGTTCGTTGGGTGAAGCGAAGCAGCACGGTACCCAACCAGACCACGGCGACCACACCGGCCAGCAGGATGACCAGGCGGGAACTCACCGCGCCGGCCAATTGCAGCGAAGCGCCAAAGAGCGCGCCGGGCAGCAGGTGCGCGGCCGACCAGGCGATGGCCGACAGCACGTTCACGACCGTGAACCGCAGCGCCGGCATGTCGGACATACCCGCGACCACGGGGACGATGGCGCGCACCGGTCCCAGGAATCGGCCCAGGAACACGCTCTTGCCGCCGTTCTTTGCGAAGTACGCCTGGCCGCGTGCGAATAACTCGGGATGGGCGCTCAGCGGCCACCAGGCGCGCAGCCGGTCGTGATAGTGGTGACCGAGCCAGTAGCTGAAGCCGTCGCCGAGGGTGGCGCCGATCACGGCCACCGCTGCCACCCACCATGGATCGAGGACCTGAAGACCGATCAGGATGCCGGCTGCGAAGACCACCGAACTGCCTGGGATGACAGTGCCGATCACGGCGACGGACTCGAGCGCGGCCGCGGCGAACACCACTGCGAGCGCCACAGCGGGGTGCTGCGAGAGGAAGTCGATCAGGGCTTGCACTGGCGATATATGAAATGGGTATCCGCCATCATGACGTGAATGGTTTCACCCGCGCAAGACTTACGGCGGCAACGTCATTCAGGCAAGGCCTTGAGAAAGGCGAACAGGTCGGCCAGATCCGCTTCGCTCATCTTCCAACGCGGCATCTCCGCCTTGACTTCTTCGCCATCAGGATGCCGACCTTGCTCGACCGTATTGCGAAAGTCGTCCAGGCCATACGGACGCTGGCGGCCTTTCATTTCCGGCATGGCGCGCAACGCGACATAGCGGATGTCCGGCGCCGTCATCACCCACATGTGCATCGAGTGGGTGCCGCCGCGGCCTTGGGGGCCGTGGCAGGACGCGCAAGTCAGCCACTGGCTATAGCCGCCCATCATGCCCCCACCCATCATCCCGCCGCCAACGTTGGCGGCGCTCGTCGAGGTGACCGTGGTGCCGCGCTCGCTCGCCCCTGTGAAGTAGATGCGAGCGCCGTTCCCGGCGGGACCGTCGAGCCCGCCCGCCGATGCGGGCATCGAATTCTGCTGGCGCGCGGGCTGAGAGACCGCCGACGTGACCAGCAGTAGGGCGCAAAGAGCACCGAGCGCAACGCGGGTGGCAAACATGCAAGTCTCCTGATCGATCTAAAAACTGGGGCAAACCACTTTCAGCGGCGGGCTCACGCCCGGCCAATGGTGCGCAATCAATTCATTCATGGCTCGCCATGGCACGGCCGAGTTCCGATTTCACCCGTTGCAGCCGCGCACGCACTTCTTGAGCGACTCTGGCGACCTCGGGGTTGCTGGTCAACTGCATTACGGCGACCGGATCCATGAATGCGACCATCAGGAGCCCGTTTGCCACCTCGCGCACGACTACGTTGCACGGCAGCAGCAATCCGATGTCGGGTTCGGCGTTCAGGGCGCGGTGAGCCAGCGGCGGGTTGCACGCGCCAAGGATCCGATACGGTCGAACATCGACGCCGAGCTTGGCCTTCATGGTCGCCTGGACATCGATTTCGGTGAGGATGCCGAATCCTTCGGCCTTTAGTGCCTCGGTAACACGAATGACGGCTTGGTCGAATCCGATGTCTGTGAGCTCGCAGTTAAATCCGTAGGCTCGCGACGCGGGTGAGGAGGAGGAATTCATGAAGTACTCCGGCAAGTTGAAGTTGGGCACCGATGCCAGGGACCATCATGCTTGCCCGACGCTGCCAGGTCAGTGCGTTGGCGAACACTGGCTGCGGCGGGGAACGAACGAAGAATCGGGATTGGGGCTGGGCTCGGCGATGGTGCGCTGACGCACAGACCGCCCCAGCACCATGGCCCAATGTGGGTCTGGCCGATTCCTCGCGTGCCGAGATCGGTGGCTCTAGCGTCTTGACTCAAAGAGGAGGTCTTATGAAGTCCCTGACTAACATTGTTCTCGGCACGGCGTCCGCACTCGCCAGCGGCGTGTCGTCTGCGCAGAGCGGCTACATGATGAATGGTGGTGGCATGTGGGGCGCGGGCTGGATGGGCGGGTATGGCGGCTTCTGGGTGCCGGTTCTGCTG
>JAGXFG010000064.1 GCA_024637395.1 Burkholderiaceae bacterium | reverse complement strand
TCGTAGGCGCCGTGGCCAAAGACGGTTCCGGATGCGTCGATTGTGATGATGCCGCTACGATTTTCCACTACCTGCGCAAATTCAACTGCTGCCTCGGGCCCACCCTTCCACTGCAACGCCTCAAGGACCTTGTCGCTGGCCGCTGGCAGCGACCACACCGCCACGCCTCCCACCAGTGCGATGGCCCAGGCACGCCTCCATTGCGTGGCATGGGGCGCCCCAGTGACCCAGGCGAGGACCAGCGCACATACCATCCCCGCCGCGACGAGGAGTTGTCCCAGTTGAACCAACCCGAGATGATCCATCAACACGAATCCGGTCAGGATCGAACCGGTCGCCGCGCCGATGATATTCGCGAAATACAGCAATCCGGTTCGCATTCCCGCTTGTTTGTCGGCGCCCACACCCAGGTGGGCGAGGCAGGGTAGGAAGAGGCCCCACTGGCGCGCCAACAAATAAACGAGCAGCAAGCCCACGCCGAAGACCACACTGCCCAACCAGGCAAGATGATCAAGCAGCGGCAGGAATAGGAAGCCGACCAGGCTCGCAGCCAGCACGCTGCGCATCATGCGGAATATCAGCTCCTCGCTGCGCATTGCGGAACAGGCTTCGCTGCCTAGGCGCGCGCCCGACGCTAGGCCGACCAGGAATGCCCCGAGCGTGGTGGCGAAGGCGAACGGGCTGTTGCCGGTAGCGTAGGAAATTGCTCGAAAGAAGAAGATTTCGTAAGACAGCGAGACCAGGCCACTTGCGCATGACATCACCAGCACGGCACTGAAGGGTAGCGCGGTACCGGCGGTCGCGATGGGGGGTGGCTGTTTAGCCATGACCGGAGCCGCGGACATGCTGCCCCGAAAGATCAGATGCGCGCTGATCGCGCCCGCCGCGACCGTAAGGTTGAAGGCCACCGCCACCATCACGGAACCATGCATGCCGAAGAAAGGAAACAGCACAACAGCACAGGTGAGACACGCGGCACCCGCGCCGAGGGTGTTGACGTAGTACAGTTTTCCGACCGAACTTCCGACGTTCCCCGAACGTTGCACCAGATAGGCAACGAGCAGGGGTAGAGTGGCGCCCATCAGTAACGTCGGAACGAAGACCAGGCCCAAGGTGGTGAGCGCAGTCAGCGCCAGCGGGGCGCCGAGCACGACTTCGCCGACCTGCTCGAAGATCGACAGCGACCACAATCCGAACAGGCCCGTGAGTATTTCGATCACGGCGAGCAGCAGTAGCAATGGCATGCGGCGGCGCTGCGAAAGCCAGCCGCCCGCCAGACTACCGATGCCGAGACCGAGCATAAACGCGGTGACAACGATGGTCACCGACTCGATGTTGACACCGAAGATCCGGAACAAGGCGCGTTGCCAAACCAGTTGGTAGATCAGCGCCGGAAAACCGGAGAAAAAGAAAAGGACACACAGGACCTGAACCATCCGCCCAGGGGACGCGGGGCTCGACGTTTCCTTGGAACGCAGGGATCTGGCGGACATGTTCACCGACGCAAGATCCCCTGGGATGTTGAATGCCGCGCGGTCTGCATCACCCTTGGATGTGTGGCGCGTCGACGGTCAAAGGCGATCAGACCGACGGCAAGCGCGACGCCTGCAATAACATCTACAAGATAGTGGCCACCATCGATCGGTGTCGATGCGAGCATAGCCGCATTAATGAGGGCGAAAAGTGGAAGAACGAAACGACACCCGCGCAACGCGTAGACGACTAGCACCGCGATCGCCGCATGCAGTGATGGCATGGCGATTAAGCCCTGCATCTTGCCCAGGGCTATTTCTCGCAGATGCCCCTCACGTAGACCCTCGAAGTGCGACAGCATCGTCATGTCGAATGCCCCGCCGACTCCGTAATGCTTCCAGGCGCCGGCAGCCGGAAATAACCCCGACACCAGGATCGTCAGGATCGTCACTATGACAAACAGATGCATGAACTGGGCCAGTTGTGCAGCACGCGCGCTGAACCCCAGGAATACGACGACAAATGCAATTTGCAGCAAGCCACTGTGATACGCGAGATAGAGTGCCTTTTTCACCGTTGGGGCATGCTCAAGAAGGGCTCGGGCGTCTAACCAATCGAAGCCAATGGCACGATCCCAACCAGCCAATTGCGCATCCACCAACGGTGCGTCGGTACTGACCACCAGATAGCTGAAGGACGCAGCCGCAGCCATGAACACGATGAGCAGTGTCGTTGCCTCTGCGGTCTTTCGGATGAGCTGATCGTTTCGATAACGTTCGATCATAAGCAATGAGCAGGTGATCGCAACGGCTCCCGCTATCGCCGCGATGTCAATCCAAGCAACTGTCCACCCGCCAAGAAACAACCAAATAGCGTCGACGCCGACTACGATGCTTGTCAGTGCCCACGCGAGCCGAAGCTCGGTCGTCACTAATGGAAAGTCCCTGCCTGATTGCACGATTTGCGTGACCATAACGCTACCTTGGCCAGAACGACCAAAGGGTGTGCTGGGAACATCTGAAGATTCGACTCAAGCCTAGCTCCGCGGCCCGTCCCCGCCCCACCCCTCAGCCCCCAGCCCATGGGCAGTGGCGTAGACGTGCAGCTCCAGCCGTCCGCGCACGTCGAGCTTGCTGTAGATGGTGGTCAGGTGGTTGCGCAGGGTGTGTTCGCTCATGCCGAGCTGGTCGGCGACCGCGAACTGCTTGTCGCCGGGATTGTTGACCATGGCGCGCACGATTTGGCGCTCGCGCGGCGTCAGGCTGGCGATGCGCTCGGCATCGGGGTCGCTGCCGTTGACCTGCTCGTTGGCGCCGTTACCACCGGCCCTGGTCTGCAGATGATCGAGCACGGCGCCGATGATATCGTGGCGCAGCCAGATCTCGCCCTGGTGGACTTTATGGATGGCGAGTAGCACGGTCTGGGCGGGTTCCGACTTGTGGAGCACGCCGCGCGCGCCCTTGAGCACGGCCGCGCGGTGGGCGTTGAGGTCGTCTGATCCGGTCAGCACCAGTACCTGCCCGGAACAGCGCTGGCGCAGGACGGGGAGCACTGCGGTGGCATCCTCGCCGCCGAGATCGAGGTCGAGCACGATGACGTCGGCCTGTGCGGCGCCGTCGTGATTCATCAGTTCGCTGCAGGTGCGCGCGGTCCCCACCACCGTCATCCGCTGGTCGGAAGCCTCGATCAGCTGCTGCAGGCCCCAGAGCGTGACGTGGTGATCCTCGGCCAGGAAGACCTTGATCGCGCCGCCCGTCGGCTTGCGCTGTTCAAAGGTGTCGCGGGGTTCAGTCATGTGCCAACTTTACCCTGTTGCAGCGGGATGCGGATCAACATTTCGGTATTGAGGCCGTCAGGACTCGTGATGTCCAGGCTGCCGCCCAGCTCGGCAGCGCGTTCGCCGATGCTCTTGGGATTGAAATTCGCTTCGGCCCGGCCGTTGATGGAGCCGGAATCGTCGCGAAACAGCAATTCCAGGATTCCGGAATCGACTGCCAGCTTGATCCAGACGTGCCGGGCGGCGGTGTGCTTGCGGATGTTGTTGAGCACCTCGTTGACCATGTGGAACACCGAACTGGCCAATGCCCGCGTGGTTGGCAACCGCGGCGGGGTCTCGATCGCGACGTCGATGCCAAACAGCTGGGAAAAGTGCCGGCACTGGCGGCGCACCGCCGGCACCAGGGCATCGTCGCCCACGCCTTCGCCGCTGCGCAGCCCCGAGATCAGCTCGCGCAACGATGCCACTTCATTGTTGACCAACGAGGCCAGGGCATCGAGTTCGCCCCGGGCGGGATTGTCGGCAGGTATCCGCAGCGCCGCCGCTTCAACCGCGAATTTCAGGCCGAGATAGGGCTGGATTGCGCTGTCGTGGAGGTCGCGGCCGATCCGCGCCCGTTCTTCACTGGCGTTCGACTCCTGCAATTTGTCGACCACCGAAGCCGATTCGATGACCCGCAGCAGCTCAGGGGCGGCGTTGAGCAGCTCCGAGGCGTCTTCAGGCATGTCACGGGTATTGGCGAAGCCGAGCAGGCAATGACCGTATTGCCGTCGGTAGCGTATCAGGGGCACGATGTAGACGCCGCGCGCTTCGAGCATGTTGGCCAGCTCCGCGACGCTGGCTTCGAGTCCTTCGGGTTCCGGCCGGTCGTCATCGAGCCAGACCGCGGGGCGCCGGTCCCACCAGCGGCGCGTAACCAGGCTGATCGGGCAATCGGGCAGCGCGGCGAACTTGTTCTCGAGCAGCTTGTGGACCTCGGGCTTGGCCCGGAAGGAACCGTCCTCGGCACTGGCGATCGTGGCCGGAGCGCCGTCCTTGCTCGGCAGCACCAGGGCAGCGACGCTGGCGCCGGAGTCCACGCGCAACCGTTCGACCAGCGCCGCGCAGATCGCGTCCACCCCGCGGCGCGGATCGAGCTGGGCTTCGTAGTCGTCTGAGAGCGCGAGCCGCTGGCGCAGATGATTGAGCGGGCGGGCGATCAGGGCGATCGCGGCCAGCAACCCGACCAGCAGCACCAGCAGGCCGAAGCGCAAGTTTTCGTCCACTGCGCTCGTCGCCAGGAGCGCGCCGTCGAACACCGTGCCAGCCGCCCCTGCGATCGCCAGCAGTAATCCGCTCCGGGCGCCGAACCCGATGCTGGCCAGGACGATCGGCATCACCAGCGTCATGACCAGCAGGTCGGTGGCGCCGGTCACCAGTTGCATGCAGGTACAAGCCCAGGCGACGTCGACCCAGTAGAGCCACACGCCGGTCGCGCGCGGCAGGGCGTTGGCTTCGCCCCACAACAGCCAGGCGGACCACACGCCATACGCCAGCAGCAGGGCCGGAACCAGCGGTCCTGGCGTCTGGTAGCCGGTGAGGATCAGCACCGCGACCAGCAGCGCCGTGATCAGGCGGATGCCGGCGGCAAAACGACGCACCTGGGCCGTCTGGCCGTGGCGGCCAGCCCGGTGCATTGCTCTGTCCCCGAGCGAAATCTCAGTGGCCATGACGCAGATCCCCGTAACAAGAAACCATCCGGGGGGCCGGATGCTGAATTGGGCTAATCGTATAGCACATCCTTACCCTACGGTAGGACCCGAAAGAGTGACATGAATTAAGTCACGCTCCCAAGAGAATCAATCAGTTGGAACACGACGCTGCCAATTTGGCTAGTATTGGAGTCTTGCCTTGCGAGCCAACCCTGGGAGCCCGATGACCGTTGCCGAGCGCAGCTGCTGGATCGAGCAAACCGATGCTGGCGCCGTGCTGCACCTTGCCGGGTCCTGGCGGGTGGAGGGCCTGGCTGTGCTGGAGTTGGCCCTCGACGAAGCGCTGGCCGGCATGAGCGCGCCGCGCCTGGTCGATGGCAGCGGACTGACGAGCCTCGATACCGCCGGGGCGCTGGTGGCGCTGCGCGCGCTTGCCGCCGCGGGCGCCGAGCCCGGCGAGCCCGGCGAGTTGGAGTTGCGCGGCTTCGAGGACCACCACCGGCGCGTGATGGTCTTGGTCAGCGAGCGCTTCGCCGCCACCACCGCGGCCCCGGCGCGCCGCCGCCTTGGCTGGCTCGCCAAACTGGGCAAGGGGGCGGAAACCTTCGGGCAGCTCCTGTTCGGGCACGTCGCTTTCCTGGGATTGATCGCGACCGAGTTCGGCCGCCTGCTGCGCCACCCCTCGGGCCTGCGGGTGCGCGAACTGTTCGTGCAGCTGGGCCGCACCGGTGTGAGCGCGATCCCGGTGATAGCACTGCTGACCTTCCTGATCGGGGTGATCGTCGCCTACCTGCTGGGCATCCAGGCCGAGCAGTACGGGGCCAACATCTACGTGGTCGATGGGGTGGCGCTGGGGATGGTGCGCGAATTCTCGCCGCTCATCGTCGCCACCATCGTCGCCGGGCGTTCGGGGGCGGCCTTTACCGCGCAGCTCGGGACCATGAAGCTCACCGAGGAAATCGACGCGCTGCGCACCCTCGGGCTCTCGGCCGAGCAGGTGCTGGTCATCCCGCGGGTGCTGGCGCTGATGATCGCCCTGCCGCTGCTGGTGTTCGTCGGCAATATCGCCGGCCTGTGGGGCGCACTGGTGGTGTCCGAACTGATGCTCGACATCACCCCGGTCACCTTCATCGATCGCCTGCACGCGGCGCTGGCGCCGCGCCACTACGTGATCGGCCTGGCCAAGTCGCCGGTGTTCGCGTTGGCGATCGCGGTGATCGGTTGCCGGATGGGATTCGCCGTGGCCCGCGACACCCGCGCGATCGGCGAGAGCACCACCTCGACGGTGGTCCAGTGCATCGTCACGGTGATCGTGCTCGATGCGCTCTTCGCGGTGTTGTTCCAGGAGCTCGGGCTGTGAGCGCCGCAGCGATCATCCAGGCCGAGGGGATCGTGACCCGGCTCGGCACCAACACCGTCCACGATGGGCTGAGCCTGCAGATCGCCCGCGGCGAGCTGGTGGCGCTGATCGGCGGCAGCGGCAGCGGCAAGTCGATGCTGCTGCGCGAACTGATCGGACTGCACCGGCCCACTGCCGGCACGGTCACGGTGCTCGGCACCGACGTCTGGAACTGCAGCCCGGAGGAGCTGACCGCGCTGCGCCGGCGCATCGGGGTGCTCTTCCAGGATGGCGCCCTGTTCTCGACGCTCGACGTGCTGGGCAACGTTTCGGCCCCGATCCTCGAGCACACCGACACGCCCAAGGAACTGGCCACGGCGCTGGCCCTGCTGCGCCTGTCGCTCGCCGGGCTGGGCCCTGAAGTGGCCACCAAGATGCCGAGCGAACTCTCGGGCGGGATGCGCAAGCGCGCCGCGATGGCCCGCGCGCTGGCGCTCGAACCGGAGATCCTCTTCCTCGACGAGCCCACCGCCGGGCTCGATCCGGTGGCAGCGCGGGCCTTCGACCGGCTGGTGCGCTTTCTCTGCGATGACCTCGGCATCACGGTGATGCTGGTCACCCACGACCTCGACACCCTCAGGACCATAGAGGGTCGGGTGCTGGTGCTGGCTGGCGGACGGGTCGTCGCCGATGGTACGCTCGAGCAAGTTATGAGTGTCGACGATCCCTGGATCCGTTCCTACTTCGCGGCCCGTGACGAGCACGTGCCCGCAGGAGCGTAACGCATGGAACCAGAAACCCGCTACGCATTCGTGGGGGCAATCGTGCTCGCCCTGGCCGCGGCCGCGGTGGCTGGTTTCGCCTGGCTCACGAGCGTCGGGCCGGCCTCCGAGTACCTCTTCTACACCATCCGTTTCGAGCGCCAGTCGCTCAGCGGGGTGCAGGTGGGCGGCGACGTCACGATGCGCGGCATCAAGGTCGGCCGGGTCGAGGATTTCGTACTCACGCCGGGGAACATCAACGTGGTCGAAGTGACGATCCGGGTCGCCCGCAACACGCCGGTGAGCGACAACACCGTCGCCGTCCTGGCGCGCAACTTCGTCACCGGGATTGCCCGTATCGAACTGTTCACCGATGGTGTGCCGGGTCCGGAGCTGGTTACTGTCAAGGAGGGCGAGCGCTACCCGGTGATTCCCGAGGGCAAGTCGGAGCTGGCCCAGATCGCCGACTCGGCCGGTCGCCTCGCCAGCACCGCCGAGACCACGCTGCTTTACGTCAACGAAATGTTCAGCCCGGAAAACCGCGCTACCTTCAACGCCACGCTAGCGGGCGCCCGCCAGTTCGTCGACGGCCTGAACCAGCGCCTGAGCGCGATCGACACCACTACCCGCAGCCTGCGTGACGGCGCCGCGGCGCTCGGTGAGTCGTCGCGCCGGATCACCCGGGCGGTCGAAGCCGTTGCCGCCAACGTCGATCCGTTGGCCAGGGATGCCGGCCAGGTGCTGCAGGAGACCCGCGCCGCACTGGCTGAACTGCGCACTACGCTCGATCAGGGCAGGGCGGTGCTCGCGGCCGCCGGCACCGCCGTGCGCGGCGGCGAGGCGACGCTGCGCGAGGTCGATGCGACGCTGCGCGAGTTCACCCGGCTGGCGAGCACACTGGAGGCCGAAACCAGGGCGATGGGAAGCCAGGTCGGCGATGCTGCCGACATCGGGCTGCTCGAATTGCGCGCGACGGCGCAGGAGCTGCGCAGCGCCGCGGCAATGCTCGCCCGCAGCCTCGAGCGCCTGAATGATCCGCGCGCGGCGCTGCTCGGGCCCGGCCCCGATCAACTTGGCCCGGGTGAGGTGAAGCGCTGATGATTGTCGACAAGATCCAGGTTGAAGACCCGCGCACGGCGCCGCGTCGTGGCGCGCGCAGTTGGGGCTCAGGCGCGCTTGCCGCGGTCGCCGTGGTGCTGGCCGCTATGACCGGCGGCTGTTCGATATTCGGCGCCGACCTGCCGGCCAGGACCTGGTACGAACTGGCCGATTTGCACGCCGATGCCGCTCCCGCCGACAACGCCAAAGGCAACTCCCTGGTCCTGCTGATCTCGCCGACCAGCGAGAGCAGCTTCTACGATGGGACCTCGATCGCTTTCAGCCGCGAGGGCGGCGGGCGGGGCTACTACCAGTACGCTTCCTGGACCGAGCGCCCGGTCAGGAAACTCGCGCAACTGCTCGAGCGCCGCCTCGCGGCGCGCGGCTCATTCGGCACGGTCGCCCAGGCCACCGCCGGCATCCGCGGCGACCTGCTGCTCAACTTGCGGCTCGAGGAAATCTACCTCGATGCCGGGCAGCCACCGGGCACCGCCCGGGTCGCAGTCACCGCCGAACTGCTCGATTGGCGCGAGCGCAAGGTCATTGGCCGGCAGCGTTTCGAGCAGGCGGCGCCGGCGCCAGCCGAGGATTCCGCCGGCGTCGCCCTCGGGTTCAACCGCGCAGCCACCGGATTGATCGACGAACTCACCGCCTGGCTCGAGGCCAGCAGCGCCGGTTCGCGCTGAGCCGGGCGAGCCGGCTTCAGGCCTGGTCGGGGAGAGCTGCCGGCAACAATGCCAGCAGGTCGCCGGGCGCGTCGATCAGGAAATCGGCACCCCAGAGCGCGGGCGGGTGGGCATCGCCGGAAAATCCGTAGGTGACCGCGACCGTAACCATCTGCGCCGCCCTGCCGGCCTCGACGTCACGGAGGTCGTCGCCGACGTAGACGCAGGCCGACGGTTCAACGCCGGCCAGCCGGGCACCGAGCAGCAACGGCGCCGGGTGCGGTTTGGAGAACTCGGTGGTGTCGCCGCCGACGGCGCAGACCGAGCGATCGCCTAGTTCGAGATAGGCCAGGATCGGCCGCACGTAGCGCTCGTACTTGTTGCTCACCACGCCCCAGAGAATGCCGCGGCGCTCGAACTCGTCGAGCACCTCGAGCATGCCCGGAAAGAGCCGGGTATGGACGCACATTGCCTTTTCGTAGCGGGCGAGGAATTCGTCGCGCAGCGCACCAAAGGCAGGGTCTTCGCGGCTCACCCCGAGGGCGCGCCAGATCAGGCCCCGCGCACCCATCGAGGCGAAGGGCCGCAAGCTGGCGAGCGGCAGCGGCTCGAGCCCGCGCTCGGCGCGCATCGCATTGACCGGCGCAGCGAGATCCTCGGCGGTATCGGCGAGCGTGCCGTCGAGGTCGAAGAGCACCGCGCGCGGCGGCGCGGCCAGTCGGGTGTTCGGGGCGGCCATCGGCTCTGGAGCCATCAGGCGGGCTTGCGAAACGCCATCAGGTAATTGACCGAGACGTCCTTGGCGTCGAGCCGGTAGACCTTGGTCAGCGGGTTGTAGGTCATGCCGTTCATTTCAACCAGTTCGAGTCCGCAGCGGCGCGCCGCCGCGCCGAGTTCCGATGGTTTGACGAATTTGGCGTAGTCGTGGGTGCCGCGCGGCAGGATCCGCAGCAGGTACTCGCCGCCGATGATCGCGAACACGAACGATTTCGGGTTGCGGTTAATGGTCGAGAAGAACAGCCAGCCGCCAGGGCGGGTCAGCTCGGCGCAGGAGCGGATCACCGACTCCGGATCGGGCACGTGTTCGAGCATCTCCATGCAAGTGACCACGTCGTGCCCGCCGGGGTTCTCGGCGGCATAATCCTCGACCGCGACTGCCCGATAGGTGACCGGTGCGCCGCTCTCGAGCCGGTGCAGCTCGGCGACCTTGAGCGATTTCTCGCCCAGGTCGACCCCCAGCACCGTGGCGCCCTTGGCCGCCATCGCCTCGCTGAGGATGCCGCCGCCGCAACCGACGTCGAGCACGCTCTTGCCAGCGAGCGCGGCCAGCTGGTCGATCCACTCCAGGCGCAGCGGGTTGATCTGGTGCAGCGGCCGGAATTCTGATTCGGGATCCCACCACTTGGCCGCGAGCGCGGAAAACTTGGCGAGTTCTGCGGGATCGAAATTGCCCGACTTGGAGTTCGCGGTGGTCTGGGAGGTCTGTTTGGGAGCGGTCATGGGTGCGGGGTCCGGCTGAAGGTAGCGGACATTGTAGACGGGAGCGCCGGCCACGGCCGAGTGCGGCCGAGCGGGCAAAAAAAAAGCCCCGCCAGCGGCGGGGCTCTCTTGCAGCTTGTTGCTTACTTAGTGCGGGTACCGACCACTTCGATCTCGACGCGGCGGTTCTTCGCACGGCCTTCCCTGGTCTTGTTGTCGGCGACGGGCTGCTTCTCGCCCTTGCCTTCGGTGTAGACCCGGTTGGCTTCAATGCCCTGGCTAACCATATAGGCCTTGACTGCTTCGGCGCGACGCACCGACAGACCCTGGTTGTAGGCGTCCGGTCCGGTCCAGTCGGTGTGACCGACAGCGATCACGACTTCGAGCGTGATGGCTTTGAGCTTGTCGACCAGATCGCCGAGCTTGGCTTTGCCTTCGGGCTTGAGCACGGACTTGTCGAAATCAAAGAAGGCGTCAGCTGCGAAAGTGACCTTCTCGGCTTTCGGTACGGGAGCCGGTGCCGGCGGGGGCGGCGGGGGCGGCGTAACAACTACAACTACCGGGGCCGGGGCGGGCATCGGCTTGGGAGCCGGGGCGGGCAGCGGGGCGGGAGCCGGCTTGGCCTTGGCCATCAGGTCTTCGTCGCAACCAATGAACGCGTCAGCGGGGGTCCAGGACGACGTCCTCCAGCACAGTCCGTAGCCGCTGGTCACAACCTGCGAATCGGGGCTGAACACGTAGCCGTTATTGACAGCCGCAGAGGCGATTGGACCGAACGAGGCCGCAAGCAAAGCGGTCGCGGCCAACGTAGCCAGTTTCGTTAATTTTTTCATGGTTCTCCTCTTATTACTGTTGTAATGCACCGATTCGTGGGCAAATAGAGCCGTGTTTCTACGGCGCAGAGTTGCCCGACAAGATATCACTGATACGATTTTGCCACATGCGGGTACGCGCCACCACCTCCGTGGTCAGAGTTTGCGCTGACTGGGCCCGTAGTTGTCGCATCTGAACAACATGGCGTCCAGCGACCCAGACCTCGGCGGCGGCCGCACGACCGGCGGCGTGGATTAGCTGCGACACCGGATCGTACACCGGCTGGAGTTCGTTGCCGCGCAGGTCGAAAGCCACCATGTCGGCGGATTTGGCCGCCTCCAGCGACCCGATCCGATCGCCCAGCCCCAGTGCCCGTGCCCCTGCCAGGGTTAATGTGTGCAGCAACTGGTGGGCATTCCAGATATCGGCCCGGCCGGAGCTGCCCTTGGCAAGCAGCGCCGCGGTGCGCGCTTCGCCGAGCAGGTCAAGGCGGTTGTTGCTGGCCGAGCCATCGGTGCCCAGGCCGACGTTGATGCCGCGCTCCAGCCACTCGGCGGCGGGCGCGATGCCGCTGCCGAGCTTGAGATTGGAGTGGGGGCAATGGGCGATCGAAACCCCCCGCTCGGCCAGCAGGTCGAGCTCTGCGGCGCTGGTATGGACCGCGTGGACCGCGATCGTGTCCGGGCCCACCAGGCCCAGCTCGTCGAGCCGCGCCAGCGGGCGCACACCGTAACGCTTGATGCTGTCGGTGAGTTCCTGGGCGGTCTCGTGCACGTGGATGTGGATCGGCAGCCCCAGTTCATTGGCCAGCGTGGTGACCTGGCGCAGGTTCTCGTCGCTGACCGAGTAGGGCGCGTGCGGTGCAAGGCAGAAGGTCATGAGCCGGTCGTCGTCGAGCCGGTCGCGCAGTTCCAGGCCCTTGCGCAGGTAGTCGGCCGCCCCGCTGCCGTAGGCCGACGGGAAATCGACCACGATGATGCCGAGGCTGGCGCGCATCCCCAGCGCCCGCGCCGCGTCGGCGACCGCCTCCGGGAAGAAGTACATGTCATTGAAGCAGGTGATCCCGCCGCGCAGCATTTCGTCGCAGGCGAGCACCGCGCCGTCGAAGACGAATTCCGGCGACATCAGCCGAGCCTCGAGCGGCCAGATGCGTTCCTCGAGCCACGGCTTCAGCGCCATGTCGTCACCCACTCCGCGCAGCAGCGCCATCGAGGAATGGGTATGCAGGTTGACCAGCCCCGGAGTGAGCAGGTGACCGGGCAGGGGGATGCGCTGCGCCTGTGGATAACGCTCTTCGGCAGCAGCGCGCGGCAGCAGTTCGACGATCAGTTCGCCGGCGATCGCTATGTCGTGGTCGCGGAGCACGGTCAGGGCCGGCTCGACGGGCACGATCCATTCGGGCTGGATCAGGGTGATCGGTTCGGACACAGGTGGCGGCTCCGGGACCTGGTGATATTGGGCGGATTTAATCACAGCGCGGCCCGGGAGGGGGATTTGGACCGGGCAGCGTGATAAAATCTGCCGGTTTTGCACCCCCATTTTCGCGCGCCGTGCGCGAACCCATCATTCCTCTTCAAGCAAACCACCAGCCGCATGGACCAGTTCGCCAAGGAAACACTCCCGATCAGTCTTGAAGAGGAGATGCGCAACTCCTACCTCGATTACGCGATGAGCGTGATCGTCGGGCGGGCGCTGCCGGACGTACGCGACGGCCTCAAGCCGGTCCACCGCCGGGTATTGTTCGCGATGCACGAGTCCAGCAATATCTGGAACCGGCCCTACGTGAAATGCGCCCGGGTCGTGGGCGAGGTGATGGGCAAGTTCCACCCCCACGGCGATTCGGCGATCTATGACACGCTGGTGCGGATGGCGCAGGACTTCTCGCTGCGTTACCCGCTGGTCGACGGGCAGGGCAACTTCGGCTCGGTCGACGGCGACAACGCGGCGGCCATGCGCTACACCGAGTGCCGGCTCGAGCGCATCGCCAGCGACCTGCTGGCCGACATCGACAAGGAAACGGTCGACTTTCAGCCCAACTACGACGGCCGGGAGTTCGAGCCGGTGGTGCTGCCGGCGCGCATCCCGAACCTGCTGGTCAACGGCTCGGCCGGGATCGCGGTCGGCATGGCGACCAACATTCCGCCGCACAACCTCAACGAAGTCATCGAAGGCTGCCTGCTGCTGCTGCGCAATCCCGATGTCACCATCGACGAACTGATCGACGTGATTCCCGCGCCGGACTTCCCGACCGCCGGGATCATCTACGGCGTTGCCGGCGTGCGCGAGGGCTATCGCACCGGGCGCGGCCGGGTGGTGATGCGCGGCCGCACCCACTTCGAGGAACTCGAGCGGGGCGCCCGCGCGGTGATCGTGATCGACGAGCTGCCCTACCAGGTCAACAAGCGGGTGCTGCTCGAGCGCCTCGCCGAGCAGGTCAACGAGAAGAAGATCGACGGCATCTCCGACATCCGTGACGAATCGGACAAATCGGGCATGCGCGCGGTGATCGAGCTCAAGCGCGGCGAGATGCCCGAGATCGTGCTCAACAAGCTCTACAAGCAGACCCAGCTGCAGGACACCTTCGGCATCAACATGGTGGCGCTGGTCGACGGCCAGCCGCGCCTTCTGAACCTCAAGCAGATGCTCGAGGCGTTCCTCGCCCACCGCCGGGAAGTCGTGACGCGGCGCTCGGTGTTCGAGCTGCGCAAGGCGCGCGAACGCGGCCATGTGCTCGAGGGGCTGGCCGTGGCGATCACCAACGTCGACGAGATGATCGCGCTGATCAAGGCCTCGCCAACGCCGCCAGTGGCGCGTGAGCGCCTGATGGAACGGATCTGGGCGCCGGGGATTGCGCGCGAGATGCTCGCCCGCGCCGGCACCCAGGCGGATGCGGTTCGTCCCGAGGGCTTCGATCCGCGCCTGGGGCTGCAGCCCGAAGGCTACCGGCTCTCCGAAGTCCAGGCGCAGGAAATCCTGCAGATGCGCCTGCAGCGCCTCACCGGCCTGGAGCAGGACAAGATCGTCGATGAATACCGCGAGGTGATCCTCCAGATCGTCGACCTGCTCGACCTGTTGTCGCGGCCCGAACGCATCACCGAGGTGATCTCCGGCGAGCTCAATGTGATCGGCACCGCCTACGGCGACGCGCGCAAGTCGCAGATCGAGCTCAACGCGACCGAGCTGGAAACCGAGGACCTGATCCAGCCTACCGACATGGTGGTCACGGTCTCGCACACCGGTTACATCAAGAGCCAGGCGGTCTCCGAGTACACCGCGCAGCGCCGCGGCGGGCGCGGCAAGCAGGCGGCCGCCACCAAGGACGCCGACTGGATCGACCAGCTGTTCATCGCCAACACCCACGATTACATCCTGTGCTTCTCGGATCGTGGAAGGGTCTACTGGCTCAAGGTCTGGGAGGTCCCGCAGGGAACCCGGATCTCGCGCGGCAAGCCGATCGTCAACCTGTTCCCGCTGGTCACCGGCGAGAAGATCACCGTGGTGCTGCCGGTCAAGGCGTTCGAGCAGAACTTCTATGTCTTCATGGCCACGAGCCTGGGCACGGTCAAGAAGTCACCGCTGAGCGATTTCTCCAATCCGCGCAAGGCCGGCATCATCGCGGTCGACCTCGACGAGGGCGACTTCCTGATCGGAGCCGCCATTACCGATGGCGAGCACGACGTGATGCTGTTCTCCGACGCCGGCAAGGCGGTGCGTTTCGACGAGAACGACGTCCGGCCGATGGGCCGCACCGCGCGCGGCGTGCGCGGGATGAACCTCGATGAAGGGCAGCGGGTGATCGCGATGCTGGTCGCCGAAAACGAGTCCCAGTCGGTGCTCACCGCGACCGAGAACGGCTACGGCAAACGCACGCCGATTACCGAATACACCCGCCACGGCCGGGGCACCAAGGGGATGATCGCGATCCAGACCACCGAGCGCAATGGCGACGTGGTCGCCGCCGTGCTGGTCGAGGAGCAGGACGAAATCATAATGATCACCACCGGCGGAGTGCTGGTGCGCACCCGGGTGGCCGAGATTCGCGAGATGGGCCGCGCCACCCAGGGGGTGACGCTGATTGCCGTTGGTGAAGGCACCAAGCTCTCGGGCGTGCAGCGGGTGCTCGAGACCGACGCCCTCGATATCGGCGTCGAAGTCGATCCGGAATCAGGCGAGATCACCGCCGCCGGCGACGAAGCCGGGCCAGAGGACGGCGCCGACGTTTCGTGAACGTAATCGTCGAGATCGTCGCGCCGATTGTCGCGCTGATCGCGGTTGGTTACGGGGCGGCGAGATTCCGGGTAATCGACCCCGACGGGGTGCGCTCGCTATCGGACGTCACCTTCATGCTGTTCCTGCCGGCGCTGCTCTTTGGGGCGATGGCGCGAACCGACTTCGAACACATCGCGCTCGCCGCGCCCGGCGCCTACTTCAGCGCGGCGCTGACACTGTTCTTCACGGTGTTCGCGGTGCAGCGCTGGCGGGGTTATACCAACGATAACTCGGCGCTGCACGGTCTGGCAGCGGTGCTCTCGAACAACGTAATGCTCGGGATCCCGCTGGTGCGTCTTGCCTTCGGCGAGCAGGGTCTGGCGATCCTGCTGACGATCATCGCGATGCACGCTCTGATCCTGCTGACGGTCGCGACCCTGGTGATCGAGTTCGGCCGCGCGATGGCGACTGCGCCCGACGCGCCCCAGCGTCCGGCGAGGGCGCGACTGCTGGGCGCCCTCAGGCCGGCGCTGCGCGGCGCGGTGATGCATCCCGTGGTACTACCGATCCTGGCCGGGGTAGCCTGGTCGCTGCTGCATTGGAGCCTGCCGGCGCCGCTCGACGTCGCCCTTAAATTGATGGCCGCCGCTGCGGCGCCGCTGTGCCTGGTGCTGCTCGGCGCCTCGCTTGCGCAACACGGAATAAGCGCGGGCTGGAGCGGGGTGATCGGGGTCTCGGCGCTCAAGATCATGGTGCACCCGCTCCTGGTCTATTCGGTCGGTCGCTGGGTCTTCGGGCTCGACCAGCTTACGCTCGCGGTCACCACGATCACCGCGGGGCTGCCAATCGGCGCCAACGTTTACCTGATGGCGCAGCGCTATCGGGTCGCGCTGCCGGTCGTGAGCGGCGGGGTTTCCCTGTCGACCGTGGTCTGCGCGCTAACGCTGCCCCTGCTGCTTACCTGGCTGCGGTGATCATCGGGCACGCCCCGTCAGATCATCAATAATATTATCCATATAGTTATTGACGGTCCTGTCCGCGGCGACTAGCATCCTCTTTCAGTGGCGACAGGACGCCGCCGAAGAGCAATATTTCCTGTGACTACAGTGGCAAGTCCGCAGATGTCCAACCCGATGCAGATCAAAACGATCATGGAGGCCTAGAAGCCATGAAACAGAAGATGACGCGATCCACTCTCGTACTGATGCTGGGCGCAGCCCTGGCACTGCCGATGGGTGCCCAAGCCCAGAAGTACAGCGCGGGCTCAGATGTGACGGTAATCCAGGGCTTCAAGGCCGGAGGCGGGAGCGACGCGCTGGCGCAACTGGTCCAGCCGTATCTTGCCAAGGAACTCGGCGTCAACTTCGTCAATCGTTACCAGCCGGGTGCGACCGGGGCGATCGCCTGGACCGGCCTTGCCCGGCAAACGGCTGCCGACGGGGCGACGGTGTCGATTACCAATACGCCGATGCTCATGACGAACTACATCATGAACCCGACGATGCAGTACACGATCGACGACCTGACGCCGCTGGCAAACGTTGTCACCGATCCGGGCGTGATCGTGGTGGGCAAGGACAGCCCGTACAAGAACATCAAGGACTTTCTCGCCGCCGTCCGCGCCAATCCGGGTCGCATCACGATCGGCAATTCCGGCGTTGGTGGTGACGACTTCTTCTCGGTAATCATGATCGAGAAGGCGTCGGGAATGAAATTCCAGCAAGTGCCGTTTGCCGGCGACGGACCCTCATGGACCGCCGCCCTGGCCGGCAAGATCGATGCGAGCGCCAATAATCTCGGCATCACGTTCCCGCAGGTCAAGGCGGGCAACCTGCGCGTGCTGGTCACCTTTACCGAGAACCGGGTGCCGGAAATGCCCGACGTTCCGACCATGAAGGAACTGGGCATCAACGTTGTTGCCGGGTCCTCGCGTGGCTATAGCGCGCCGAAAGGCATCCCGGAAGAGGCCAAAAAGGAGTTCATCGCCGCCATGGGAAGGGTGATGAACAACCCTGACTTCAAACGTGACGCTGCCGCGCGTGCGTTCGTGATCGACTACAAGGCCGGTGACGACTACATGAAATTCCTGAAGGACCAGGAGCAGGTATTCATCCAGATCTGGAAGGACGTCAAGGATCACGTCAAGAAGTAGCAAGTAGCAGTCGCTTCGCGCAAGCATGCATCTGCCACCGGGGTTGCCCATACCCGGACTCGGGTGGCAGGTGCCTTCATGAAGTCCGGATCCCGGCCCGGCGCCGCCCACTACTGAAAGGGATCAAGGTGAATAGTTCCTTTGTCATCGGAATTGGAACGATCCTCTTTGCGCTGCTGCTGGGTACACAGACGACGGAACTGCCGGCGGTCGCCAAGCGCATGCCGGTGCTGCTGATCTGGCTGGTCGTCGTGCTGGCCGCGATGATGATCGTTGAAGAGTTCCTGAAGTGGCGCAATGCCCGCCGGAGCGCAGTGATTGCGCCGGTTGACCAGGACGAGGTTCTTCTGCCCGTCAAATGGCTGGTGCTGGTGTCGTTCGGCGCGGCGATCATCGCCTATGTCGCGTTGATCCCGATCGCCGGGTACCTGATCGTGACGCCCTTGTTCATCACCGGCTCGTTGCTGGTGAGCCGCACCATGTCGGCGCTCCTGGCGGTAGCGATCGGCACCCTCGCCACGGCCTTCATCTGGGCGGTCTTTATCTGGGCGCTGAACCTTCCGGTAGCGGTTCTGCCAATCCTGAAGTGATGCGCGAGGACCGTTGACCATGGAAAACACGTTTATCGTCACCGGGCTGCTCAACGCGATCAGCCCCTACAACATGATGTTCACGGTCATTGGTGTCGCGCTCGGCCTGGTCGTGGGTGCGCTGCCGGGACTGTCGGCCACCATGGCGCTGGCGCTGCTGCTGCCGCTCACCTTCAATCTGCCACCGGAAACCGGGCTGAGCATGATGGCTGCCCTGTATCTGGCGGCCATGTACGGCGGCTCGATAGCGGCCATCATCCTGCGCACGCCCGGAACCCCGGCCGCTGCGGCCACCGTGATGGACGGTTTCCCCATGGGGGCCCGCGGTGAGGCCGGAAGAGCGCTCGGGATCTCGCTTTCGGCGTCATTGTTCGGCGGACTGTTGAGCGGTGTCGCGCTGCTGACCGCCGCGCCCTTCCTCGGCAGGCTGGTGCTGATGTTCGGTCCGGTTGAACTGTTCGCGATCGCTGCGCTGGGAATCACCATGATCGGCACCCTCTCCAAGGGCTCGCCGATCAAGGGTCTGCTCTCCGGTGCGCTCGGATTGCTGCTGGCCATGGTCGGGATGGATCCCATGACCGGCACCGCGCGGTTCACGGCCGACAATATCAACCTCTATTCAGGGATTCCGTTCACGGTCGCGCTGATCGGACTGTTCTCCATTCCACAGGCGATCGCGCTGGCCGAGCAGTCGCGCGGGGTGCAGAACATCGCCAACCAGATCAGCGACCGGGTCCTGCCGCGGCTGAGTGAATTCGTGTCGATGTTTCCCAACATCCTGCGCTCGTCGTTGATCGGGATCGTCACCGGGGTCATACCCGGCACGGGCGGCGACACCGCCAGCTGGTTCGCCTATAACGAAGCCAAGCGCTTTGCCAAGGACAAGTCAGGTTTCGGCAAGGGTGATCCGGCCGGAATAGCGGCGCCCGAAGCCGCCAACAATGCCGTGGTCGGCGGTGCGCTGATTCCCACCATCGCCCTGGGCATTCCGGGCAGTTCGTCGACCGCTGTGCTGCTCGGCGGCCTGATGGTGCACGGCATCATGCCGGGCCCGAACCTGCTCACCGAACACGGCGCGATCACCTACACGCTGATCTGGGCCGTCATCCTGGCCAATATCCCGCTGTTCCTGATCGGACTGGCGCTGACGCGGGTGTGCATCTACGTAACCATGGTGCCGAAGATGGTGGTTTCGCTGGTCATCGTCGTGCTCAGCATCATCGGCTCGCTGGCCATCAACAACAACATGTTCGACGTCTGGCTGATGCTTGGCTTCGGCGCGCTCGGCTACGTCTTCGAGCGCGCGAAAATACCGACCGCGCCGCTGGTTATCGGGTTGGTGCTCGGGCCGCTACTGGATAACAGTCTTTCGCAGTCGCTGCTGATCGGTTTTGGCAGCTGGGGCGTGTTCTTCAAGAGCCCGGTCGCGGCCGGACTGCTGCTGGTCGCGCTGCTGTCGATCCTCCAGGCGACGCCCTTTTTCCGGATGTTCTGGCGCAAGCGCCGGACAGCCGACAATGACACCTTGTAGCCCTGATGGCTTACGAGAACCGACAGGCCAACGCTTCTGAGGGCAACGCCGTGGTTGACGCGCCCGATGCCAAAGGTAGCGACAGCTCGCCGCCGCATCGTGACCGCAACGCCGAACAACTGATACGGCACGTGGTCGAGGAGCTCGAGGAGGACATCGTCTTCGGGTATCTGCATCCGCGCGAACGTCTCATCGAGGACGATCTTCGGGCCCGCTTCAACCTCAAGCGGCACGTGGTCCGTCAGGTGCTCCAGGAGCTGGAACAGATGGGCCTGGTCGAGCGCAAGAAGAACATCGGCGCGCTGGTAAAGTTCTACACCGCCAAGGAAGTAATCGACCTGTGCGGGGTCCGGGAGATCCTCGAGACCAGTTGCGCGCGCCAGATTCAGCTGCCGGTTGCGCCCGAGCGGCTCGCCGAACTGAGCGCCATCCAGCAGCAGCACGCCGCCGCCGCGCTCGCATCTGACCTGCACAACGCTTTCCGCGCCAACATCGCTTTCCACAAGGCGTTATTTGCGTTGTCCGACAATGCGCCGCTTACCGAGATGATCGAAATCGCGGCGCAGCGTGCTCACCCGATCCGCTCGCTGTCGATGATCTTCCCGCACTACCTCGAGAAGGCGCAAGACGATCACCTGAAAATGCTCGAGGCATTGCGGGCTTGCGACCACGAACGCCTCGTCGAGTTGTGTCGCGACCACCTTGTCCCCTCGCGCGATGCCTACCTGGAGCAGCACCGCCGCCGGGCCGGCAAGCCGGAAGCAGCGCCGAGCGTTGCCAAGGTGGCTGCGCCGCCGAACTGATCAGCCCGGCCCGCTTTGCCCACGCCCCCCGCCCCGCAACCAGCCATGCACGACCTGCTGCAGATCGGCACCTTCCCGGTGATTGCCCAGAGCCTGATCGACCGCGAGTTCCGCTGTCATGGCCGGCAGGCCCTGCAGCAGGACGACGCACTGCGCAACCGGGTGCGGGGCATCATCACGCGCAGCAACTTCGCCGTGCCGGGGGACGTGATCGCGGGCCTGCCCAATCTGGGCATCATCGCGATCTGCGGCGTGGGCTACGACCTCGTCGCGCTGGAGGCGGCCGCGCGACAGGGCGCGGTCGTTACCAATACGCCAGAGGTCCTCAATGGCGCCGTCGCCGAACTTTGCGTCGGAATGTTGTTCGCCCTGTTGCGCCGCCTGCCCGCGGCCGACCGTTTCGTGCGCGCCGGTGCCTGGCGCGAGGGTGCGTTCCCGCTGGCCGCCAATCTGGCCGGGAAGCGCATCGGCATCGTCGGACTGGGGCGGATCGGCAAGGAAATTGCCCGCCGGCTGGAGCCCTTCGGCGTCACGCTGGCCTATCACGGGCGTGCCGACCAGCACCTGCCCTGGCGCTATGAGCGCGACCTGCACGCGCTGGCGCGGGCCTCGGATGTGCTCATACTGGCGACGCCCGGCGGCCGTGCGAGCGCGCGCCTGATCGACGCTGCCGTTCTGGCCGAGCTGGGTCCGGGCGGCTACCTGATCAATGTTGCGCGCGGCTCGGTGATCGACGAGCCAGCGCTCATCGATGCGCTCGCGCGCGGGCTGATCGCCGGCGCTGCGCTGGACGTTTTTGACAACGAGCCGCACATCGACGAGCGTTTGTTCGGCTTCGATAACGTCGTGCTGACGCCGCACGTCGGCAGCGCCACCGAAGAAACGCGGCTGGCGATGGCACGCCTGACGCTCGACAACCTGCACCGCTTCTTCGACAGCGGGACGACGCTCACCCCGATCGATCTCGTGCCGACGACCGCACACGCGGCGTTCGCGCTTCCTTCCGACCCCCAAACCAAGGCTGGCTGACAAGTGATCAATATTTCCGACAAGCGCATGACCGGGCCGATCATCCGACTGCACTCGAGCGACAACATCGTCGTCGCCCGGGTGGACGTCGGCATCGGCGACGCGATCGAGGGCGAGGGGATCGTCAGCCGCAGCCAGGTGCCGCCGGGATACAAGATCGCGACCAGGCTGATTCACAAGGGCGAGCCCGTGCGCAAGTACAACGTCGTGATCGGTTTCGCGGCCGTTGACATTGCGCCGGGCACGATGGTGCACAGCCACAACCTCGAATTTCGCGAGTTCGACCGCGACTACGCGCATGCCAGCGAATTCGAGCCCGTGACGCTGCTTGAAGAGTCCCGGCGCGCGACCTTTCAGGGCATTGTGCGCTCCGACGGCCGGGTGGCAACGCGCAACTACATCGGCATCCTGTCCACGGTCAATTGCTCCGCGACGGTGGTACGCAAGATCGCCGACTGGTTCACGCCGCAACGGCTCGCCGACTATCCGAATGTCGATGGCGTGGTGGCGTTCAGCCACGCCCTCGGTTGCGGGATGGAGATGAGCGGCGAACCGATGGCCTTGCTGCGCCGAACGATCGCGGGCTATGCGCGCCACCCCAATCTCGCGGGCGTGCTGATAGTCGGACTGGGCTGTGAACGCAACCAGCTGGCCGGGCTGATGGACGACGAGCGTCTCCAGAGCGGGCCGTCGCTGCACACCCTGGTGATGCAGGACAGTGGTGGAACGCGCCGGTCGATCGAGGCCGGCGTCGCCGCGGTCAACGCGATGTTGCCGGGGGCCAACCAGGCCGCGCGCAGCACGGTATCGGCGAGCCATCTGATGGTCGGCCTGCAGTGCGGCGGATCGGATGGCTTCTCCTCCATCACGGCTAACCCGGCATTGGGCGCTGCGGTGGACATCCTGGCGCAGCACGGCGGCACGGCGATTCTCTCGGAGACGCCGGAGATCTACGGCGTCGAGCACACGCTGACGCGGCGCGCGGCCAGCCGCGCGGTCGGCGAGAAGCTGGTCGAGCTGGTGCGCTGGTGGAAGGATGAGTACTCGGTGGGGCGCGACGTGCAGATCAACGGCAAAGTCAGTCCCGGCAACCAGCTGGGCGGACTGGCCAACATCTTCGAGAAGTCGCTCGGCTCTTCGATGAAGGGCGGCACCGGCCCCCTGATGGCGGTTTACCGCTACGCCGAGCCGGTCCTGGCGCGGGGCTTTGTGTTCATGGACACGCCCGGTTACGACCCGGTGTCGGCGACCGGCCAGATCGCCGGCGGCGCGAACCTGATCGCGTTCACCACGGGACGTGGATCAATGTTCGGCGCCAAGCCGGTTCCCAGCATCAAGCTGGCGACCAACACGCCGATGTACCTGCGGCTCGAGGAAGACATGGACGTCAACTGCGGCGAAATTCTCGATGGCACTTGCTCGCTGGCGGAGATGGGGCAGCGCATTTTCGAGCAGATGCTCCGGACGGCGTCGGGCGAGCGCTCCAAGAGCGAACTGCTCGGCCTGGGCGATAACGAATTCGTGCCCTGGCAGATTGGCGTCATGAGCTGAGGGCGCCGTCACCGGCAAGCGGCGCCACACCGGGTCGCGGGGCGCCCCGGGAGTGCGACACGACAGATGAAGATTCTTGGCAATCCAACACGGATGGGCACATGACTGGCAATGACGAACCCAAGGGCTTGAAGAGGGGCCTCACGAACTACGGTGACATCGAGTTCTCGCTGTTTCTGCGCAAGGCCTTCATCAAGGGCGCGGGCTACACCGACGATGCGCTTTCGCGCCACGTGGTCGGCATCATCAACACCGGCAGCGGCTTCAATCCGTGCCATGGCAACGCGCCCCAGCTCGTTGAGGCCGTCAAGCGCGGCGTCATGCTCGCCGGTGGCATCCCGATCGACTTTCCGACGATCTCGGTGCACGAGAGCTTCGCGTATCCGACGAGCATGTTTCTGCGCAACCTCATGTCCATCGATACCGAGGAGATGATCCGCGCGCAGCCGATGGATGCCGTGGTGCTGATCGGCGGTTGCGACAAGACGGTGCCGGCGCAATTGATGGGTGCGATTTCGGCCGGCGTGCCGGCGATCCAGCTGGTGACCGGGTCGATGCTGACCGGCTCGAACCGCGGCGAGCGGGTCGGCGCCTGCACCGACTGTCGCAGGTTCTGGGCGAGCTTCCGCGGCGAGGAAATCGACGCTCAGGAGATCGCCGCCGTGAACAATCAGCTGGTGGCCAGCGTCGGGACCTGCTCAGTGATGGGAACGGCCAGCACCATGGCCTGCCTTGCCGAGGCGCTCGGGATCATGCTGCCGGGCGGCGCATCGCCGCCGGCCGTGACCGCCGACCGGATCCGCATCGCCGAACGCAGCGGCGCGCAGGCGATCGCGATGATCGAACAGCGCCTGACGCCCGACCGGATCCTGACCCCCAAGGCATTCGAGAACGCGCTGCGGGTGCTCCTGGCTATTGGCGGATCAACCAACGCCATCATCCACCTGAGCGCGATCGCGGGACGCATGGGCATCGCCATCGACCTGGCGCAGTTCGACCGGATGAGCGAGGAAACGCCGGTGCTCGTGAACCTGAAGCCCTCGGGCGAGCATTACATGGAGGATTTCCACCGTGCCGGCGGTCTGGTGACGGTGTTGCGCGAGTTGCGCCCCCTGCTGCATCTGGACGCACTGACGGTTACCGGCCGCACGCTGGGCGAGGAAATCGACGCTGCCGGCCCGGCCTTCCCGCAGCAGGTCGTGCGCAGCGTCGACAACCCGGTCTATGCGCAAGGCGGCATCGCCGTGTTGCGCGGCAATATCGCGCCCGGGGGAGCGATCATCAAGCGCTCTGCGGCGTCGCCGGAACTGATGGAGCACGAGGGTCGCGCGGTCGTTTTCGAGGACATGAAGGACCTGGCGGCGCGCATCGACGACCCGGCGCTCGACGTGGCCGCTGACGATGTCCTGGTACTCAAGCAGATTGGCCCGGTTGGTGCGCCCGGTATGCCCGAAGCCGGCTACATCCCGATTCCCAAGAAGCTCGGTCGCCTCGGCGTCAAGGACATGCTGCGGATTTCCGATGGCCGCATCAGCGGCACGGCCGGGGGCACGGTGATCGTGCACGTGACCCCGGAGACGGCCAAGGGCGGACCTCTGGGCCTGGTGCGCAACGGCGACCGCATCCGCCTGAGCGTTGCCAGGCGCACGCTTGAGGTGTTGCTGAGCGACACCGAACTGGCCGCGCGGGCGGCTCAGGTGAAGCCGCCCGCAGCGGAGCGCAAGGAACGCGGCTATCTCAAGCTGTTCCTGAACTCCGTCACCCAGGCCGATCAGGGCTGCGATTTCGACTTCCTGCGCGCGGCCGACATGATCGACACCGTGCCCAAGGCGCAGCGCTAGAGCCGGCCCGCTTTCATCTGAAAGGGAAATGCCATGGCAAACGAAACGAGCGGCGCCACCCGGGACTCCCGCATCCTCAGCGTCGAAGCCCGGACGATCCGCATTCCACTGGATCATGTGACGTCTTTTTCGACCCGCAAGGTGTCGGCGCGCGAATACACCCTGGTCAGGGTGCGCACGGTCGATGGCCAGGAAGGGATCGGCTTTTGCTACAGCGGCAGCCGCGGGGGCATGCTGGTCACCCACGCCGTGCGCGAGCTGTTCCAGCCCCTGCTGGTCGGACAGGATGCGCTGCGCGTTGAAGGCCTGTGGCGCGAGATGTACCAGGACACGCTGCTGCACGGCCGCGCCGGCTCGACCATGCGCGCGCTGTCGATCCTGGACGTCGCGCTGTGGGACCGCAACGCGCGCGCAGCCGCGCTACCCCTGGCGCAGTACCTCGGCGGCTGTGCGTCGCAGACCGTGCCGGCCTACGCCAGCGGCGGTTACTACCTCGAGGGGAAGACGCCGGAACACCTGGGACAGGAACTGGCCGGCTATGTCGCCCTCGGCTTCAAGGCCGTCAAGATCAAGGTCGGCCGCTTCGCACCCAGGGAAGAGGAAGCGCGCATCAAGGCGGCGCGCGCCGCCATCGGCCCGGATGTCCTGCTGATGCTCGACGCCAACAACGCCTGGAGCGACCTGCCCACGGCGCTCGAGTACATGAAGCGTTACGAGCCCTACGATCCCTACTGGATCGAGGAGCCGTTCAGCCCGGACGACATCGAGAACCATGCGCAACTGGCCAGGCGGACACCGGTTGCGGTAGCCACCGGCGAGATCGAGGCGGGCCGCTGGCGGCACCAGGAGTTGCTGGAGAAGCGCGCCGCGATGATTCTGCAGACCGACGCCGCGGTTTGCGGTGGTATCAGTGAATGGCGCCGAATCGCGGCCGTGGCAGCGGGGTTTGGCGTGACGATGTGTCCCCACTGGTTCCATGATCTGCATGTGCACCTGGTGGCGGCGACGCCCAACGCGGGCTTCGTCGAATACTTTTCTGACGACCAGGTGCTGAACTTCCGCCGCCTGGTCGACAGGCAGCTCAGCTTCGACCAGGGACGGCTGGTCGTACCCGATGGGCCGGGTCTGGGTTTCGGTTTTGACCCGGGCGCCGTCGAGGCGTACGCGGTGGACAAATGGGCGTGACAGCGGCCGATCAGGCGAAAACGGAGAAAACCATGAATACAGATACACGACTGCGCGGCGTCTTCTCGCCGGTTATTACGCCGTTCACTGCGGACCTCAGTCCCGACGCCGGCAGGCTGGTCCGCCACTGTCGCTGGCTGCTCAGCCAGGAAGTCGGTCTGGCCGTCTTCGGCACCAATTCGGAGGCCAACTCGCTGTCGGTTGCCGAAAAGATGGCGCTGCTCGATGCGCTGGTCGAGTCCGGGGTGCCGGGCAACCGGATGATGCCCGGCACCGGCGCCTGCGCACTGACCGACAGCGTTGAATTGACCCGTCATGCGGTGCGCCACGGCGCCGGCGGCGTGTTGATGTTGCCGCCGTTCTACTACAAGGGAGTGTCTGACGACGGCCTGTTCGCCAGCTATGCAGAAGTGATCGAGCGGGTCGCCGACCAGCGCCTGCGCATCTACCTGTATCACATTCCCCAGGTGTCGAATGTTCCGATCACCCTCGCGCTGATTGAGCGGCTCCTGAAAGCTTATCCGCAGGCCATTGCCGGGATCAAGGACAGCTCGGGCGACTGGGAAAACACCAAGGCGATGCTGGAGCGTTTCCAGCCCCGGGGCTTCGACGTGTTTGCCGGCAGCGAAAGCTTCCTGCTCGCCAACATGCGCGGCGGCGGTGCCGGCTGCATCACTGCTACCGGCAACGTCAACCCGGGGCCGATCGCGCAGCTCTACCGGACCTGGCAGCAGCCCGATGCCGACGCCCAGCAGCAGGCGCTCGACGCCCTGCGCGGCATCTTCCAGCGCTTTCCGATGATCCCGGCCCTCAAGGCGGCCATCGCCCATTTCGGCGGTGATGCCGCTTACGCCACGGTGCGCCCGCCACTGGTGGCGCTGACCCGGGAACAGAGTTCCGAACTGCTGCTGGCCCTGAAGGACCAGGCTTTCGCGATGCCCGGCTGGGAGCACAACTGAGCAGCGCCGCAGCCTCGGGATGCCAGCAGGAACTGGCAGCAGGCGCCGAGCCGCTCCGTCAATGGCGGGGAATCCGGTAGCATTGGCGGCGACTGATTCAATCCCGAGGTGAAATTGGAAGCTGGTGACCAGAAGAAGGACGGGGCTGACGCCGGCATTGGCGCGTTGCGCGTGGCCATCGACGCGGTCGACGACCAGATCGTCGCCCTGCTCAACCGGCGTGCGTCGCTGGCCCGCGAGGTCGGGGAACTGAAACGCGAGACCGACGCGCCGGTCTATCGCCCCGAGCGCGAGGCCCAGATCATCGACCGGCTGCGGGCGAAGAACCAGGGACCGCTGTCGATCAACGCGCTGGCCTCGATCTATCTCGAGGTGATCTCGGCGTGCCGGGAGATCGAACGGCGCCTGCGCGTGGCCTACCTCGGGCCCGAGGGCACGTTCTCGGAACTGGCGATGTATCGCCACTTCGGGCACGGCATCGACCCGGTCTCATGCCAGTCGATCGACGAGGTGTTTCGCGCCACCGAGTCCGGCGCCGCGGACTTCGGGGTGGTGCCGATCGAGAATTCCACCGAGGGTGCGGTGAGCCGCTCGCTCGACCTGTTCCTGCAGACCCCGCTCAAGATCAGTGGCGAGGTGCTGGTGCCGGTGCGCCACAACCTGCTGGCCCAGAGCAATTCGCTCGCCGCGATTCGCCGCATCTGCGCCCACCCCCAGGCGCTGGCGCAGTGCAACGTCTGGCTCGAGCGCCACGCCCATGGCATCGAGCTGGTCGCGGTGGCCAGCAATGCCGAAGGGGCGCAGCTGGCGGCCGCCGACCCGGCCACGGGGGCGATAGCCGGCGATGCCGCGGCGCTGCGCTACGGCCTGCAGGTGGCCGCCGCCGGCATCCAGGACGACCCGGCCAATCGGACCCGCTTCTCGATCATTGGCCGCCACGAGTGCGAAGCCTCGGGGCGTGACCAGACCTCACTGATCATGGCGGTCCAGGACCGGCCCGGTGCGATGCATTCGCTGATCGAGCCGCTGGCACGCCACAAGGTCTCGATGAAGCGGCTCGAGTCCCGTCCGGCGCGGCAGGGGCGCTGGGAATACTATTTCTACATCGACATCGCGGGCCATTGGAAGGATCCGGACGTAGCCCCGGCGCTTGAGGAACTGCAGCGCAACGCTGCGTTCTACAAGGTGCTCGGCTCCTATCCGCGACTGGCCTAGGTAGCTGGCCCCGGCAGCCACCAGGCCGGCGGAGAGCGCGACCAACAACTTCGGAGAAGCACCACCATGACCCTGTCTGCGCCTGAATACATCCGCGCAATCGCCCCCTACCAGGCCGGCAAGCCGATCGCTGAGCTGGCCCGTGAATACGGCATCGATCCGGCGGCGATCATCAAGCTGGCCTCGAACGAGAACCCGCTGGGGATGCCGGACTCGGCGCGCGCCGCGATGATCGAGGTCGCCGGCGAGCTGGCGCGCTATCCCGACCCCAACGGTTTCGAACTGAAAGACGCGCTCGCCAGGCGCTATGGCGTGCCGCCGGAATGGATTACGCTGGGCAACGGCTCCAACGATCTGCTCGAACTGGCCGCCAAGGCACTGCTGGGTCCGGGTTCCTCGGCGGTCTACGCGCAATATTCCTTCGTGGTCTACGCGCTCGCGACTCAGGCCGCTGGCGCCCGCGGGATCGTGGTGGCGGCGCGTGACCACGGCCACGACCTGGCGGCGATGGCCGCGGTGATCGCACCCGACACCAGGCTGGTGTACGTGGCCAACCCCAACAATCCGACCGGCACCTTCCTGGCGCCGGAGCAGGTCGAACAGTTCCTGCGCCAGGTGCCGCCCACGACGGTGGTCGTGCTCGACGAGGCCTACAACGAGTACCTCCCTCCGGAACTGCGCCATGACTCGACCGTCTGGCTGCGTGAATTTCCCAACCTGATGATTTCGCGAACCTTTTCCAAGGCCTACGGCCTGGCCGGGCTGCGGGTCGGGTTCGCTCTGGCGCAGCCCGAACTGACCGACCTGCTCAACCGGGTACGCCCACCATTCAACGTCAACTCGGTGGCGCAGGCCGCCGCGGTCGCCGCACTGGGCGATGCGCAGTTCCTCCAGCGCACCTATGAGCTCAATCGGCAGGGCATCGAACAGCTCGAGCGCGGCTTCGACGAACTCGGGCTCGAGTACGTGCCCTCGCTGGGCAATTTCGTGCTGGTCAAGGTTGGCGACGCACACTCGGTCAACGAGAGCCTGCTGCGTGCCGGCGTCATCGTGCGTCCGGTGGCGGGCTATGGCTTGCCGCAGTGGTTGCGGGTGACGGTCGGGCTCGCCGAGGAGAACCGGGCATTCCTGGACGCGCTGGTGCGTGCCCTCGGGGCCGGGACACCGGGAGCCGCCCAGTGACCGCAGCCGAGACTCATCCGCTGGCAGCGGCGCGGCCGAGCGGGCCGATCGGCCGGGTGGCAATCATCGGCACCGGGATGATCGGCTCGTCATTTGCCGCCGCGCTGCGCTCGCGCGCCCTGGCCACCAGCGTGGTCGGCTACTCGCCCGGCGACGATGCCCATCTGGCGCGCACCCATGGCCTGCTCGACGAGGCCGCGGCGAGCGTCGCCGAGGCCTGCGCCGGCGCCGACCTGATCGTGCTGGCCAATCCGGTGCCGGCGATGCCGGAAGTATTTGCCCAGGTCGCGGCCGGGGCCGGGGAGCAGGCGTTGATCACTGATTGCGCCAGCACCAAGTCGAGCGTCATCGCCGCGGCGCGCAGTGCCCTTGGCCCAGCCTTCGAGCGCTACGTTCCGGGCCACCCAATCGCCGGTTCGGAGCGCAGCGGCCCGGGTGCGGCGCGTGCCGACCTGTTCGCCAATCGCCTGTGGCTGTTGTGTCCGGTCGACGAGGCGCAACGCCGTCTGGCGCTGCGGCTGGCCGGGTGGCTGGCCGCACTCGGCGCGCGGGTGCAGACCATGGACGCAGAGGTTCATGACGCACTGTTCGCCGAGTTCTCGCACTGGCCGCATGCCCTGGTGTTCGCGCTCTCGGCGGCCATCGCCTCGGGCGAGCACGCCCAGCTGGCAGCCGAGTTCAGCGGCGCCGGGCTGCGCGACACGACCAGGATCGGAGCGTCATCGGCCCAGTTGTGGGCCGACATCGTGCTCGACAACCGCGAAGCGGTGCTGGAGTGCGCGGCGCGCTTCGAGGAGTCGCTGGCGCGGGTTGTCGGCGCAATCGCCGCGGATGATCGCGAGCGGCTGGTTGAGGTCTTCGAGCAGGGCGCGCGCTGGCGGCGGCAGGTTGACTGAGATCGCCCGAGCCAGGCTGTCGCCGGTAGGGGCGTGTTCCCGGACCGGGTAGCCAAGTAAAATGACCGGTCAACCCGTGATCGGCCAACCCTGCAACGAGCGCCAGCAATGAATCCCCCCTCCAGGCAAAGCTTTTGTGTCGAACCGGGCGGCCGCCTCAGCGGCCGGCTGCGCGTGCCCGGTGACAAGTCGATCTCGCATCGCTCGGTCATCCTGGGGGCGCTCGCCGACGGGGTTACCCGGGTAGCGGGTTTTCTCGAAGGCGCCGATGCGCTCTCGACCCGCGACGCGTTGCGCGCCCTTGGGGTGCGGATCGACGGCCCGGATCAGGGCCGACTGGAGGTCCACGGGGTCGGAGTCGACGGTTTGCACGTTGCGCCCGGCGCGATCGACTGCGGCAATGCCGGCACCGCGATGCGCCTGCTGATCGGGCTGCTGAGCGGCCAGCGCTTCGCCAGCGTGCTGGTCGGCGACGAAAGCCTGACCCGGCGCCCGATGCGCCGCGTCACCGAGCCATTGACAGCCATGGGCGCGCGCATCGAAACCGACGGCGGCTGCCCGCCGGTACGGATATTGCCGGCCGCGGGCCGGTTGCGCGCGACCCGCTACGAGATGCCGGTGGCCAGCGCCCAGGTCAAGTCGGCGCTACTGCTGGCCGGACTCTACGCCGAGGGCGTGACCGAGGTGCGGGAGCCGGCGCCGACGCGCGACCACACCGAGCGCATGCTCGGCGGCTTCGGGGTGCGCCTGGCGCGCGCTGGCGCCTGGGTGCGAATGGAAGGTGGCCAGCGCCTGCGGGCCACCGATATCGACGTCCCCGGCGACATTTCCTCGGCGGCTTTCTTCCTGGTCGGAGCCTCGATCGCCGAGGGCTCTGACCTGACCCTCGAGCACGTCGGCATCAATCCGACCCGCACCGGGGTGATCGATATCCTGCGGGCGATGGGCGCTGACATCACCCTCGAGCGCGAGCGCGAGGTCGGCGGCGAGCCGGTGGCGGACTTGCGGGTGCGGGGCGCGCAGTTGCGCGGCATCGCCGTTCCGCCCGAACTGGTGCCGCTGGCGATCGACGAGTTTCCGGCGCTGTTCGTGGCGGCGGCCTGCGCCCAGGGGCGCACCGTGATCACCGGCGCCGAGGAATTGCGCGTCAAGGAATCGGACCGGATCGCGGTCATGGCCGACGGCCTGGCGGCGCTGGGCGCGCGGGTCCGGCCCACCCCCGACGGCATGGTGATCGACGGCCGCGGTGACGAGCGCACACCCTTTGGCGCGGCGCAGGTGGAGTCGCACGGCGACCACCGCATCGCGATGGCGCTGGCGCTGGCGGCGTTGCGTGGCAGCGGCGAAATCGTGATCGCCGACACCGCCAACGTCGCGACCTCGTTCCCGGGCTTCGTGGCGCTGGCGCAGGGCTGCGGACTGGCGGTGAGCGCGAGGTCCGGGCAGTGAAGCACTCGGCAGCGGCCGCTCCGGAGCCCGGGGCGGCCCCCGACGGCGCGCCGGTGATCGCGATCGACGGCCCGACCGCCTCGGGCAAGGGCGAGATCGCGCGCCGCGTCGCTGCCCGCCTGGGTTGGCACTATCTCGACTCGGGGGCGCTTTACCGCGTCACTGCCCTGGCGGCGCTGCGCGCGGGCATCGCGCTCGACGACGAAGAGGCGCTGGCGCGACTGGCGCGCGAGCTGCCGGTGACCTTCGCCGGTGCGCGCATCGAACTCGGGGGCCAGGACGTCAGCGCTGAAATTCGCCGCCAGGAGGTCGGCAGCGCCGCCTCGCAGGTCGCGACGATTGGTGCGGTGCGCGAGGCACTGGGGGGACTGCAGCGCAGTTTCCGGCGCCCGCCTGGCCTGGTGGCCGATGGCCGGGACATGGCGACGGTGCTCTTTCCCGATGCCCACCTCAAGGTGTTCCTTACCGCGAGCCTGGAGTGTCGTGCCGAGCGACGCCATAAACAATTGATAGAAAAGGGTTTTTCTGCTAATATTCCAAGCCTTTTGCAGGAACTTTCCGAGCGTGACGCGCGCGACTCCAATCGGGCGCTCGCGCCGCTCAGGTCTGCGCAAGGGGCGTTGGTGATTGATTCGACGCAGATGACGATCGAGAAAGTGCTCGAAAGCATCGTGCAGGAGCACCATCGGCGCAACGGCTGAGACCCGAAGCGGGTCGCATCGCACCTCCGGGGCGTAGCGGCACACTGACGGTCTTGGTGATTTACCAGGGGTCCGGCACGCGAGTGACGGACATAACAGCAACTCCGCTGGGTTGTGGCAACCGGAATTCCTTTTCCGGCTGGAGCCGATGCCCGGCGTGAACTTTTGGAATCAACGAATTGTCTACCCCAAATCTTAACCAAGACCAACCAGAAACCAACCAGCCGGGAAGTTTCGCGGCGATGTTCGAAGAGTCGCTCTCGCGTCAGGAAATGCGTACCGGCGAGGTGATTACCGCTGAAGTCCTGCGCATCGACCGCAACCACGTCGTCGTCAACGCCGGACTCAAGTCGGAAAGCTTCATCCCGATCGAGGAATTCCACGACGATCGCGGCGAACTGGATGTCAAAGTTGGCGATTTCGTGCCGGTGGCGATCGATGCGATCGAGGACGGTTTCGGCGAAACGCGGCTCTCGCGCGATCGTGCCAAGCGCCTGACGGCGTGGATCAGCCTCGAGAAAGCGCTCGAGGAAGGCACAGTGGTTGAAGGAACGATTACCGGCAAGGTCAAGGGTGGCCTTACCGTGATGACCAACGGGATCCGCGCCTTCCTGCCGGGTTCGCTGATCGATACCCGTCCGGTCAAGGACACCACTCCCTACGAGGGCAAGACCTTCGAATTCAAGGTCATCAAGCTCGATCGCAAGCGCAACAACGTGGTCATGTCGCGCCGTGCCGTCATCGAGATCGGCCAGTCCGAGGATCGCGAAAAGTTGCTCGAGAGCCTGAAGGAAGGCGCGATCGTCAATGGCGTGGTCAAGAACATCACCGACTACGGTGCGTTCGTCGACCTCGGTGGCATCGACGGCCTGCTGCACATCACCGACATGGCATGGCGGCGCGTCCGTCACCCCTCCGAGGTGGTGCAGGTCGGCCAGGAACTCAGCGCCAAGGTGCTCAAGTTCGACCAGGAGAAGAACCGCGTCTCGCTGGGCATCAAGCAACTCGGTGACGATCCGTGGGTTGGCATCGGGCGGCGCTATCCGCAAGGCACGCGGATGTTCGGCAAGGTCACCAACATCACCGATTACGGCGCGTTCGTCGAGATCGAGCCGGGCATCGAAGGTCTGGTGCACGTTTCGGAGATGGACTGGACCAACAAGAACGTCAATCCCGGCAAGGTCGTGGCTCTCAACGACGAGGTCGAGGTGATGGTGCTCGAGATCGACGAGGAACGTCGCCGGATCTCGCTCGGCATGAAACAGTGCCGTCAGAACCCGTGGGAAGAGTTTGCCGACAATCACCGCAAGGGCGACAAGGTCGAAGGAACGATCAAGTCGATCACCGATTTCGGTGTGTTCATCGGCCTGGCCGGTGGCATCGACGGCCTGGTGCATCTCTCGGACCTGTCCTGGAACAAGCCCGGCGAAGAGGCCGTGCGCGACTTCAAGAAGGGCGACGAAGTGGCCGCCGTGGTGCTGGCGATCGATACCGAGCGCGAACGCATCTCGCTGGGCATCAAGCAGCTCGATGGCGATCCGTTCAACAACTACGTGGCGGTGCACGACAAGGGTTCGATCGTCCACGGGGTCGTCGGTGCGGTTGATGCCAAGGGTGCCGTCGTCAATCTCGATGGTGACCTCGAGGGCTACCTGCGCGCTTCCGAGATCTCGCGTGACCGTGTCGAGGACGCCCGCAACCATCTGAAGGAAGGGATGGAAATCGAAGCCATGGTGATCAACGTCGATCGCAAGAGCCGCTCGGTCAGCCTTTCGCTCAAGGCGAAGGACAATGTCGAAACGGCAGAATCGATGCAGCGTCTCCAGGCCGAGAGCGGAGCCTCCAGCGGCACTACCAACCTGGGCGCACTGCTGCGGGCCAAGCTCGACAGCGGCAGCGAAGAGTCGGAGTAAGGCGGAATCCGGCAGCGGTAATGGGAGCGGCAGGCCATGGGCGATAGTTTCGAAAGCAGGATCGACGGGAGCGATGCTCCCACGATGACCAAATCGGAATTGATCGTCCGGCTTGCCGAGCACTACCCGCAGCTGGTGACCAAGGATGCAGAATTTGCGGTAAGAACTATCCTCGATGCGATGGCCAGGACACTGAGCGATGGCCACCGCATCGAGATCCGTGGCTTTGGCAGCTTCGCGCTGTCGCGCCGGCCGCCGCGGGTGGGGCGCAATCCGAAGTCGGGCGAGAAGGTGATGGTGCCCGAGAAGCGGGTCCCACATTTCAAGCCGGGCAAGGATTTGCGCGAACGCGTCGACTCACAGCCGAAAGACCCATCGCTCTGAACGATCGGACGCTCCTCTGGAGGTAACGATGCGTTTGCTGACCTGGATTTTCAACCTCACGCTGTTCGTGCTGGCGCTGGGCTTCGCGGTCTCCAATACAGCCACTACCGAATTGCACTTCCTGCCGTTTGGCAAGGATGCACTCTGGAGCGCGCCGCTGGTGATCTTCCTGCTGCTGTTCTTTGCGGCCGGCGTGGTTGTCGGCCTGCTGGCCAGTGTCCCGACCTATTTCAGGAACCGTCGCGAGATTTCGCGACTGCGCAAGGAGATCAAGCTCGCCACGCGCGCCCAGTCGACAACGACCGAGCGCCCGGACGAAGTGGCGATGCCGCCCGTAAACTTTGTCGGCTGACCGGCCGGCATGGACTTCGACCTCTGGTGGCTGCTGGTAGTACCGCTGTGTTTTGGCGCCGGATGGCTGGCGGCGCGCGCTGAAGGCAAGGCAGCGAGGTTGCGCTCCGAGGGTCTGCCGGCGGCGTACTTCCGGGGACTCAATTTCGTGCTCGGTGAGCAGCACGAGCAGGCGATCGACGAGTTCGTCAACATCGTCCGTCTCGAACCGGAGACGGTGGCGTTGCACTTCGCGCTGGGCACGCTGTTCCGCAACCGCGGCGAGACCGACCGCGCGATCCTGGTTCACCAGAATCTGATCGGGCGCACTGATCTCGATCCCGAACAACGCGTCAGGGCGTTGCACGAACTCGGAGAGGACTACCTCAAGGCTGGTCTGATCGACCGCGCCGACGAAACTTTCCAGCGGCTCGACGGCACCTCCTACGGCGCGCGTGCGCTGGCGGAGCGTCTGAAAATAGCCCAGACGGTGCGCGACTGGCCGCTGGCGATCGAACTGGCGCAGCAATTGCAGCGCGAACAGGGCGTGGACCGGGCAAACGAAATCTCCCACTGTTACTGCGAGCTGGCGCAGGCGGCGCTCGAACGGGCCGCCGGTGAGCCCGAGAATCGCGCGCCTCACCTGGCAGAGGCGCGGGCCGCGATCGAGGCCGCGCGCAGTGCCGCCGCCGCCCATCCGCGTTCGTGGCTGTTGCTGGGCCGGCTTGGCGAACTCGAGTCGGACCCCGCCGCGGCACTGGCAGCATGGCAGACGGTGGTGCAGGTCGGCCCGGCGTATCTCGCCCTGGTGGCGCGCGAGTTCGTGGCTGCGCATGAGCAGCTCGGCAGGGTGGGCGAGGCGCTCGCGCAACTTGAAACGATTGCCGGGCAACACCCCTCGGTCGACATCTTTGGCGCCATCCTCGATGCGCGGGTGCAGCGCGACGGCGCCAGCGCGGCGCTCGAGTGGGGCCGGAGCGCCCTGGCGGCCGCGCCTTCGATCCTGGGCTATGACCGGTTCAACGAGCTGCGGCTGGCGGCCGATCCCTCGGCGCCCGAGCGCGGCGAGTACGAGTTCACGAAGACCTTGCTGCGCGCCCAGGTGCGCCGCCTCTCGCGCTACCAGTGCGGGCACTGCGGCTTCAAGGCGCGGAGCTTCTACTGGCAATGCCCGGGCTGCAACCGGTGGGATTCGTACGCCCCGTTGCGCAGCGAGGAACTGGAGCGTGGCTGAGCGCGCAGCGCGCGCCTGGCCCGGAGACCTATGAAAATTCTGGTAACGGGCGGCGCCGGATTCATCGGCAGCGCGGTCATCCGCCACCTGATTCGGTCCACTGCTCACGCGGTGGTCAACGTCGACAAGCTCACCTACGCCGGCAATCTCGAGTCGCTTGCCGAAGTCAGTGCCGATCCGCGCTACGCCTTCGAGCGCATCGACATCTGCGACCGGGCGCTGCTCGATGACGCGTTCGCCCGCCACCAGCCCGACGCGGTGATGCATCTGGCGGCCGAGAGCCACGTCGATCGCTCGATCGACGGCCCGGGTGACTTCATCCAGACCAATGTGCTCGGCAGCTACACGCTGCTCGAGGCGGCACGCGGCTACTGGAGCGCGCTGGCCGGCGAGCGTCGATCGGGATTTCGCTTCCACCATGTCAGCACCGACGAGGTCTACGGCGACCTGCACGGCACCGACGACCTCTTTACCGAAGACACGCCCTATGCGCCGAGCAGCCCGTATTCGTCCAGCAAGGCGGCCAGCGATCACCTGGCGAGGGCCTGGCAGCGGACTTACGGGCTGCCGACCCTGGTGACCAACTGCTCGAACAACTACGGGCCATACCACTTCCCGGAAAAACTCATCCCGCACGTGATCCTCAACGCGCTCCACGGCAAGCCGCTGCCGGTCTACGGCAACGGGCAGCAGGTGCGCGACTGGCTCTTCGTCGACGATCACGCGCGCGCCCTGGTCGAGGTCCTGGCGCGCGGCGCGGTGGGCGAGACCTACAACATCGGAGGTCACAACGAGCAGCGCAATCTCGCGGTGGTCGAGGCGATCTGCGCGCTGCTCGAGGAACTGGCGCCTGAGCGCAAGGCGCCCGGGCTGGAGCGCTACCGCGACCTGATCACCTTCGTCGCCGACCGTCCGGGTCACGACGCCCGCTACGCGATCGACGCCGGCAAGATCTGGCGCGAGCTGGGCTGGCGTCCGAGTGAAACCTTCGACACCGGGCTGCGAAAGACCGTGCAGTGGTATCTCGCACACGAGCCCTGGTGGCAGCGCGTGCTGAGCGGTGCGTACCGGCTCGATCGCATCGGCACGGGGGAGGGGTCGTGAGCGGGGGGGTGGCGCGCATCCTGGTCACGGGCTGCAATGGCCAGGTCGGTTTCGAGCTGCGGCGCGCGCTCGCGCCACTGGGTGAGATTGCCGCCGTTGATGCCGGCGACTGCGACCTGGCCGATGAGGCCGCGGTGCGCCGTACGGTGCGCGCGGTGGCGCCGCAGATCATCGTCAACCCGGCGGCCTATACCGCGGTCGATCGGGCCGAGAGCGAGCCCGAACTGGCCTATGCCATCAACGCGCGCGCGCCGCAGGTTCTGGCCGAGGAGGCGCTGCGCGCCGGGGCACTGATGGTGCAGTACTCGACCGACTACGTTTTCGACGGCTCCCGTGACGGCTTTCACCGCGAGAGCGACCGACCGAACCCGATCAACGTCTATGGGCGCAGCAAGCTGGCCGGAGAGCGCGCAGTGGCCGGCAGCGGCGCTGCCCATCTGACGTTGCGCACCAGCTGGGTGATCGGGGCCCACGGGGCCAATTTTGCCAAGACCATCCTGCGCCTGGCGGCCCAGCGCGATCGCCTGCAGGTGGTCGCTGACCAGTGGGGCGCGCCGACTTCCGCGGCCCTGGTGGCTGACGTCACCGCGCAACTGCTGGGCCGCTACCTGAGGACGCTCCGCGCGGCCGGTGCGGCGGGGAACGCCAGTGCCGGCCAGATCGATTTTCCATTCGGGCTCTACCACCTGAGCGCGGGGGGCGAGACCAGTTGGCATGACCTCGCGCAGGCGGTGGTCCGGCTGGCCCGCGCCGCAGGCCGTGAGGTGCGCCTGGCGCCCGAGGCGATCGAGCCGATCACCACCGAGCAGTACCGGGCGGCGGCACGCCGCGGGCCCAATTCCCGGCTCGACACCACTGCGTTGCGCACCACCTTTGGGCTGGTATTGCCGGATTGGCGAGCCGGCATCGGCCAGGTCATGGAGCAGATCCTGGAGGCGGCTTGAGCGAGCAGCGGGTCATCCTGTGCATGAAGTGGGGCACCAAGTACGGTCCGGAGTACGTCAACCGGCTCTATGCAATGGTGCGCCGGCAACTGGCCGGCGACTTCCGGTTCGTCTGCCTGACCGACGACGACCGGGGAGTGCGCCAGGAGGTGACCTGCCTGCCGATTCCGACTCTGGCACTGCCCGACGGCAGCCCCGAGCGGGGTTGGAAGAAACTGACCACCTTTGCCGCCGACCTCCACGGCTTGCGCGGCACCGCGCTGTTCCTCGATCTCGACGTGGTGATCGTGGACCGGATCGATCCGTTCTTCGAGTATCCCGGAGAGTTCCTGATCATCCACGACTGGAAGAGGCCGTGGCGGGTCACGGGCAATTCATCGGTCTATCGTTTCCAGCTCGGAGCCCACCCGGAAGTCCTGGATGAGTTCCGCGGCAATGTCGACGCTGCGCGGGCGCGTTTTCGCAACGAGCAGGCCTTCCTGTCCGACGTGCTGCATCGCAAGGGACGGCTCGGTTACTGGCCGGCGAAGTGGTGTGCGAGCTACAAGTACCATTGCATTCCGCGCTGGCCGAGCAACTACTGGCGCCATCCGATCGTTCCCGAAGGCGCGCGGATCATCATCTTCCACGGTGAGGTCAACCCCCCCGACGCGCTCGCCGGGCGGCGCAATCGGGCGTTGCGGGTGGCGCGCTCCAGTCCCTGGGTCGCCGAACACTGGCGCGAGGATTAGCGCCGCCGGGCCTAGGCTGGAGGTACGTCCCGGGGCTGGCAGCAATCCCGCTCGGGCGGCTAGGATCGATACCCTGGGGTGGCTTGTGAGGGAGCGCGATCGTGGCCTTTTCGGCATTCATCAGGCTGGCGCAGAAGCGTTGCCGGGAACCGCTCTTGTCGGGCGGGCTGGTCCGCGTCTTTGTGTTTGCGGCCCTCGTGCTGGGCGGCAACACCGCCGCGGCGCTCGATGCCAACTCGGCCAGCGCCGAGCAACTCGAGGAGCTGCGCGGGATCGGACCGGCGATCTCTGCGAGAATCATCGAGGAGCGCACCCGCGGCGGTGCCTTTCTCGACATGGATGACCTGCGCGAGCGGGTCAAGGGAATAGGGGTGGCAAATCTGAAGAAGTTCGCGGCGGCGGGACTGTCGGTCAGCGCCCCGGCCGGCGCGGTCAAGGGCGCTGGAGCGCCGGCGACCCGGGAGCGGAACGCCCCGGCGCTGCGCCAGTCCTGGGTGGGCCGCTCGGGGGTCGTGTACTACGATCCCGGGCCCGCACCGGATGCCGCGCGCCAGCGCCAGGCGCTCGGGTCACCGACGCCATCCGGGAGTCGCGGGCGATGAGTTCCGCGCTGATGTCACGACTGGGGCTCTACCTGCGCCTGGTGCGCCTGCACCGGCCGATCGGAATCCTGTTGTTGCTCTGGCCCACCATGTGGGCATTGCTGGTGGCATCCCGGGGGCAGCCCTCGGCCTATGCGGTTTTCGCGTTTGTCGCCGGAACTGTGCTGATGCGCTCGGCCGGCTGCGCGATCAACGATTGGGCCGATCGGGATTTCGACCATCGGGTGGAGCGCACCAAGGACCGGCCGCTGACCTCGGGGCAGATCCATCACTGGGAAGCGCTGGTGATCTTTGCCGTGCTCTCGTTGTGCGCGCTGGCGCTGATCATCCCGTTCAATCTGCTGACCCTCAAGCTGGCGGTGTTCGCGGCATTCCTGGCCGCCAGCTATCCGTTCACCAAGCGCTTCCTGGCCTTGCCGCAGGCTTACCTCGGGGTCGCATTCGGGTTTGGCATTCCGATGGCCTACGCCGCGGTGCTCGGCGAGATCCCGGCCAGTGCCTGGGTGATGCTGGGGGGCAACATTTTCTGGGCGCTCGCCTACGACACCGAGTACGCGATGGTCGACCGCGAGGACGACTTGCTGCTCGGCATCCGTACCGCGGCGATCACCTTTGGCCGCTTCGACGTCGCCGCCGTGATGCTGTGCTATGCCGCCACGTTGCTGATGCTGGCCTGGGCCGGCTGGCTCGAGGGACTCGGGCCGTGGTTTTATGCGTCACTGGGCCTGGCCGCAGTGGTGGCGCTGGCCCACTACCGGATGATTCACGATCGCAGCCGCGCGGGCTGTTTCCGGGCATTCAATCACAACAACTGGCTGGGAGCGGTGATCTTCGCCGGCGTGCTGGCGCACTACGCCTTGGGCTGAGAGCCTCCCGCCTGCTCGCCCAGCTCCAGGCTGCGCCGGCAGGCGGCGTGCACTGCCTCGACCATGGTGTCGGCGGCGCCGCGTTCGTCGAGCACCGCCAGCGCGGCAGCGGTCGTGCCGCCGGGCGAAGTCACCCGCTGGCGCAGTCGGGCCGCGGTTTCATCGCTGCCGGCGGCCAGTTCGCTCGCGCCCCGGAAGGTGGCCAGCGCCAGCTGCCGCGCCTGGGCGGGGGTGAAGCCGAGTTCGGTCGCGGCGCGCTCGAGCGCCTCGATGAAGTAGAAGACATAGGCCGGGCCGCTGCCGCTCACCGCGGTCACCGCGTCAATCAGCGCTTCGTCTTCGACCCACAGCGTTTCGCCCACTGCCGCGAGGATCTGCTGGGCGTGCTCGCGATCGGCCGCACTCAGATCGGGCGTTGCCGCGAGCGCGCTGATGCCGCGCCCGATGAGCGCCGGCATGTTGGGCATGGTGCGCACGATCCGGCGATGACCGCCGAGCCAGGCTGACAGGTCGGCAGCCCGAATCCCGGCCGCAACGCTCACTACCAGGCAGTCGCTCACGAGCGCCGCCAGCGGCTTTGCCACCGCCGCCATCACCTGCGGCTTGACTGCCAGGACGACCACCTCGGCCCCCGCCAGGGCAGTGGCGGCATCGGCATGGGCCTCGACCTGAAAGCGTTCGGACAGCCGCGCGCGTTGTCCCTCGTCGGGATCGATCACCCGGATGTCGGCTGGCGCGTGCCCCTGCGCAATCAGCCCGCCGACCAATGCCCCGGCCATGTTTCCGCCGCCCACGAACACCACCTTCATCGTTGCTCCCCCTTGTTAATGGCTCTGCGCCCGCCGTGATCCGGCCTTCAGCCGTTGGCGCTCATGAACTGGCGGGGCCTGACCCCCAGAACCAGCAATGTCAGCAGGTAGACCAGGCCGGCCGCGGTGACCAGGCCGAGCGTCAGCCCGATTCTGGTGAGCGGCATGCTGCGCATCCCGATCCAGTCGAAGGCCGGGACGGTGAACCAGAGCAACGCCGCCATCGCTGCCGCCGCGGCGCCGACCTGGGCGCCGAGCCGCAGCCAGCCGGGCCGCGGCTGGTAATTGCCGCCCCTGATCAGTCCGGCAAGCAGCAGGCTGGCGTTGACGCTGGCGCCGACCGAGATCGACCACGCCAGCCCGGCGTGCGCCAGCCAGGGGACAAAGACCAGGTTCATCAGCTGGGTGGCGATGAGCACGGCGATGCCGATCCGCACCGGGGTGCGGACGTCCTGTCGGGCGTAAAAGCCCGGCGCCAGAACCTTGATCGCGATCAGTCCCAGCAGCCCGGCCGAATAGCCCGTCACCGCGGCACTGGTCATCGCAACGTCATGACCGGTGAAGCGGCCGTAGTGAAAAAGCAGCGCGGTGAGCGGCTCGGACATCAGGGCCAGTCCGACCATGCAGGGGATTGCGAACACTACCGCCAGCCGCAGTCCCCAGTCGATCAGCGCACTGTATTCGGTGGTCTCGGCCGAGGCCGCGGCGCGCGACAGGCTGGGCAGCAGCACCGTGCCCAGCGCGACGCCGAGCAGGGCGGTGGGAAACTCCATCAGCCGATCGCCGTAGGAAATCCACGAGACGCTTCCCGCTGCCAGCCGGGACGCGATGTGGGTGTTGATGATCAGGCTCACCTGCGCCACCGAGACCGCGAGCGCGGCGGGCGCCATCAGCGTGACGATGCGCCGGGTGTAGGGGTCGCGCAGCGCGGCGCCGAGCCGGAAGCCGACGTGGGGCAGCATGCCGATGCGGCGCAGCGCCGGGAGCTGGATCGCCAGTTGCGCCACTCCGCCCAGCAACACCCCGGCACTCAGGGCCAGGATCGGGGGGTCAAAGTGCGGCGCGAGCCACAGCGCCGCGCCGATGAAGCACAGGTTGAGCAGTGCCGGGGTGAAGGCCGGCACCGTGAAGCGCCGCCAGGTGTTGAGGATGCCGGCGCTCAGGGCCACCATCGACACGAACACGATGTAGGGGAACATCCAGCGGGTCATGGTGACCGCGGCGTCGAACGCCGCCGGTTCGCGGCTCAGGCCCGAGGCCATCATGTAGACCAGCACGGGAGCTGCCGCCACCCCCAGCAGCGATACCAGGGTCACGGCCCAGAAGAGCACCGTCGCGACCCGGTCGACCAGAATCTTGGTTTGCTGCGCGTCGCCCGATTCATCGCCGCGGGCCCGCGCCTCCGAGAGAATCGGCACGAAGGCCTGGGAGAAGGCACCCTCGGCGAACAGCCGCCGCAGCAGGTTGGGGAGGCGAAACGCAACGAAGAAGGCGTCGGTAAGCGCATTGGCGCCGAAAATCGAGGCCGTCAGGTTTTCCCGCAGCAGCCCGAGGATCCGCGAAAGCAGGGTCAGCCCACTGACGGTGGCGGCCGCGCGCATCAGGCTCATGGCGCCAGATCCACTGCCAAACTTGCGTTCAAGGTGTCAAATCGGTTATATTTCAAGGCTTTCCATTCCGATGCCAAAGGTTGGCGCGGTTATTTGCGCGGGTGGTGCATAGGCACCATGACCGGCAGCACTAAGAGCGAGATTCTCTCATGGCAAACATTGCTTCCGCGCGCAAGCGCGCCCGCCAGACCGTTGTGCTCAATGCACACAACGGAAGCCTGCGTTCGACGCTGCGCACCGCGATCAAGGCCGTTCGCAAGGCGATTGATGGCGGCGACAAGACTGTCGCGCAGCAGCAGCTCCAGGCTTCGACGAAGGTGATCGACCGCATCGCCGACAAGAAAGTCATGCACAAGAACACCGCCAGCCGGCACAAGAGCCGCCTTTCGGCCGCGATCAAGGCGATGTCCTGACGCGATCTGCCGGCTGACCTGGCCCCGCACGGGGCCGCAGCCAGACAACCCGACCGGGCGGGAAATTCCCCGGGCCGCAAACGCCGGTGCCACCGGCGTTTGTCGTTTCCGCAGCCAGTTCCGCACGGCCCCGAGCGGCGGCGTGCCGCGTCCCTGGCGCGCTGCTGCCGGACGGGCTGGGCTAGCCTGCAACTGCCTGGCCAGCCGGCGGACGGGCCCCGAACAGCGCGCTGCCCACCCTGACTATCGTCGCCCCTTCCGCGATCGCGCTCTCGAGATCGGCCGACATTCCCATCGAGAGCGTGTCGAAGTGCTCTCCATGGTTGCCGGGCGTCTTCGCGAGCGCGCTCCGGCATTTCTCGAAGACCGCCCGCGCCGCCGCGAAGGCCCGGCGCTGGGCCGCCTCCTTCTCCTCGGGCGCCGGAATTGCCATCACCCCGCGCAGCCGCAACCGTGGCAGCGCCGCCACGGCGAGCGCCAGCGCTACCGCCTCCGCGGGGGAGCAACCGCTCTTGCTGTCCTCGTCGCTGACGTTTACCTGTATGCAGATTTCCAGCGGCGGCAGCCCTGCGGGTCGTTGCTCGGAAAGCCGCCGCGCCAGTTTTTCGCGATCGACCGAGTGCACCCAGTCGAAGTGGGCCGCGATGGCGCGGGTCTTGTTGGACTGGAGCGGGCCGATGAAGTGCCAGCCGCACGCGCCGGCCCCGGGCGACCGGTCAAACAGGTCTGGCCGCCGTTCGGCGCACAACTCGAGCTTGGCGATTGCTTCCTGGGCATAATTTTCCCCGAACGCGCGCTGGCCGGCATCGGCCAGGGCGAGGACGTGTTCGGCGCCGAAGGTCTTGGCTACGGCCAGCAGCGTTACCGAGTCCGGCGCGCGGCCAGCGGCGCCGCAGGCCCCGATGATCCGCCGGCGCACGGCGTCCAGATTGGCCGCGTGGTGTTCGAACAACTCATGACTGCCGTTCATCGTCTCGGTTGCCGTTCGTAGATTGGGGGTTGTGCAACGCTTGCGCCGCCGTGGATGATTGGGTAATCGAAGAAACCTAGAGATTGGGATGCGAAATGGATATTTCTGAACTCCTCGCATTTGCCGTCAAGAACAAGGCATCCGACCTGCACCTTTCGTCGGGCTTGCCACCGATGATCAGGGTGCACGGAGACGTGCGCCGGATCAACCTGCCGCCCATGGAACACACGGACGTGCACGGGATGATCTACGACATCATGAACGATGCGCAGCGCAAGGACTATGAGGAAAACCTCGAATGCGACTTTTCGTTCGCAATTCCGGGGTTGGCGCGCTTCCGGGTTAACGCCTTCCTGCAGCAGCGGGGAGCGGCCGCGGTGATGCGGACGATTCCGTCGAAGATCCTGACGCTCGAGGAACTCAACGCCCCCAAGATCTTTTCCGAAATTTCGATGCAGCCGCGCGGCCTGGTGCTGGTGACCGGTCCGACCGGTTCGGGCAAGTCGACGACGCTGGCAGCGATGGTCAATCACGTCAACGAGAACGAGTACGGGCACATCCTGACCGTCGAGGACCCGATCGAGTTCGTTCACGATTCCAAGCGCTCCCTGATCAACCAGCGCGAGGTGGGGCCGATGACCCTGTCGTTCAGCAACGCGCTGCGCTCGGCACTGCGCGAGGATCCGGACGTGATCCTGGTCGGCGAGCTGCGCGCCCTCGAAACGATCCGCCTGGCGCTCACTGCCGCCGAGACCGGTCACCTGGTCTTCGGCACCCTTCATACCTCGTCCGCGGCCAAGACCATCGACCGGGTGGTTGACGTCTTTCCGGCGGCGGAGAAGGAAATGGTCCGGGCCATGCTCTCGGAATCGTTGCGCGCTGTCATCTCGCAGACCCTGCTCAAGACCAAGGATGGCAGTGGCCGGGTGGCGGCCCACGAAATCATGATCGCCACGCCGGCGATCCGCAACCTGATCCGCGAATCCAAGGTCGCCCAGATGAACGCGTCGATCCAGACCGGCGCGGCGATCGGCATGCAGACACTCGACCAGTGCCTGACCGACCTGGTGCGGCGGAACATCATCGGCATGGCCGAAGCACGGGCCGCCTCGGCTCACAAAGAGAATTTCCCAGGCTAACGGGGTTGGCCGGCGGGCCCTGCCCGCGAGTGCCGGCGCCATTTCAGCAAGCGAGTTGGAGTCAAAGCAATGCAACGCGAAACCGCATCGAAATTCCTTCACGACCTGTTGCGACGACTGGTCTCCCAGAACGGTTCTGACCTTTTCCTGACGGTCGACTTCCCGCCCGCCTTCAAGGTTGATGGCCAGATCCATCCGGTTTCCGAGCAGGTGCTCACGCCTGGCCACACCTTGATGCTGGCGCGTGCCCTGATGAACGATCGCCAGGCCGCCGAGTTCGAGGCCCACAAGGAAGTCAACTTCGCGATCAGCCCCTCGGGCATCGGGCGCTTCCGGGTCAACGCGTTCCTGCAACAGCACCACGTCGGCCTGGTATTGCGCACCATCAAGACCGGCATCCCGACGTTCGATGAACTGCAACTGCCGCCGGTAATGGCGGAACTCTCGCTTACCAAGCGCGGGCTGCTGCTGATGGTTGGCGCGACCGGTTCGGGCAAGTCGAATTCGCTGGCCGCGATGATCGGCTTTCGCAACGAGATGACCCACGGTCACATCATCACCATCGAGGATCCGGTCGAGTTCGTTCATCCGCACCGCAATTGCATAGTCACCCATCGCGAAATCGGGGTCGATACCGAGAGCTGGGAAATCGCGCTCAAGAATACTCTGCGCCAGGCCCCCGACGTGATCATGATCGGCGAGATTCGCGATCGCGAAACGATGGAGTCGGCGGTCGCGTTCGCCGAGACCGGCCACCTGTGCCTGGCCACACTGCACTCCAACAGCGCCAACCAGGCGCTCGACCGGATCATCAACTTCTTCCCCGAGGAGCGCCGCCAGCAGCTGCTGATGGACCTCTCGCTCAATCTCAGGGGTATCGTTTCGCAACGCCTGATCCCGATGTCCGAGGGGGTCGGCCGCATCCCGGCGGTCGAGGTGATGCTCAACACGCCGCTGGTCAGCGACATGATCTTCAAGGGCGAGGTGTCGGGCATCAAGGAGGTCATGAAGAAGAGCCGCGAGCTCGGAATGCAGACCTTCGACCAGCACCTGTTCGACCTCTATGAAGCCGGCAAGATCGAATACGAGGATGCGTTGCGCAACGCCGACTCGGTCAACGACCTGCGGCTCAACGTCAAACTGAACAGCAAGCGCAACGCCAAGGATCAATCACGGCGCGTCAGCCACCTCGACATGGTCTAGCCGCCGGCTCCGGCCTCGCCAGCGGCGTCGGGGGCCGGGTTGCGGTTGCGGCGCGGCGCCGTGCCGGGGGCGAAGATGTCGAAGACGAACATCCGGCACTCGATGGCGCCGTTGAACAGCGGCCACTTGCGCCGCTCCTTCATGCCCAGCTGCCGCGGCAGCGACCGGTCGCTGGTCAGCACGCAGGCCCGCCAGCCCGCGAAACCAGCGCGCAACGTCGCCCCGAAGTCGGCAAATCCACCACCCTGTGCCTCGCCCTCGAACTCCAGGCGTTCGCCGTAGGGCGGGTTGCAGACGATGAACCCCGGTTGCTCGAAGGGCGCGCTCGCACCGGTGAAATCGCGGCATTCGAGCGTGATCGTGTCCGAGCCAACCCCGGCGCGGCTGAGGTTCAGGCGGGCCTGCTCGATCGCGCGCGGGTCGATGTCGGCGCCGGCAATGGGCAGCGGGGCGCTGGCCGGACGCATCCGGCGCAGTGCATCACTGCGCAGCGTCGACCAGAGGTCGGCATCAAAGTCGGCCAGATTCTCGAAACCGAAATGGCGCGATACCCCGGGAGCTATTCCCAGCGCCTGTTGCGCCGCTTCGATGACAATGGTGCCCGATCCGCAGAACGGGTCGAACAGCGGCGCCTCCGGCGTCCACCCGGAGAGCGCGAGCAAGCCGGCGGCGAGGTTTTCCTTGAGCGGTGCCTCGCCCTTGTCCTCGCGCTGGCGCCAGCCGCGCTTGAACAGCGCTTCGCCAGAGAGATCGAGGTAGAGGGTCGCGTTGTTGGCGTCGAGAAAAGCAAAGACCCGCACGTCGGGGCGGTGGGTGTCGATCGAAGGGCGCTCCCCGGTGGCGTTGCGCATCCGATCGACGATTGCGTCCTTGATGCGCAGGGTCGCGAAATTCAGGCTGGTCAGCGGCGAACGGATCGCGCTGATGTCGATACGCAGGGTCTGGTCGGACCTGAAGACACTTTCCCAGGGATGCCCCGAAGCGATCCGGTAGAGGTCGTTCTCGTCACCATATGGGCCGTTGGCGATGCGCAGCAGAATCCTGCTCGCCAGCCGGGAGTGCAGGTTGGCCCGATAGGCGATCGCGCGGTCACCGTCGAATTCGATCCCGCCGGCCGGGCGCGCGATGATGCTGGCGCCAAGGCCGGTGAGCTCGTCTGCGAGGGCGTCCTCCAGACCGCGCGGGCAGGGCGCGAAGAGGCGCAGGGCCGCCTCCGGGCGTGGGCGCACCGCCCCCGTGTTCAGGCTGCCTCCAGGGCAAGCTCGAGGAGCTGCAGGCGATCCTGGCCCCAGAAGTTTTCGCCGCGATAGCGGTACCAGGGACTTCCGAATACCCCGCAGTCGATCGCCTCCTGGGTATAGCGCTCGTATTCCGACTGGGCTTCAGCGCGCCGCGCCATCAGGGCCGCGCCGTCGAGACCGCAGGAGTCGGCGATCGCCGCGAGCGTGGCGTCGTCGCCGATGTTGAGCTCCTCGGCCCAGACCGCGCGCAGGATCGCGCCGCTCAGATCGAGCGCGGCCTCCTGGCCGTGCAGGCGTCCGGTGATGACGATCAGGCGTGCGGCCTCGTCAGCCGGCACCGGGAAGAACTTGGGATGGACGTAGAGCGGCACGCCAAGGTGGCGGCTCCAGCGCTCCAGCTCGAGCAGCCGGTAGGCCTGGCGCTGCGGCGAGCGCTTGGCCAGCGGCAAGCCGCCGGAGACCGGGAAGACCAGGCCGAGGTCCATCGGCTTGCACTCGATCGTTGCGTCGTGGCGGGCCGCGATATCGCGCAGGCGCTGGTGTCCAAGGTAGGTCCAGGGTGACTGCGGGGCGAGGAAATATTCGATGAATTTCACTGCTCGGGTCCTTCGAGAGAGTGGCTGCCTGGCGACAACCTATAGTGCAGGAATGGCACACGCACGGCCGAGTCCATCGGCATCAGCTGCGGATCTGTCCCGACCCGAGTACCACGTACTTCATCGAGGTCAGACCTTCGAGGCCGACCGGGCCGCGGGCGTGGAGCTTGTCGGTCGAAATGCCGATCTCGGCGCCCAGTCCGTATTCGAAGCCGTCGGCAAAGCGGGTCGAGGCGTTGACTATCACCGAGGCCGAGTCGACTTCGCGCAGGAACCGCATGGCGTGGCTATGGTGCTCGGTGACGATCGCGTCGGTATGCTGTGAGCCGTAAGTGTTGATGTGCTCGATCGCCGCGTCGATTCCGGCGACGATCCTGATGGCGAGAATCGGGGCGAGGTATTCGGTGCGCCAGTCGTCCTCGGTGGCCGCGATGCAGGGCAGGCCGGCGGCAGCGAGCAATTCCCGGCTGGCCTCGTCGCCGCGCAATTCGACGTTCTTCGCGGCATAGATCCGGCCCAGTTCCGGCAGCACCGCGGCGGCGATTCCCCGGGCCACCAGCAATGTCTCCATCGTGTTGCAGGGCGCATAGCGCTGGGTCTTGGCGTTGTCGGCAATCAGGATCGCCTTGGCGACGTCGGCCTGGTCGTCGATGTAGACGTGGCAGATCCCGTCGAGGTGCTTGATCATCGGCACCTTTGATTCGCGCGCGATGCGCTCGATGAGCGACTTGCCGCCCCGCGGGACGATTACGTCGACGAACTGCGGGCTGGTGATCAGCGCGCCGACCGCTGCCCGGTCGGTGGTGGCGATCAGCTGCACCGCGTCTTCGGGCAGTGCCGCGCTGCGCAGGCCCTCGCGGACCAGCTCGGCAAGCGCCCGGTTGCTGTGGATCGCCTCGCTGCCGCCGCGCAGGATGGTCGAATTCCCCGACTTGATGCACAGTCCGGCAGCGTCGATCGTGACGTTGGGGCGTGACTCGTAGATGATGCCGATCACCCCGAGCGCCACTCGCATCCGCCCGACCTGGATTCCGCTCGGGCGCGGCCGGAGCTCGCTGATCTCGCCGATCGGATCCGGCAGCATCGCGATCTGGTCCAGCCCGGCGGCCATCGCTTCGATTCCTGCCGCGCTGAGCGCCAGCCGGTCGACGAAGGCGGCGTCGTGGCCCGCGGCTCGCGCTGCCGCCAGGTCAATTTCATTGGCAGCGCGCAGCGCGGCGCTCTCGCGGCGGATGGCCGCGGCAGTCGCCGCCAGTGCCGCGTCCTTGGCAGCCGTCGGCGCGCCGGCCATGGCCCTGCTGGCAGCGCGCGCCCGCGCGCCCACCTGGGCGATGTAGCTGTTGATTTCGGCGGTTTCGGTCATGTCGATGACTGTTCCAGCACCGGCGCTCCGGCGATTCGGAGTGCCAGCATGCCCAGCGCCTGCCAGCCGTCTCCCGGGTTCAATCCCTTGATGATTGTATCGGTGTGTGCGGCCATCTGCAGCGCGCCCAGCGCGTGCTGGTGATCGATGCGCCCCAGCGCGCTGCGGTAGAGCTGCTCGCGGGGCCCGAACACTCGTGCTTCGCGCAGCACCTGGCCCTCGGCCCGGCCGTCGGCGCGTCCTTCATGCAGGCGCACCAGCGTGCGCACCGCGTCGGCCAGGGCCCAGAGCACCAGGGGCGGCGCTTCGCCCTCGGCCTGCAGGCCGGCCAGCGTGCGGACGCTGCGCTGTCGGTCCCCGGCAAGCGCGGCGTCGACGAGGTCGAAGGCGCTGTAGCGGGCGACATCGAGCACCGCGTCGCGGGTCTCGTCGACCGGCAACGGCCCGCGGTCAAACAGCAATCCGAGCTTGCGGATTTCCTGGTCGGCAGCCATTGCGTTGCCCTCGACGCGGGCGGCGATCAGTTCCAGGGTGGCCTCGTCGCCGCTTTGTCCCTGGCGGCGCAGGCGCTCGGCGATCCAGCCCGTCAACCGGCTGCGCTCGAGCGGGTAGACCGGCACCACGATCCCGGCGCGATCGATCTGCTTGAAATTCGCGGACTCGGTGGTGCCGCGGTCGAGGCGGGAACTGTTCACGAGCAGCCTGACTTCCTCGGGCATGTGCGCCACCAGCGCAGCGATCGTCTCGAGCAAATCCTTGGATGGTTTGCCGGGGAAGCGGATTTCGACCAGTTTGCTGGTGGCAAACAGTGACCCGGAACCAACCTCGTTACGGATCTCGTCGGCCCTGAAACCGCGTTCGACCTGCAGCACCTGGCGCTCGTCGAACTGCAACTCCCGCGCCCGTGCTCTCACCGCATCGCTGGCCTCCTGGACGAAGAGCGCTTCATCGCCGTGAATCCACACCACGGGTGGCAGCCCGGACTTGAGCCGACCTGTCAGCGCTTCCGGTCTGACCTGGGCCACTACTTCTTCTCGGCCCAGGGGCGGCGCGGGGGGCGGGGGCGGACCATCTCAGCCCTGCAGGGCGGCAAGCCGCCGCAGGATCTGGTCGACCAGGTCGGACTGCATGTCGTGGTAGAGGATTTCCTCTTCCTGCTCCTTGGACAGCAGCTGGACATCGGTGGTGGTCATGTCACGGTGCAGCACCAGTTCAGTCGCCGGTACGACTTCCGGGTTCGAGCCCTCAGCGATCCGGAAACTCACCCGCAGGCGCAACCGGTACTCCCGGGGGCGGCCGCTGGCCGAGAAGCCGACGATTTCCTTCTCGCGGGCTTCCTTGATGATCTCGAGCCGCGCCGCGGCGCGCGCCGGGTCGGTCACCAGTTGGGTGGCGCCACCGGCGAGCACGGTGCGCCGGAGCTCGTCGCCCAGTTGGGAGTGAGGCGCGACGCTCAGGTAGAGGGTGTCGAAAGGCAGCATCGCCGAGCGGCGCAGGGCAAAGCCGCAACCGCTCGCGACCAGCGCGGCCGAGCCGGCCAGCAATGCCAGCAGCAGGCGGCGGCGGCCGAGGTTGCGGCGGGCATTCATCACAGCACGACGTTGACCAGTCGTCCGGGGACGATGATCAGCTTGCGCAACGCCCGTCCTTCACTGTGGCGGGCGTAGCCCTCGGAAGCCAGCGCCGCGCGCTCGATCGCAGCGCGGTCGGCGTCGGCGCCTACCTGGATCGAACCGCGGACCTTGCCGTTGACCTGCAGCACCAGTTCGATCGTCTCCTGCACCAGGGCGCCTTCGTCCACCTGCGGCCAGGGGGCGTTGAGCAGGTCGCCATCGCGGGCCGCCAGGCCGAGCTCCACCCACAGCGCGTGCGTCACATGCGGCACTACCGGGTAGAGCACGCGCAGCAGGATCGAAACACATTCGGCCAGCACCATGCCTGCGCTCGCTGCCGTGCCGAGCTGCGCCGCCTCCAGGGCGTTGAGCATCTTCATCGCGGCCGAAACCACGGTGTTGTACTGGATGCGTTCGTAGTCGTAGCTGGCCTGGCGCAGCACCGTGTGGAATTCGCGCCGCAGCGCCTTCTGCTGCTCGTCGTATTCGCCGCTGCCGGGGTCGCCGTTGCGCGCGACCGCCTGCTGCAGGGTGGCCACGCGGGCGTGGCAGAAGGCCCACAGCCGGCGCAGGAAACGCTGGGCGCCCTCGACCCCCGCACCCGACCACTCGAGCGTCTGCTCGGGCGGGGCGGCGAACATCACAAACAGCCGGGCCGTGTCGGCGCCATGGCGGTCGATGATCGCCTGCGGATCGACCCCGTTGTTCTTGGACTTGGACATCGTTCCGATGCCGGAGTACTCGACCGGCAGGCCATCGACCTTGGAGCGCACGCTGACCGGCTTGCCGGTTTCATCGTGGACCCACTCGACCTCGTCGGGCCAGAAATATTCCACGCCGCCGCCCTGCGCCTGCGCGCCGCGGCGCAGGAAGATGTGGTTGAGCACCATTCCTTGGCACAGCAGGCGGGTGAATGGCTCGTCGAATTTGACCAGTCCGCGTTCCGGTGCGCCATCCGGCCACTCGCCGGTGATGTCGCGCATCACCTTGGTCCAGAAGCGTGCGTACAGGAGGTGCAGGACGGCGTGCTCGATGCCGCCGATGTACTGGTCCATCGGCATCCAGTAATCGTTGCGGCCATCGACGATCGCGTCGTCCGAGCCGGGCGAGCAATAGCGCATGTAGTACCACGCGGAATCGACGAAGGTGTCCATCGTGTCCGTTTCGCGGGTCGCCGCCGCGCCGCACTTCGGGCAGGCGCAATTGAGGAAACTCTCTTCCTTGCGCAGCGGATTGCCGCTGCCGTCGGGCACCAGGTGCTCGGGCAGGAGCACCGGCAGGTCCTCGTAGGGCACCGGCACTGCACCGCAATCCTGGCAGTGGATGATCGGGATCGGCGTGCCCCAGTAGCGCTGGCGCGACACGCCCCAGTCGCGCAGCCGGTACTGGGTCTTGATTTCACCCAGGTCAAGCTCGGCCAGGTCGGCCGCGATCCTGGCCACGGCATTCTCGTAGCCCAGGCCGTCGTAGGCGCCGGAGTTGACGCAGCGCCCGCTGGCCTTGTCGGCGTACCAGTCATGCCAGGTCACGGGGTCGAAGGGCGGCACCGCGGCAGACCCGGGCGCCGGTTCGATCACCTGCAGCACCGGCAGCTGGTACTTGTTGGCGAATTCCAGGTCGCGTTCATCGTGACCCGGCACCCCCATCACCGCCCCGTCGCCGTAGCTCATCAACACGTAGTTGCCGACCCAGACCGGCACTTGCGCGCCGCTCAGCGGATGTTCGACCATCAGGCCGGTGGGCATGCCGGCTTTCTCGCGCAACGCCAGCTCTGCCTCGGTGACCCCGCCGCGCTTGCATTCGTCGATGAACGCGGTGAGTTCCGGGTTGCCGGCAGCGGCCGCGGTGGCCAGCGAATGTTCGGGAGCGACCGCCACGAAGGTCACGCCCATGATGGTGTCGGCACGGGTGGTGAAGACGTACAGCCGGCCGTCGTCGATCAGCTCGCCGGCAGCGTCGGTGATCTGGTGCCGGAAAGCGAAGCGCACGCCGTGCGAGCGCCCGATCCAGTTCTCCTGCATCAGCTTGACCCGTTCGGGCCACGCGAGTCCGTCGAGGCAGTCGACCAGCTCGTCGGCGTAGCGGGTGATTCCCAGGTAATACATCGGGATCTCGCGCTTCTCGACTTCGGCTCCCGAGCGCCAGCCGCGCCCGTCGATCACCTGTTCGTTGGCGAGCACCGTCTGGTCAACCGGATCCCAGTTGACCGTGCCGGTCTTGAGGTAGGCGATGCCGCGCTCGAGCATCTTGAGGAAGATCCACTGGTTCCACTTGTAGTACTCGGGGCTGCAGGTCGCGACTTCGCGGCTCCAGTCGATGGCGAGCCCCATCGACTGCATCTGCTGCTTCATGTGGGCGATGTTGTCGTAGGTCCACTTGGCTGGCGCGACCCGGTTCTTCATCGCCGCGTTCTCGGCCGGCAGCCCGAATGCGTCCCAACCCATCGGCATCAGCACGTTGTACCCGTTCATCCGCAGGTAGCGGTACATGACGTCGTTGGTGGTGTAGTTGCGCACATGACCCATGTGCAGCTTGCCCGAGGGGTAGGGCAGCATCGAGCAGGCGTAATACTTGCCCTTGGGAAAACGCGGGTCGTGTTCGCGGGCGCGATAGACATCGCCCGCGATCCAGTGGCGCTGCGCTGCCGCTTCGATGCTCTGGTGGTCGTATTTTTCTTGCATGGCCTGGTGCTTGCGGCAACGGTTGACGTAACCCTAAATTATAACGGCGCGGCCCGGCGGTTAGCACCGTCGCACGGCGCGGGCGGTTGATGTTTGCCATAATGCTGCTTTAAGGTTCCGGTCACGGGCCAGACCCGTGCCCCGCAAACCACAAGATCAATTCCTCCTGCGAGCCGTCATGAAATCGGATATCGAAATTGCCCAAGCCGCCAAGATGCTGCGGATCACCGACATCGCCCGCGATCGCCTCGGGATCCCTGATGACGCCATCGAGCCCTACGGCCACTACAAGGCCAAGATCACGCTCGACTACCTCGACTCGATCAAGGAGCGCCCCCAGGGAGCCCTGATCCTGATGACCGCGATCAGTCCGACGCCGGCTGGCGAGGGCAAGACGACCACCTCGGTCGGGTTGGTCGACGGCCTGTGCCGGATCGGCAAGAAGGCGATGGTGGCGCTGCGCGAACCGTCGCTTGGGCCGGTGTTCGGGATGAAGGGCGGCGCGGCTGGCGGCGGCCACGCGCAGATTGTCCCGATGGAGGACATCAACCTGCATTTCACGGGCGACTTCAACGCCATCGGCCTGGCCAACAACCTGCTGGCCGCCCTGATCGACAACCACATCCACCACGGCAACTCGCTGGGCTTCGATGTGCGCCGGATCGTCTGGCGCCGCTCGGTGGACATGAATGACCGGGCGCTGCGCAGGATCAACGTTGGGCTGGGGGGGCCGCCCAATGGCTTCCCGCGCGAGGACGGGTTCGATATCGTGGTCGCCTCCGAGGTGATGGCGATCCTGTGCCTGTCGACTT
>JAGXFG010000063.1 GCA_024637395.1 Burkholderiaceae bacterium | reverse complement strand
GCGATGGCGTTCTCGGTCGGTTGCGATACGTCGAGCCACTGACCAGCGGCCGGCGACAGGTACCCGGCGGTGAGGGTGCCGGTGATCACCGCGAGTACGCGGCCGAACATGCTCAAGTCGTCGATGTATCGCAGGCTGATGACGGCGCCGGCTGCGCCGGCAATAAGGGCGGCGTGTTTGAGGCCGAGAAAGCCTGCGATGCTGGATGCTGGCTCTGTCATGTCAGTCCCAAAGCTGGATGCGGGTGTCCTGCGGGTCGGGCAGGGCGGGAACGCGTACTTCGAGGCCGGCGGGTAGCAGCGGGCCGTGATCTGCCAGGCCGGGGTTTTCATCGAGGGTCGCTTCGACGATCCCGGGGGCGAGCCGGCCGTGCACGCGCAGGCAGAGCTGGTCGACGGTGTCCGATTGCGTGGTGCGTGCGACATACATCAGATCAGTTCAACGGTGGCCAGTGGCCGGCCGCGCAGGGCGGAGAGGCTGTTGCGCACTTCGCGCCACTCGGTGTTGATGCGTTCGTCGAGGGCCTGGGGGTCTCGGGCGGTGCTGGTGCCGACGCGCCGGGAGTCGACGTCGCGGTATTGCTCGAGCAGGCGGGCCTTGGCGTGGTGATGGACGGCGGCCTGGTAGTAGAGGGCCTCGGTGGTGCCCAGGCCGGTGTCGCCGTCGAGCTCGCGATCCTCGCGGAAGGGGGCGAGTTGCCGGTTGATGTGGGCGACGGCCATCCGCAGTTGGTAGGCGCTGCGCGGGTCGTCCATGGTGTGGTCGACCCGCGCGGCCTCGCGGAATTTGGCGAGCGTGATTTCTGGCCAGAAGGCGCCGGCTGCCTGGATGGTCTCGTCGGCGGAGTTGGCGGTCGGCTGTCCGGTGGCGTCGAAGCTCACGTCTCACCTCGTTGTGGGTCGGCGGGGATTCGCCGGCAGGGGCCCCGGGAGGACACTCGGGGTTGCCGGCGGGCCGCCGGTGCGTGGTGCACTCGGGATCAGGCGTCTTTCAGCTTGGGCCGAAGGCGCTCGATGTCTTTTTTCACGCCGACCTTGCTGTCCAGCTGCAGGGCGCGTTCGAGGTTGGCCATGGCCGGCTCGAAGTGCTCGGCTTCGCGCTGGGCGTAGCCGATGGCCTTGTGCAGCTTGGCGCGGGCCTGGTCGGGCATGTCGATCTCGGCGGTGATCTCGCCGACGCGCTCGAGCAGGTCGAGGGCGGGGCGCTCGGTCTCGTCGTCGCCCGGCTTGAGGAAGGCGTTGGCGAGGTCTTCGGCGATGACGGTGCCGGCGTTGCGCTGGTAGCCGTCCGGCATTTCGCCGCCGTGTTCGATCATCGCCTCGGCGATCGGCAGGGCGCCGGCAAAGTCGCCGGTGTCGATGCGCCAGACCATGACGGTGCTGATGATCTCGTCGATGGGTTCGCCGGATTCCAGCGCGGTCTCGACGTAGGGGGCGTATTCCTGCAGGAAGTCACGCTTGAAATCTGCCTTGCGCTCGACGGACTGGATGCCCTTGAGCGAGCGGCGATGCTCGGCGAGCTGGGCGCGCATCAGGTCGAACTGGCTGGCCCGGGCGCGGGGCTTGGTGCCCGAGCTGTCGGACTGTGCCCGTCGACGGATGACGTGCCGTTGTGCGGGTGTCATGACCATGATTCAGTCTCCGTTAGGACACCCCGGGCTTAGGCCCAGGTGGTGCCGCCGTCACTGGTGAACTTGATGTTCTCGGCCAGTGCCATGCCGCCGTTGTCTTCGATGACGTAGGCCTCGTTGACGGACTGGTAGTCCTCGATGCGATCGCGCTCGGGCTTGTCGATGATCGCGCGGCGGGTCGATCCGTTCTGCAGGTAGATCGAGAGGTTGTCGAGGCGGGTGACCGCGACGGCTCGATCCGGGAAGAACGGCAGCTGGACGGCTTGCAGGCCGCCGATGCGCTTGGCGGACATCATCATGTCGAGTGCGTTGGACTCGGTCGGGGTGTCGCCGTGGCTCTCGATCAGCGGGAAGAACTTGTCGACCATCAGGCCGCGGCCGAGGATGGCGACCAGTCCGGTGTCCTGGCGGTACCACGGGTCGATCAGGCTGTTGACGATGTCGAACACCAGCGCGTCGAGGTTGGCGTAGTCGCCGGCGGCGCCCACATGGATCTCGCCGGCGGTGCCGCCTTCGTCCATGACGTTGCTGCCCGTGTCGAACTCGCGCAGCTTCTGCAGCCAGCCCTTGTTGACGTCTTGGAGCAGCGGGTTGGTGGCCCGGTCGGATGTGGCGGCGCGGCTGGTGCCGTTGAAGCCGATCATGATCCGGTCGAGGCGCTGGCGCTGCAGGATCTGGTCGCGCACTTTCCGCTGGAAGTCCGGCAGGTGGGCCCAGGCGTCGAGCTTGCCGTAGGTCAGGTGCGTGTCGAAGTTGGTCTGGGTACACATGTACCCGTCGGTGTCCAGATTGGTCGGGTCGGTGGTGGCCCGATCGGAGGCGCTGGTGTCCGTGGTGCCGGCAATGGTGCTGCCCACGCCCAGGCCGAGCTTTTCGCCCTGCTGGTTGTCGACGCCCATGATGTTGATCCGGCGCAGGAAGTCACTGGACTCCTGCATCTTGTTGATCATGGTCTGTTCGACGGCCGGGGAGGCGGCGAACTTGGTCGAGGCATCGGGCACGCCGTTGAGCTGGGCGATCTGGGCCTTGAAGTCGTTGAAGGCGGTGCGGGTCGTGTTCTTCATGTGGCTCTCCGGGTCAGCAGTCGGTTACGGCGCGGCCGCTGCCGCCGTTGGCGGGTGGGCGGTGGCGATGGTTGGGGCTTTCCTCGCGCTCGATGCTGTCGACGCGCTGGGTGAGGGTGTCGATCTTGCCGGCGACGTCTTCGATGCCGTCCAGGCGGGTCTCGAACTTGGCGATCGCGGCGGCGGCCGTCGGTGCGGCATCGCTCAATTCGCGGACGTGTTCGGACAGCAGCTCGACTGCCTGGGTGATGTCGGTGAACCGGGACTCGTCGTTGCGGGTCTGGCGGCTCAAGAGTTCACGGACCCGGGCGAGCACGCCGGGCTTGTCCGGTTTGCCTTCGTCGGTGCCGTGGTCCTGCTCGTCGCTGAACAGGTCGGCGGCATCGATGCCGCGGGAGTAGAGGCTGTCGGGCATGTCGCCGTCGAACTCGTCGCGGTGGGCGGCGGAGAAGGCGGCCATCTCGGTGCCGAGGCTTGCCGGGCTGTCGGTCATTGCCAGGCCCATAAGGTAGGCCTTGCCGGTGTCGGCGAAGTTGCGCGCCATCTCGATGGAGAAGTAGACCTTCTGCCGCTTGGCGGCGGCGGCCTTTAGCTCCGGCATGGCGTCGATGGAGGCGTAGAGCGCGCGCTTGGTCTCGCCGCTGGACGGGTCTTTCCAGTCGCGTGCCTCGACGGCGGTGACGTCACCGTAGGCGGGGAACAGGCTGTCGGGGAGCATGCCGCGCAGGTGCTCCATCCAGATGCGGGCCCCGTAGGTCTCGGGGTTGTAGGTCTCGGCCATCTGATTGATCTGGTCGGGGGTGATCTCCCGGCCGTCGATGGTCTTGCCGGAGACGGCTACGCGGTGGAATTTCATGGGCTTGTGCCTCGTCGTTGGTGGCTGGCTTTGATGCTGTTCGGATAGTCCTGCCGTTTCAACGCGTTAGCGGTCAGTTAGTGCCTAAGTGACTGGGGGTGGCGCGATGCAGGCCATGGCCGTCCGTAACATCGGGCGCATGACCGAGACGACACCGTCACCGCTGACCGACGCGCATGCGCACGAACCCCGCGTGATGGCGCGGGCGCTGTATTTCATGGGGTGGCGTATCCCGCAGATCGCGGAGCACCTGGGGCTGAACAAGTTCACGCTCTATGACGCGCGCAAGTCGGAAGGCTGGGATGACTGGGGTGTCATCCGGCAGATCGAGGACACGACTCGGTACCGCTACCACCAGCTGCTGATGAAGCCGAAGAAGAGCAACGCGGAGTTCAAGGAGCTGGACCAGCTACTGCGGGCGCTGGCGCAAACCACACGGATCAAGCGTTACCAGGAGACGGGGCTGGAAGGGGACCTGAACCCGAAGCGCCGCAACGCGGGCGAGCCGAAGGGTGGGTCGCCGAAGCGCAACTTTCTGGCACCGGAGCACCTCGAGACGCTGCGCGAGTCGTTCCGCGATGAGCTGTTCGATTACCAGGCGGCCTGGTACCAGCAGCATGACCAGCGGATCCGCAACCTGCTCAAGTCACGCCAGATCGGGGCGACCTGGTACTTCGCCCGCGAGGCGTTTATGCGGGCGATCGATGACGGGGACCCGAGCATCTTCATGTCGGCGTCAAAGGCGCAGGCGCAGGTGTTCCGCGGCTACATCATTCAGTGGGTGCGCGAGGCGACCGGCGTGGAGTTGGCGGGCGGGCTGGATTCGCCGCTGGCGATTCGCACGGATGCCGGGCAGACGGAGTTGATGTTCTTGGGTACCAATGCGCGCACGGCGCAGTCGTACCACGGCCACGTGTACATGGATGAGTATTTCTGGATCCCTGGCTTCGAGACCTTCAACAAGGTGGCCAGCGGCATGGCGATGCACAAGCGCTGGACGAAGACGTACATCAGTACGCCCAGCGCGGTGACGCATGAGGCCTATCCGTTTTGGACGGGCGAGCATTTCAACCAGGGCCGGGCGGAGCGCGAGCGGATCACGCTGGATGTGTCGAATAAGGCGCTGGCCGGCGGTCGGCTGGACCCGGATGGGCAGTGGCGACAGGTGGTGACGATCGAGGATGCCATCGCCGGGGGCTGCGATCTGTTCAATCTGGATGAGCTGCGGCGGGAGTATTCGCCCGAGGCCTACGCGCAGCTGTTGATGTGCCAGTTCATCGATGATGAATCGAGCGTGTTCCCGCTGTCGATCCTGCAGCCGTGCGGGGTGGATAGCTGGGACGAGTGGGAGGATTTCAACCGGTTGATGGTGCGGCCCTTCGGCGATCGGCCGGTGTGGATCGGGTATGACCCGTCGCCGTCGCAGGATGCGAGCTCGGTGGTCGTGGTCGCGCCGAAGCAGGGCGACCGGCCGGCGCGGGTGCTGGAGAAGGCCAGCTGGCGAAAACTGCCGTACCACGCCCAGGCGGAGCAGATCCACAAGCTGACCAAGAAATACAACGTCCAGCACATCGGCATCGACAAGACGGGGTCGGGCGAGGGCGTGTTCCAGATGGTGCGCCAGTTCTTCCCCAGGGCCCAGGCGCTGCATTACGGCATCGAGGTGAAAAACAGGCTGGTCCAGCGGCTGCTGGGGCTGGTGCACCGGCATGAGATTCAGTGGGATTCGGGTGACACGGATCTCGCGGCGGCATTGATGGCCATTCGCCGGGCGGCAACCGCCTCCGGCTCCAATATCACCTACCAGGCCGGGCGCGATCGTTCCGGCCACGCTGATCTGGCTTGGGCGCTGATGAACGCGCTCGAGCCAATGCCGCTCGATGGGCGGGAGTCGCGTCAGCGATCAACTATGGAGATTTCCTAATGAGCGAGACGACGACGGGCAAGAAGATGGAGGCCTTCACGTTCGGCGATCCGGAGCCGATTCTGGATGGCCCGGGGATCATGGATTACCTCGAGGCGTGGTCGTTCCGCGAATGGTATGAGCCGCCGGTGTCGTTCGAGGGCCTGGCCAAGTCGATGCGGGCCAACCCGCACCATTCGAGTGCGTTGCTGGTGAAGCGGAACATCCTACTGAACACGCTGGAGACGCATCCGGCGTTGAGCCGGCAGGATGCGTCCCGGCTGTTCCTGGACTACCTGGTCTTCGGCAATTGCTACCCGGAGCGGGTGCTGGATCGAGGCGGGCGGCTAGCGCGGGTGCGGGCCAGCCCGGCCAAGTACACCCGGCGAGGACGGGCCCCCGGTGAGTTCTGGTTCGTACCGAACCTGTTCGAGGAGCATCAGTTCGATCCCGACACGGTCTTCCAGCTGATGGAGCCGGACATCAATCAGGAGATCTACGGGCTGCCGGAGTACCTGTCCGGTTTGCAGGCAGCCTGGTTGAGCGAGTCGGCCACGCTGTTCCGGCGCAAGTATTACAAGAACGGCAGCCACGCCGGCTTCATCCTCTACCTGAATGACGAGTCGGTCGAGCAGGAGGACGTCGACTCGCTGCGCACCGCGCTGAAGGACAGCAAGGGGCCGGGCAACTTCAAGAACCTGTTCATGCATGCCCCCGGGGGTAAGAAGGATGGCATCCAGCTGATCCCGGTCTCCGAGGTCGCCGCGAAGGACGAGTTCTTCAACATCAAGACGGTCGCTCGGGACGATGTTCTGGCAGCTCACCGGGTACCCCCGCAGCTGATGGGGATCGTGCCCACCAACACCGCCGGCTTCGGATCGGCCGAGACCGCCGCCCAGGTGTTCGCTACCAATGAGATCGAGCCCATCCAGACCAGGGTCACCGAGATCAACGACTGGCTGGGCGAGGAGGTGTTCCGCTGGAGGCCCTACACCATCAGCCGAGAGCAGTGATGCGCTGACGCGCCACCAGTCACAACAGCCAGATCACCAACACGGCGGCCGAAAGGCCGCCTTTTTCGTGCCGCCTTCCTGCCGACCAGGCCAGCCCCCCGGGAACCCACGGCGCGCAGTCTGCACCCCACCGCACCTCCGGTTTTCCTGGGGAAAAAATGGGAAAACGCTCGGCTCCGTGGGAGCCGTGGGGCATCGGAAAAGCGTAACAAGCGTAACCATGCCGGGAATTGCTGCCTAAGTGTCTGATATTGAACAGGCTGACGGTTACAAAAAAAGGTGCCCTAGAAGTAACCAGAAAGGTAACCAGCCGCAAGGCGTTGATTTGCAACGAGTAAAAATAAGGCCGCTTCTACATTGGGAAGAGTAACCATGTTACCTATAAGTTACTCTTTTCTGTAACCATCAAACCCTTTGCAAATCAACACCATGCGCCTCGTTTTGGCCCTTGGTTACTGAAGTTACTGTTTTCCGACTCCCCCACGGATTCCAGCCTATCCACGCGCACATGATGCGCCCGCACGTCGATCCTCATTGATCGTGGGAAAGTGTTGGGAAAGATTCAGCCATAATCCGGCCTTCCTGATACTGTGTAAACAACAGCTTAAGAGCGTTTGACCCAGTGGCGCGGGGTTCGAATCCCTGCCTCTCCGCCAAATAAGTGCCTGATCTATAGGCAAAAAGAAACCCGCCGGCTTTCCGGCGGGTTTTTTTGGGAAAGATTTGGGGAAAGGGTGGGGCGGTCTACTCGAGCCCAAGGGCCTTTTCGGCGAGCTTTCTCATGTCCCCGGCGTCGTCGTTGATCCATTTGCCGTAGTTCCGATAGATCATGGTCGGCGAGCTGTGGCCTACCTGGTCGGCGATCCACGTCACCGGCAGCCCGGCCGTCAGGCACTGGCTGATGAACGTGTGCCGGCAGTTACCTGGCCCGCGGAAGCGCACACCGGTCGCCTCGAGCATCGGCTTGAAGAACTTCTTCCTGAAGTTGTTATCGGTGGTGTACGGCATGCCGTCCGGCTTCGGCCGGAACACCGGCCGGATCACCTCGCGCCGCACCGTGCGGTTATCGCGGCCCACCACCATCACCTCGATAGGCTTCTGCCCGCCGGTCATCTTGTACTGACGTTTCAGCGCTTCCCATGCCGGCTTGAGCAGCTCCACCTTGCGCGTCGATCGTCGGGTCTTTGTCGCCTTGATGTTGCCGCGCACGGCCGCGCGGCGGAACTGCACCGTGCCGGTCGACAGATCCACATCCTCCCAGGCGAGCAGGCAAGCCTCCGACCAGCGCGGCCCGGACCAGATCATGAACTCCGTCAGGTTCAGGTTCTGCACCCGCTCGGTCTGGTAGGAAAGGATTCGCTCGATCTCCCGGCGCGTGAACGGGTCCGGGTCATCATCATCCGGCAGGCGCACATGCACGCCCTTAGTCGGATCCCACGCCTTGCGGTTGCGCGTCTGGTAGAGCGAATACACCTGGCGCAGCACCGCGATCGTCTCCTTGATCGACTTCGACGACAGATAATCCAGCTCCTCGCTCACCCAGGCCTCGATCTCCAGATAATCCACCTGGTCCGCCTGCCGATCGCCGAACTTCACCAGGATGCGATCCGCGCACGTCCGGTACCCCGTGAGCGTGCTCTTCGCCACCCGCGTGCGCTTCAGGTCAAGCCACAGCGCCAGATAATGGCCCAGCGTGTTCTCCGCCAGGTTGCGGCTTTCCGGGAAGCGCTGCGCGTAATCGAACGTGCCGATCTTGATCTCATGGCGCACCATCTGCGCCAGCTGCTCGGCATAGGCCAGGTTCTCGTCTGTGGCCGCAAGCCCGATAGGCTCGCGACACAACTTGCCCTGGTAGCTAAAGTAGACGCGAATTTTCCCGCCGCGGACCTCGACACCCTTAGCCATGGAGAGCCCTCATGCAAAAGCCCACCCTCTCGGAAAAGATCGGCACCGTCCTGTTCATCGCGCTGGTTGCTTTCATCTGGATCCTCGTCGAAACCTCCGGAGAGGAAGAGCCGGCAGCAGAACAGCCGCCGGCGGAAGAAATCGCCGCCACTGACCCGGCGCCGACCG
>JAGXFG010000062.1 GCA_024637395.1 Burkholderiaceae bacterium | reverse complement strand
CTCAACGACTACATGGATCGCAACGGCATCCTCAAGAGAGCCAAGGTCAACACCACCGGTGAGGACTGGCGCGAGGGCCTGGTGGCGGTGATCTCGGTCAAGGTGCCCGACCCGAAGTTCTCCTCGCAGACCAAGGAAAAACTGGTTTCTTCCGAGGTGAAGACCGCGGTCGAGTCGATGACCGCCGAGCATTTGGCTTATTTCCTGGAGGAAAACCCCCAGGATGCCGAGGCGATCACGTCCAAGATCATTGAGGCGGCCCGTGCTCGCGAGGCGGCCCGTCGCGCTCGCGAGATGACCCGCCGCAAGGGCGCGCTCGACATTGCCGGCCTGCCCGGCAAGCTGGCCGATTGTCAGGAGAAGGACCCGGCACTCTCCGAGCTGTACCTGGTGGAGGGCGACTCCGCGGGCGGCTCGGCCAAGCAGGGCCGTGACCGACGCACGCAGGCGATCCTGCCGCTCAAGGGCAAGATCCTCAACGTCGAGAAGGCGCGCTTCGACAAGATGCTCGGCAGCGACGAAATCAAGACGATGATTGCGGCGCTCGGCACCGGCATCGGCGTCGAAGACTTCGATCCCGAGAAGCTGCGCTACCACCGCATCATCATCATGACCGACGCGGACGTCGACGGCAGTCACATCCGCACCCTGCTGCTGACCTTCTTCTATCGCCAGATGGGCGAGTTGGTCGAGCGTGGTCACGTCTACATCGCCCAGCCGCCGCTGTACAAGGTCAAGAAGGGCAAGCAGGAGCAGTACCTCAAGGACGATCTGGCCCTGAACCAGTACCTCCTGCAACAGGCCGTGGACGGCGCACGCCTGGAACTGGGCGAGAACACCCCGCCCATCTCCGGGCCGGGGCTCGAGTCGTTGGCGCGGGAATACCTCTCGGCCCAGGCGATGGTCGAACGCATGGCCAACCGTTTTGATCTCAATGCGCTCAAGGCATTGATGCAGATCGGGCGTCTCGATTCGTCCATGATGGACGACGAGTCGCGCCTCGCTGGCTGGCTGGGGCACTTCAACGGCATGCTCAATGCCATCGCGGATGCCGGGGTGGAATACGGCGTGTCGATGGAGGAAGGCGAGCACGGTCACGTGTTCCGCATCGAGCGCAGTCAGCATGGTGTTTCACATGAAACCACCATCCCAGCCGCCTTCTTCAGTGGCAACGAATACCGCCTGCTGGCCGATCTGGGCGAGCGTCTGGATGGATTGATCACCGAGGGAGCCGAAGTGGTTCGTGGCGAGCGACGCCAGCCGATCGAGCGATTCGAGCAGGCGATCGACTGGTTGATGGCCGAGGGGCGCCGTGGTCTGGCGGTTCAGCGCTACAAGGGTCTGGGTGAGATGAACCCGGATCAGTTGTGGGAAACCACGATGAACCCGGATACCCGCCGGCTGCTCCAGGTGCGCATCGAGGATGCCGTCGCCGCCGATTCGGTGTTCACGGTCCTGATGGGCGACCTGGTCGAGCCACGGCGTGAGTTCATCGAGAAATTCGCGCTGTCGGCGTCCAATATCGACGTCTAACTCGCCGTTATCGAAGCAACTGAACCCCGTCACCGCGGGGTAGCCACGGAGGCGACCAAACCATGGGCATCGCACTGTCGATTATCGTTTTCCTGCTGGTGCTGGTCCTTATCTGGGGGATCATCATCTTGAACGGCCTCGTGAGGCTGAAGCACAACGTCTCGCAGTCCTGGTCGAACATCGACGTGCTGCTTCGGCAGCGTCACGACGAGTTGCCCAAGCTCGTGGAGACCGCCCGCCAGTACATGCACTACGAGCGCGACACGCTCGAACGGGTCATGGAAGCGCGCGCGGCGGTCAATGACGCCCAGCAGCGCGGCGACGTCGCCGCGTTGGGCGGTGCCGAGCAGGGCTTGCGCCTTGGTCTGGGCAACCTGTTCGCGGTGGCCGAGGCCTACCCCGAGCTCAAGGCCAACGAGACCTTCCAGCACCTGCAGCAGCGCATCACCGGATTGGAGAACGAGATTGCCGACCGGCGCGAGTTCTACAATGCCGCGGTCAACACGAACAATATCCGCATCGAACAGTTCCCGGATGTCGTGATTGCGCAGCTGTTCCGATTCCGGGCCTTCCGGCTGCTGGAATTCGACCGCAAGACGACCGAAGACGTCGATGTGAAGGCCCTGTTCAGCTGATCTTGGCTGTCTCGCGCCGTCTGGTTGCCGCTCGATGCAGGATGCAATAGCCGATTGGTTGACCGGGCTAGACCCGGGTTTCTACCTCGTGCTCTGGCTCGGTTTGCTGATCCTGCTGTTGATTAGCCTATTCGTCGGTTTTCGCACCCTCGCCCGTGCGCGGATCATCGCGCACACCCCCACTGCCAAACTTCGCTCGGCCGCCCAGGGATTCAACGAGATCGAGGGAACCGGACGGGTAATCGATGAGCAACCCCTCTACTCGCCGCTGACCTTTACCCGGTGTCTGTGGTTCGACATGAAGATCGAGCGGCTCGAGTCCAGCGGCAAGAACCGCAACTGGGTGACCGTTCAGCGGCGGACGAGCGACTCCTTGTTGCGGGTCGACGACGGGACCGGCGAGGCGTTTGTCGACCCGGATCACGCCCGGGTAATCCCTCATTCCAGTCGACGCTGGCGCGAGCGCTCCCCGGGCTCCGACTGGTCATCGACTTCCTCGCTCGGTTTCGGTGGCAAACCGTATAGGTATACCGAACGGTTGTTACTCCCCGAACAGCCTATTTACGTACTGGGCTGGCTTGAAACCCGCGGGCATCGGAACGGCGGCGTCACCGACCGCGAAACGATTGATCAGCGCCGCCGCGAACTGTTGCAGGAATGGAAACACGACGAGGCCGCTCGCAATCGTTTCGATCTGGATGGCGATGGTGAGATCTCGCCGCGCGAATGGAATTGGGCGATGCGGCTGGCCCAGGCGCAGGCACGCAAGGAATTCAGCGAGGCCGATCAACCCCGATTGAGCGCCAGCAACACCGTGCATCTTCTACACCGGCCACCGGGTGGCGAGCCGTTCATCATTTCCGGGTTGCCGCAGGAAACACTGATACGCCGAAAGACCCACAAGGCCGGCGCGTTCATCGGTGCGGCACTGGTTTTGTTCGTGATCTGGCTGATCGCCCAGGGGATACGTACGCCGTTTTGACGAGCCGCAGATCGCCCGGTTTCTGCGAGAATGGCCTTAGAATTTCGCTCAAGGATTCCCCGAGGCAGACGCGCATGAACATCGCCAGTTGGAACGTCAATTCCCTGAAGGTTCGCCAGCCGCAGGTACTGGACTGGCTGGCCGACCAGCCCGCCACCCTGCTCGGCTTGCAGGAGCTAAAGCAACTTGACGAGGCCATCGATCGCGAGGCGATCGAGGCGGGCGGCTACCATGTGATTGCCAACGGTCAGAAGACCTACAACGGGGTGGCCTGGGTGTATCCATCCCACTGGCCGGAACCGACCGATGTCGTCACCGATATTCCCGGCTTCGAAGACCCCCAACGGCGGGTGATTGCCGCGACATTTGGTGACCTACGGGTAATCAACCTCTACGTGGTGAATGGCGAGGCGGTCGGTTCGGAGAAATACGCCTACAAGCTGTCCTGGTTGGAGGCCCTGACTCGGTGGCTCGCCGAGGAGGCCGGCCGTTACGCCAAACGCGTGGTGGTGGGGGATTTCAACATCGCCCCCACGGACGCCGACGTCCACGACCCCGAAGCCTGGCGGGACCGTATCCTCTGCAGCACCCCCGAGCGCGATGCGCTCGACCGCATTCTCGAGACCGGATTGATCGACGCCTTCCGCCTGTTCGATCAGCCGGAGGAAGCGTTCTCATGGTGGGATTATCGGCAGGCCAATTTCCGTCGGAATCGCGGCTTGCGGATCGATCTGATCCTCATCAGTGATGCCCTGCGCGATCAGGCCCGGGCCTGCCGGATCGACGTGGATCCCCGCCGCTGGGAGCGCCCGTCAGACCATGCGCCCGTGGTACTGGAACTCGACCACGGCGCGCCCGGCAGCTGACTTTTCCCGGCCCGCCTAGTTCGGGCTATCACCGTCGGCACCTGGTGGCAGGCAGCCGATTAAGGTTTGCCACTGATCGATCACGAGCTGTCGTTCGGTTTCGTAGGCCTGTGCCTCGACCACGGATCGACTGCCCATCAGTGCCTGATGGTGGCCGGCGTCCCGCAGTGTCCGGTAGGCCTGGATCAGGGCCTCACTGGCCTCGGCGTCGATCAACCCAGCATCCCTGAGCGAGCCCAGCTGACGGATGTTGTCCGTGAACTCAAGTATCTCCGGGTGGTCGGCAGCATGGCGCAGCAACAGGTACTGCACCATAAATTCGATGTCGGTGATGCCACCGACATCTTGCTTGAGGTGAAACAACCCGGCCGGCGTCTCGGTCTGGTTCGAGCGCATCTTGCGGCGCATGCCCACCACGGCCTCGCGTAGCTCAACCGGATCACGTTTTTGTGTGAGTGTCTGACGCCGAATCTCGGCAAAGGTATCGCCGACCGTGTCGGTGCCGGCCACGAAACGGGCCCGACACATCGCCTGCACCTCCCAGACCCAGGCGTGTTCTGCCTGGTACTGCGCGAAGGCGTTCACCGACGAGACCAGCAGGCCACCGACCCCGTCCGGGCGCAGGCGGGTGTCGACCTCGTAGAGCACACCGGCGGGCGTGCGGATACTCAGGGTGTGGATGATCTTCTGTGCCAGCCGAGCGAAGTAGAGGCTGTTGTCGATGGATCGATCCCCGTCGGTGACCGCCTCACGATCGGTGGAGTCGTGCAGAAAGACCACGTCGAGGTCAGAGCCATATCCAAGCTCTATCCCGCCGAGCTTGCCGTAACCGATGATCGCCAACCCCGGCGTGAACTCATCGCCAGACTCGTTGATTGCGCGCGGTTTGCCGTGTCGCGCCTCGATCTGCTTGCGGGCGCGCTGATGAACCGCCTCGAGGATCACCTCGGCGATCCAGGTGAGCTGATCGGACACCCGCATCACCGGCAGCGCGCCCACCACGTCGGCGGCGGCCACGCGTAGCGTCGCCAATTGCTTGAAACGGCGAAGCTCATCGAGGCTGCGCTCCTCGTCGTGCGGACACTTGCCCAGCAACTCGCCCAGTTCCTGCGCCAGTTCGGTCTTGTTGGGTGGGGCATACAGGGTTTCTGGATCGATCAGCTCGTCGAGCAGAATCGGGTGCTGCGTCAGCAGTGAGGCAATCCACGGGCTGCCGTGCACCAGTCGGACCAGTTGGCGACGGGCCTGGGGCTGTTCGATCAACAGCGCCACGTAGACCGAACGGCGCAGGATGGCCGTCAGCAGGTCAAGCATGCGATCGAGGATCGCGACCTGGCCCTGGTAGGCACTGATGTCACGCAGCAGATCGGGCATCAGTTCGTCGAGTCGCTGTGCCACGGTGCCGCTGATCGCCGGTCCCTGGGTATCGCGCCACGACGACAGATGTTTCTCCAGTACGGATGCCTGCTCGAAGCCGTGACGTTCGAGGATGGCGACGCGGTCGGCGACATTACCGAGTCCGTTCCAGACCTGTTCCAGCGGCTCCTCGCTCTCGTCGCCGTCGCTGGGCAGACGCAGGACCTCGGAGAAATGCCCGTGGACGCGGTCGCGGTGCTGGTCGAGGGCATACAGAAACGAACCCCAGTCCTCGAATCCCATCGCAATCGCCAGGCGCAGTTGATCGAACTTGTTGTCCGGCAGCGTCTGCGTCTGGTGGTCGTAGAGCATCTGCAGGCGGTTCTCGGACCGGCGCAGGAAATCGTAGCCGGCGGTGAGATCGGCGACGGTGTGTTCGTCCAGCTCGCCCATTTCCTCGAGGATGGCAAGCACCGGGATCAGGCGTCGTGCCTGCAGGGCCGGCTCGCGTCCGCCGCGCAGTAGCTGGAACAACTGGCCGATGAATTCGATCTCGCGGATGCCGCCGGGGCCGAGCTTGATATTGTTGTGCATGGCGGCATTGGTCATCTCGCGTTCGATCATGCGCTTCATTTCGCGCAACTGGCTGAACGCGCCGAAGTCGAGATAACGACGAAAGACGAACGGTCGCAGCATGGTCATCAATTCGCGCCCAGCCTCTTGGTCGCCGGCAATCACGCGCGCCTTGATCCAGGCATAGCGCTCCCATTCCCGCCCGCGCGTGGCGTAGTAGAGCTCGAGTCCGTCAAAGCTCATTGCCAGCGGGCCCTCGTCGCCATTGGGCCGCAGGCGCATGTCGACCCGGAAGACGAAACCGTGGCCGGTCTTCTCGTCTAGCGAACGGATCAGCCGCTGGCCGAGTCGGATGAAGTACTCCGCGTTGCTGATCGTCTTGGCCCCGTCGGTCTCTCCTTCCTCGGCATAGGCGAAGATCAGGTCGATGTCCGATGAATAATTGAGCTCGTCGCCACCGAGCTTGCCCATGCCGATCACGACCAGGCCGATTGGTTCGCCGTTCGGCCCGCGCGGCTGACCAAAGCGCGACTGCAGGTGATGCTCGTGATAGGCGAGCGCCTCGGCGACGCAGAAGTCCGCCAGTTTCGACAGGGAGCGCAGGGTGGCGTCGGTGTCATCGATGCCGTTGAGGTCGCGCCAGGCGATCAGGATCATCTCGCGCCGACGCAGGCGTCGCAGCTCGCGACCGAAGGCCGCGGTTTCCAGCGCCTGGCGCTCGTCGAGCGAGCCGCTGAGCCGTTCGAAACGGGCCTCGAGTCCGTCGCCCAGGAAGTCGTCGGTGCATCCCCCGAGCACGTAAGCGAGGATGCCGGGTTCGGCGGCCAGGCTTTGCTGGATGAACGGGCTGCAGCGCAGCACATGGTTGAGTTGGGCGCGTTGCGAGGGGGTCGGTGAGGCGGCCTGGTCCAGTTGATCAAGCAGCGTCTGTTCGGGGGTGATTTCGTCGAGGTCGGACACGGGGATCGGCCTGTCGGTTGATGAGGGATGCCTCGATCATACGCCTTGCCGTTGGGTCGGTGCAGGCTTGCGGTGCCATGGCTGGGGCCATGTTCGAGCGGGCACAAAAAAGCCCCGGCCCTCGAAAGGGTACCGGGGCGACTTGCGCGCGGGGTCCTGCCTTACGGACGAACCAGCACGTAACCGGCGTCGACCAGATCGAGGATGCGGGCAATGCCGGCCTCGACCGGCACGGCGGCCGAGTTCATCTCCGGCTCCTTGCCCAGTTTGCGCGTCGCGCCGGCAATCGAGTTCTTGCAGGCGGAAAAGCGCACGCCTTGATCGGCGAGTGACTGGATGCGCTCGGCGTGATGGTTGTTGGCAAACAGCATGCTGATGCCGGGACCGAAGGCAACCACTTCCACGTCGATCTGGTCCGGGCCACCACGCGCCTTGAGGACGTTGTTGGCGACGTTGAGCACCAGGTTCTGGCGTTGCAGATCGCTTTCGGTGATCTGCAGGACCAGGTGTTCCTTGGCCAACGTACTACCGCCGACCTTCTTGATCTTTTCCATATCGGCGGCATGTACGACACTGCCGAAGGAAAACGCAGCGAGCAGCATCAGCCACGCGGCCGGGAACAGGGAACGAACTTTCATGAAAATCCTCCTTGGGTGGTTTTCGTCGATTTTTATCTTCACGGGTGTGAAATGCATCCCGACGAACAGCATACGCCCGGACAAATCGAATCGCAGCCCTTTAGTCGGTTAATTATCCAATGGGGTATCAACGAATCTTTGGGCATAATCGATCGCGAGGTGGGCTTTTTTGCGACGCGGCGCGCAGCCCAAGGTTCCGTTGGCCAAGCTGTTGACCTGACGCTATTTTTTAGCGAACATATCGATTATTCGATCGGTGGGCTCTCTGCCTGCCCCGTCCCCGCGTGGCTGCGATGTCGCCCAGCTCGTTGCCGATTTGTGTCCGGACGGACCATCGACCCAATCCAATCTTCATGGCATGCCAGGCGATCCGTCGCATGCCGTCGCGCAGGCGTTGTTGCTCAGATTACATGACGTTATTCAAACAGCTTTTGAAGAACCCGCGGGGTCGGGATTTCATCGTCGGCGATCTGCATGGCAGTCGGCCGCTGCTGGAAAAGATCCTCGACAAGCACGACTTTTCCCCCGAGCGGGATCGTGTCATTGCCGTGGGGGATCTGATCGATTTCGGCGAGGATTCGCTGGGCACGCTGCGCCTGCTGGGCGAGCCCTGGTTTTTCTCGGTGGCCGGCAACCACGAGCGGGTGATCGCCAATCATCGCGACGCGCTCGCTGAACGATGCCTGACCAAGAGCCAGCGCGCCGATCTCGAGGCGAT
>JAGXFG010000061.1 GCA_024637395.1 Burkholderiaceae bacterium | reverse complement strand
GACGTGCTCTGCGTCTGGGCCTACGCGGCGCAAATCAAGCTCGACGAGTTGCGGCGGCAATTCGGCGACCAGATCCTGGTCGAATATCGCTTTCTCCACCTGTTCGGCGATGTCGCGACGCGCATCGAGACCGGCTGGAGCGACAAGGGCGGCGCGGCGGGCTATTCGCGGCATGTGCAGCAGATGGCGGTGCGCTTCGATCACATCGACATCCATCCCGAGATCTGGATCAGGAATACTCCGCCGACGTCGATGAGTTGCCATCTGTTTCTCAAAGCCATCCAGCTGCTGGAGAAGCAGGGAGAAGTCTCGGCGGCGCCCGAAGAGCGCTTCGGCGGCAAGAGCGTCTTCGAAGAGGCGGTGTGGCGTTGTCGACTTGGTTTCTTCCGGGACCTGCAGGACATCGCCGATCGGAACATCCAGGAAGCGCTGGCCTCGGACATGGCATTGCCCCTTGCGGCCATCCGCCGGCAGATCGACAGTGGCGCTGCTTATGCGGCGCTGTGCGCGGACTTGGATGCCAAGGACCGGCAGCTTATCGAAGGCAGCCCCACCTTTGTGCTCAACGAAGGGCGGCAGAAGATTTATGGCGATGTCGGCTACCGGATCATCGAGGCCAGCATCAATGAGTTGCTGGCCGACCCCGGCGACCGGGCCAGTTGGTGTTGAGCGAGAGCACACGAACCATAGGAACAAGACAATTGCAACACTCCGGCGCAGCCCAAGCTGACCATCCTGATCACCAGGATGAGCACAAGGGCCATCAAGACCACCATGCTCACATGGCGGCAGATTTTCGCAAACGGTTCTGGATTGCGCTGGTCCTGACCCTGCCGATCCTCGCGCTTTCGCCGCTGCTGCAAGAGCTGGTGGGTTTGCGTGAGTCGGTCCGCTTTCCCGGCGACCTCTACGTTCTCTTCGGTCTTTCCTCGGCGGTCTTCTGGTACGGCGGGTGGCCTTTCCTGAAGGGCCTGTATGCGGAGCTCAAGTCCCTCAAGCCCGGGATGATGACGCTGGTGGCCGTGGCCATCACCACCGCTTATCTCTACAGCGGCGCCGTGGTGTTCGGTCTGACCGGCAAGATGTTCTTCTGGGAGCTTGCGACCCTTGTCGACATCATGCTGCTGGGGCACTGGATTGAGATGAAGTCGGTGATGGGCGCGTCAAAGGCGCTCGAGGAACTGGCCAAGCTCATGCCCTCGGACGCGCACAAGCTGATGCCCGACGGCAGCGTGACGGACGTGCCGTTGAGCGAACTGGCGGTCGATGACAGGGTGCTGGTCAAGCCGGGCGAGAAAGTCCCCGCCGACGGAACTATCGTCGAGGGCGAGAGCTCGGTCAACGAAGCGATGCTCACCGGCGAGTCGACTCCAGTCACCAAGACGAGCGGCGGCAAGGTCATCGGCGGCTCCATCAACGGCGAAGGCGCACTGACCATCGAGGTCAAAGGTACCGGCAAGGATTCGTTCCTGTCGCAGGTAATCGACCTGGTCAAGCAGGCCCAGGAAAGCAAATCGAAGACGCAGAATCTCGCCGATACAGCCGCGATGTGGCTCACCCTCATTGCGCTGGTCAGCGGTGCGCTCACCTTCCTGCTCTGGTTGCTGTTCATGGACCGCGAGTTGGCCTTCGCCATCGAACGCGCCGTGACGGTGATGGTGATTACGTGTCCGCATGCTCTCGGGCTGGCCGTGCCCCTGGTGGTGGCCGTCTCGACGGCGCTGGCCGCAAGCCACGGCCTGCTTATCCGCAACCGCGTGGCATTCGAAGGCGCCCGCAAGTTGCAGGCCGTCATCTTCGACAAGACCGGTACGCTCACCGAGGGTCGCTTTGGCGTCACCGATACCTTGTTGCTGGCCCAGGACATCGACGAAGAGACACTGCGCAAGTACGCGGCCTCTGTGGACGCGAATTCCGAACATCCGATCGCCAAGGCGATCGCCGAGGCGTCGGAAGAGAAGCTGGCCGTCGAGGACTTCAAGAGCATCCCCGGCAAAGGCGCCGAGGGCAAGGTCGATGGCCGGGAGATCAAGGTGGTCAGCCCGGGCTATCTGCGCGAACAGAACATCGAACTCTCTGACAAACGCATCGAACCATTGCAGGCTCAAGGCAAGACGGTAGTGTTCGTCCTCGTCGACGGTCAGTTGAAAGGAGCGATCGCCTTGGCCGACATCGTCCGACCGGAGGCAAAGCAGGCTATTGAAGCGCTAAGGGCTCTGAACATCCGCTGCATGATGCTCACGGGCGACAACAAGGCGACGGCCAAGTGGGTTTCGGACCAGGTCGGGCTGGACGAATACTTCGCCGAAGTGCTGCCCCAGGACAAGGCCGCCAAGGTCAAGGAGGTCCAGGCGCGAGGAGTGTCGGTAGCCATGACTGGCGACGGCGTGAACGACGCGCCGGCACTGGCGCAGGCCGATGTCGGCATCGCCATCGGTGCCGGGTCCGACGTGGCGGTGGAAACCGCCGATATCGTTCTGGTGCGCAGCAACCCGCTCGATGTCGTGGCCATCGTCCAGCTGTCGCGTGCAACCTATCGCAAGATGATTCAGAACCTGGTCTGGGCGACGGGCTACAACGTCATCGCCATTCCACTGGCGGCCGGCGCGCTTTACGCCTGGGGCGTAGTGCTGTCGCCGGCCCTGGGAGCGGCACTGATGGCGGCGAGCACGGTGATCGTGGCCATCAACGCACGGCTGCTGCGACTGAAGAAGTGACCGGGCGATCGATGGCCGGTCATGATCGAGCCTCCGCGACGGTCCTGTTAGCACCGGGCGCCAGCGACGTCGTGGCGGGCTGAAACCGCGCCCTTCGCCGCCTGACCCGCGGAGCCCTCGTATGAGTGCCAGCGAACAGACTGGGCTCATCAATGCCGCGATCATCGTAACTTTCTTCCTCCCTTATCAAGGCTCTTCCATGAATAGCAAATATCTGACGGTGGGCCTCTTCATCGGCGCCCTGCTTACTCCCGTCGCTGTCTATGCAACCGACAGCGACGCCGACCGGGCGCATCCGGTGGCCTTCGTCAAGGACTCGGTTATCACCACCAAGATCAAGACCAAACTGGCCGCCGAGAAGCTGCGCTCGATGACGCACATCCGCGTTGACACCGATAGCAACGGCATGGTGGTCCTAGGCGGCAGCGCCAAGAACCAGGGCTTCATCGACAAGGCCGGGGCGATTGCCCTTGCCACCGAAGGCGTGACCTCGGTGCAGAACAACATCAAGGTCAAGAAGGACGATTGAACCGCAGCCACGCTGGCGACACCGGAGACGAGCGGGAAGCAGCCGATCGCCATGGCGCTCTCGGCCGAGACCTTGGCGGCTGAGTGATGAGCGGTGACGCCCGCCCGAAGGCTGCCGGTCGCCAGTACCTGCTTCTGGTCCCGCTGCATCCTGTCGGCAGCCGCATGCGCTTGAGTGCGGATTTAGCGAACCGGTACCTCTAGCGGATAGCCCAGCCGCCACAATCCCGAAGGAAGTCGCGGTGGCGGCCTGATCGCGTCAGCTTGTGGGCTGGAGTCGCAACAGGGCGTGGAAACGCTATGCGCGATGGCGTACCGACTCTGAAAAAAAATGAGCCGGACCAACGGATTCATCAGGTGACGAACCATCGGTGCTGGACTCTCCACCAAAGCCACCAGTCGGCGGGAACATGAAAAAGTTGAAGGTTGCAATCCTCAGTGTCCTGGGGCTGCTCGCGGTGATGTTTCTGATCGCCGTTTCCACGCCTTACTGGTTTGCAACAAAGCAGGAAGCCAAGGTCGATGTCCGCGATCCGCAGTTGATCCGCAAGGGTGATTACCTGGCACGTGTTGGCAATTGCGGGGACTGCCATACCGCCCCCGGCGGACGCCCCTTCGCTGGCGGGTTGGCGATGCAGACGCCGATGGGGACGATCTACTCGACCAACATCACACCGGACAAGATCACCGGCATCGGCAACTATTCCTACGGTGATTTCGAGCGTGCGGTTCGCCGCGGCGTGCGGCCCGACGGAGCGCCGCTATACCCGGCGATGCCGTACGTTTCGTACGTCGTTGCCTCCGATAGCGACATCCAGGCGCTCTACGCTTACTTCATGTCCTCGGTGGAGACGGTCGAGCAGAACAACCAGCCTACTACCATCCCGTGGCCGTTGAACATGCGTTGGCCGCTCGCTTGGTGGCAACTGCTGTTCGCGCAGCCGAGGCAGTTCGTCACCGACACTGCGCTCAGCGCAGACCAGCAGCGCGGTGCCTACCTCGTGGAGGGCCTGGCACATTGCGGCGCGTGCCATACACCACGCGGCATCGCCTTACAAGAGGAGGTTCTGCGCGACGCGGACGGGGGCACTTACCTCTCGGGTTCGGTACTCGAAGGCTGGTACGCCAAGAACCTGCGCAACGAGAACACCGGTCTGGCGAGCTGGACCGAAGACCAAGTGGTCGACTTCCTCCGCACGGGCCGGACCGAGCGCACGGCCGCGTTTGGCAACATGGCGGCGGTGGTGGCCCACAGCACGCAGTACCTGAGCGCAGGCGACCTGCGCAGCATGGCCCGCTACCTCAAGCAGCTGCCGGCGCGCAAGGACCGCCTCGGAGCGTGGAGTCCGAAGGAAGACACCACCACTGCCAGGTTGCGAGCCGGCGACTACAGCGAACCTGGCGCCACCCGATACGTAGAGCACTGCGCGATTTGCCACCGCCTTGATGGCCGCGGCGCGCCGCGCGTGTCCCCCGCACTCGCTGGCAACTCGACCGTGTTTGATGATGACGCCAGTTCTCTCATTCAAGTCACCCTTGCCGGCGGTGCGATGGCCAAGACCGCCCACGACCGGATGGCGTTCGTGATGCCCGGGTTCGATCACCTGCACAATCGCGAGATCGCCGAGATCCTCAACTTCATCCGCAATGGATGGGGCAACCACGGCGCCGAAGTCAGGGATTCCGATGTTGCGCGGATGCGCCGCCTGGTCGACCACAAACCCACCGCTTACTACGACGCTCCGTTGGCGCCGGCACTGAACGTGAAGGATCGCGCCGGCAATGTGGTCGGCAGCTACCGGATCCCCAGCGACAGCGACATCGCTGGCCTGCCCAACGCCGCCGACATCCTCTATGGAAAACGCCTGCTCAACGAAACCGCCCGCCTGCTGCCCGAGCATGTGCTTAACGGACTCAACTGCAACAGTTGCCACCTGTCCCAGGGCAAGCTCGAACACGGGGCGCCCTATGTCAACACCTTCAACAGTTTCCCGCAATTCATCGCGCGGGCAGGAAAGGAAGTCAGCCTCAAGCAGCGTATCAACGGTTGCTTTCTGCGCTCGATGAACGGCAAGCCGCTGGATCCCGACTCCCGGGAGATGTCAGCCATGATCGCCTACATGAAGTGGCTGGCGCAAAAGGTTCCGGCCGGTCAACGGGTCGACATGGTGAATGTCGGCAAGATCGACACCAGCCTGGTACCCGACCCGGTTCGCGGCAAACAGATCTATGCCGACCAGTGCGCCGCCTGCCACGGCACCTCGGGCGAGGGAATGCAGGACCAGTTCGGTGAATTCATTTTCCCGCCGCTGTGGGGGGACCGCTCGTTTAACCTGGGAGCCGGAATGGCGCGCACCTACAAGGCGGCCTCGTTCGTCAAGTACAACATGCCGTTTGCTGTCAACCTCAACAAACCCACCGGTCAGGGCGGTATGTTGAGCGATCAGGATGCCGTGGACGTATCGGAGTTCTTCACCCACCAGCCGCGCCCGGATTTTCCGGGACGAGCCAACGACTGGCCGAACGATCCCAAACCGAAGGACGCGCGCTAGTTGTGCCCACCCGCTTTTGACTGGGTGCAAGGGCGCTACGCAGGCATCAACCTGGTAGGGCGGGTGGCCTTTCCTCAATGGCCGGCGCACGGCGCCGCGGTCTACCAGCAAGAGCGCTTCAGCGACCATGCGCCGCTCATCGTCGACTACGATTGCGGGCTTTGAATAGCCCCTGCCGGGGGGAAGAAAATCCCTGGGGAGGGAGATTGATTCGATGGTCGGGTTAGCTCACACTTAAAACGGTGGGCGCACCCAACCTTTCCCCATTCCATCATATGGCCCTCCAGCCGCGGACGCTGGCGGCCGAGTTGCCCAAGGAGGGCACCTACGATGCCACCGCCTGCATGTCAGGCGTGAGCAACAACGTCGGGGTTCCCGATGGTGACAGGGCCGGCTCGTGGGAAAGTTTCAGGACCAGCTTCAACATGGCCGGCGGGATCATAACCCGGTCCAACGTCAGCGGCACCGGCAACTACGAGGGCATGGTCGCGAGCGGCGACTTCAAGGCACTGGGGCCGTTCCCGGACAACCTCAAGCCGGGAAACTTCCAGAGCTGCAATCGCCAGACGGGGACCTACAAGCTGAAATAGGTCGGCCTGGCTGTCAGAGCTCTCCGGGAAAGGCAACCGTGCCTGGGCCCGGCAAGGTGCGGCCGCCGAATGGCGGCCGCAGTCGCTTGACCTACTTCTGCAGTTTGGCCTCTTCGACCAGCACCTGGTAGGTGTAGCCCGAGCCGAAGTCGCGATCGTTCCCGACCACGCCCTTGACCAGCACGACATCGCCGATCTTCGCCGAGTCGAGCGTCGTCACCAGGATGTCATGGTTCTTGGCCGCGGCAGTCCCGGAGCCATCCTGCAGATGGACCCAGTTGCGTTTCATGATGCCGGGCATGAACTTGACGACCTGGCCGCGGATCTGGACCTGCTTGCCCTTGAGCTCGGTGCGCTTTGCGACCACTTCGGCGACGGTGTAGGCGCCCGCTCCGCTGGCCTTGGCGACCTTGATCGGCGCGCTGGCCGCGGCCGGTGCACTCGGCGCGCTGGCTGCGTCGCTGCCAGCCAGGGTCGCGAACAGGATCTTGTCGAACTTCTTCTTGAGCGTCTTGCTCTCGAAGTTGGTCATCGTCATTGCGCTTGCGAGCGTGACCTTGCTGCCCTTGGCCACTTTGGCACTCGGCACTGCGGCCCAGACTTCACCATTGGCGGTCTTGAGGCGCAGGTAGGTGTAGGACTCGACATCGAGCACTTCGAGTACCTCGCCGGTGATACCCGCCGCGGCGGCGGGCGCCGGAGCGGCGGCGGGCGCCGGAGCGGCCGGGGCAGCTTTGGGATTGGCCCAAACCGCGGTGGCGCTGATCAAGGCGAGGGCCGCCACCAGCGATTTCTTTGATTGCTTCATTTCCAGTCCTTGGTTATCGGAGGGATCCGCACCCGGGTTCCTGTCTCCAGGTCGGTTGGCCGGCAGTTTACCGCGATCGGGACAGTGGCCACGGTTGGTGCCCGGGAATACTTGATTGTTTCTATCATTTAAGTATCATCGAAATATCAATTGGCTTCACGCTGCCACCTTGACCAGCACTGCCGATATCGCCACGTTCGCGCGCCGCTTGAGCGCACTAGGCGCTGAGCCTCGGCTGCGCATTGTTGCCCTCTTGCTCAGTGTTCCCCCCCAAGGGATGGTGGTCGGCGACATCGCCCGGGAACTGCAGATTCGCGGTTCGACGCTTTCGCATCACCTCGAGAAGCTGCGCCAGGAAGGGCTGGTGAAGGTTCGCCGTGAGGGGACTTTCCTCTGGTACTCGGTGGGCACCGAGGCTCTGAGGGAATTGCTTGATTTTCTCTATGCGCAGTGCCATGCCCCCACCGGCACGGACAGCGCAATCCTTGCGGCCAATGGGCCGCAAGGAGATCTCAACGCATGAACAGGAAGCTCCTGCTGCCTGCCGCGCTCGTGGTAGTTGCCGTGATCGCTGGTGTGGTCTGGACATTGAGCGCGGGCACCGCCGAGGAAGATCCGAACACGCTCACCCTGTATGGCAACGTCGACATCCGCCAGGTCTCCCTGGCCTTCAACGCCAGCGAACGCATTGCCGAGTTGCGCGTGCGTGAAGGCGACGTGGTGCAGGCCGGGCAGGTGCTCGGTTTGCTCGATACCCGTTCGGCCAGGCTGCGCTTGGCACAGGCCCAAGCGCAGATCGACGCTCAGGGACAGGTGTTGCTGCGCCTGAAATCTGGCAGCCGGCCCGAGCAGGCCATTGCCGCCAAGCTGGCGTACATCGCGTCGGTGGCCGAGTTCACGCCCAAGACCGTTCAGACGCCCGAGTTGCGTACCAGTCTGGTCTACGAGGTGCGCTTCCTGGTCAAGGACGCGCGCCGCAGCATCGTCGCGCTCGCGGGCGTGGCAGTGCGCGCGGTCGAGCCCCGGCTCGAGGACGGCTTCATGGCGCTGCTGCATCAGGACGAGCCGCAAGCTTCGGCCGTTGCCCAGATCGCTGCCGAGCCCTCATCGCTGCCTGTTCCTGTTCCTGGAACCGGCAACGGCGCCGACACCGTCATCGCGGTGGAGAATGTGGTGCGCAAGTTCGGCGACTTCACGGCGGTGGCCAACACCAGTTTCAGCGTGCGCCGGGGCGAGGTCTTCGGCCTGCTCGGCCCCAACGGCGCCGGCAAGACCACCACTTTCCGGATGCTCTGCGGCCTGCTGCCGGCCACCAGCGGCAGCCTCAGAGTGGCCGGAGTCGACTTGCGCACCGCCCGCGCGGCGGCGCGGCGGCGGGTCGGCTACGTGTCACAAAGGTTCGCGCTCTACGGCAACCTCAACGTTCTCGAGAACCTGCAGTTCTTTGCCGGCGCCTGGCCGGCGCACGCTGGACTGAGCCAGGGATGGCACCGGGCGCTATCATGAAGACCGCGGCTCCCCTGTAGGCATCGTAGTGAAGTGACCCAAGGAGATTGGATGCGCAGCTACGCTGGTGACGTGATCGTGATTGGCGCCGGGCTGGCAGGAATCTGCGCCTGCCTTGAATTGCTCGACGCCGGGCAGCGGGTGGTCCTGCTCGATCGCGATCGGCAGGAAAACTTCGGCGGCCTGGCCAAGGAGAGCTTTGGCGGCATCTTCGTGGTCGGCAGCAATGAACAGCGCCGCGCCGGCGTCCACGACACCCCGGCCCAGGCCTATGCCGACTGGGCAAGTTTTGCGGAATTCACCGCTGACGACGTCTGGCCGCGCCGCTGGGCCGAGGCCTACGTCGAGCGCTGCCACGAGGACGTCTATCAGTGGGTCAAGGGCCGCGGCGTCTCGTTCTTCCCGGTGCCCCACTGGATCGAGCGCGGCGGCGCCACCGCGGGCAATTCAGTGCCGCGCTTCCACATGGTCTGGGGCACCGGCTTCGAACTGGTGCGGCGGCTGTTGCTGCGGCTCGAGTCCCACCCGCGCCGCGACCGGCTCGAGATCGCCTTCGGACACCGCGTCGAGCAACTGGTCAGCAGTTCCGGCATCATCAGTGGCTGCGCCGGCGCACTCGAGGACGACGGCTCGCGGTTCGAGGCCCGAGCGGGCTGCGTGCTGGTTGCAGCGGGCGGAATCAATGGCAGCATCGAGCGGGTCCGGCGCCACTGGCATGCCGACTGGGGGACGCCGCCGGCGACGATACTCAACGGGTCACACCGCTTTGCCGACGGCACGCTGCACGACGCGGCGCACGCGGTCGGCGCCCGGCTGACCAATCTCGACCGGATGTGGACCTACGCCTCGGGCGTGCACCACTGGCAGCCGCGCAAGCCCGACCACGGGCTCTCGGT
>JAGXFG010000060.1 GCA_024637395.1 Burkholderiaceae bacterium | reverse complement strand
TGCCGAGCGACTGGCCGAGCACGCCAGCGCCAAGGGGGTATCACTGCTGCATTTCGCCTGTGCCTGGCTGCTCGCCAGCAGGACCGTCAGCGCGGTGATCGCGGGCCCGCGCACGCTGGCGCAGTGGGAGGAGTATTTCGCGGCGCTCGAGGTGCAGTGGAACGATGCCGACGAGGCGCTGGTCGATTCGCTGGTCGCGCCGGGCCATCCGTCGACGCCCGGTTATTCCGATCCGCAGTATCCGCTCGCCGATCGGCGCACTGCCTGAAGGACCGGGGCCTAGACCCGGCCGAGCAGGAGGTATTCGAGCAGCGCCTTCTGGACGTGAAGCCGGTTCTCGGCCTCGTCCCAGACCACTGACTGCGGGCCGTCGATGACCTCGGCGGTGACTTCCTCGCCGCGGTGCGCGGGCAGGCAGTGCATGAACAGCGCATCGGGCGCGGCGACGCGCATCATGTCGGCGTCGACGCACCAGTCGGCGAACGCCTCGCGGCGCTCAGCGTTTTCGGCCTCGAAACCCATGCTGGTCCAGACGTCGGTCGTCACCAGGTCGGCGCCCTTGCAGGCCTGCATCGGATCGTCGAATTCCTCGAAGCAGTCGGTGCCATAGAGTCCGGCGCGCTCGGGCTCGACCCGGTACTCGGGCGGGGTCGAGACGTGGACAGTGAAGTCCAGCACCTCGGCTGCCTGGAGCCAGGTGTTGCAGACGTTGTTCGAATCCCCTATCCAGGCCACCGTGCGGCCCTTGATCGAGCCGCGTTGCTCGAAGAAGGTGTAGATGTCGGCCAGGATCTGGCAGGGGTGGTACTCGTTGGTCAGACCGTTGATCACCGGCACCCGCGAGTTGGCGGCGAAGTTCTCCACCATCGACTGCTCGAAGGTGCGGATCATCACGATGTCGCACATCCGTGACATCACCTGGGCGGCGTCGCCGACCGGCTCGCCGCGACCGAGTTGCGAGTCACGGGTGTTGAGGTAGATGGCGGCGCCGCCCAACTGCTGCATGCCGGCTTCGAATGACAGCCGGGTGCGGGTGCTCGCCTTCTCGAAAATCATCAGCAGCGTGCGATCCGAGAGCGGGTGATAGCGCTCGTAGCGCTTGAAGCGATCCTTGATGATCTTGGTCCGCTCGAAGACGTAGGCGATCTCGTCGGCGCTGAAATCCTTCAGTTGCAGAAAATGCTTGAGGGTGGTCACGATGCTCTCCGTTTGCCCGGGTGGCCCGCTGGCACTCTGGTGCGCGGGCCCGCCGGGCTATGCCTTGCCTGGTAGCGGCGTGCTGACGACCCGCCGCAGCAGCGGCAGCAAGCGCTCGACCAGCAGGTCGGCGTGGGCCTGCTCGAAGATGAGCGGCGGCAGCAACCGTACCACGCGTTCGGCGGTCACATTGAGGATCAGACCGGCGTCGAGCGCCATGCCCACCAGCTCGCCGCAGGGACGGTCGAGTTCGATGCCGATCATCAGTCCGCGGCCGCGCACTTCGACCAGGCCGCCGGTGTCGGCCATGCCGCGCGCGATTTCGGACATGATCGCCGCCCCGAGGTGCGACGCCCGTTCCATCAGGCCTTCGTCCTCCATCACCTCGATGGTGGTGACCCCGGCGCGCATCGCCAGCGGGTTGCCGCCAAAGGTCGTGCCGTGGTTCCCCGGCTGGAATATTTCGGCGGCCGCGCCGTGGGCTAGCACCGCGCCGATCGGCACCCCCGAGCCCAGCCCCTTGGCGAGCGGCATTACGTCGGGGACGATGTCAGCCCACTGATGGGCGAACCACTTGCCGGAGCGGCCGGTGCCGCACTGGACCTCGTCGATCATCAGCAGCCAGCCCTGCGAGTCGCACAGCGTCCGCACCTGGCGCAGGTACTCCGGCGTGGCCGGGCGGATGCCGCCTTCGCCCTGGATCGCCTCGAGAAACACCGCAACCACGTTGGGCCGCTCGGCGGCGATGGCGCGCAGTGCGGCGATGTCGTTGATCTCCACCCGCACGAAGCCCTCGACCAGGGGCTCGAATCCTTTCTGGACCTTGACGTTGCCGGTTGCCGACAGGGTCGCCAGGGAGCGGCCGTGGAATGCCTTTTCGTAGACCACTATTTCCGGGCGCTCGATGCCCCGCTTGTGCCCGTAGAGGCGGGCCAGCTTGATTGCCGCCTCATTGGCCTCGAGGCCGCTGTTGCAGAAGAAGGCGTTGGTCATCGCCGAGCGATCGACCAGCATCTGCGCCAGCTCGGTCTGCAGCGGAATCTCGAAGAGGTTGGAGGTATGGATGACCTTGCCGACCTGTTCGCGCAGCGCGGCGGTGAGGCGCGGGTGGTTGTAGCCAAGGGTGTTGACCGCGATCCCGGCCAGGCAGTCGAGGTAGCGCCGTCCGCTGGTATCGAACAGCCATGGTCCATCGCCATGGCTGAATGCCACTGGCAGGCGGGCGTAGGTCGACATCAGCGGAACTGAGGCAGGCATTTCGATCTCCATGGCGGGCGCGCTCGCCACTGCAACTGGAACGCACCAGGGAAACAAAAACGGCAGCGCGACCATGTCCGAAAGGGCGCTACCGGCTGGGTTCCATTGTAGGGAAAAAGTCTCACGAGAACCATTCGCCGCTCGCTGCGGCGAGCGTGGCCGCTGCCCCCGGGACCAGCTCCCGGCGGGTCACCGACGGCTGCCCGGACGACAATCCAGCTTCTTCTCAAGACAGCGGCCTAAGTTCCCGACCGGCAACGATATTCTTGCGCTTGACTCTTGCCATCTCCGGGCCCATAGCGGTTACAATCCGAGCAACATGGAAGCCAGCATCGATTATCCCGCCAGCTACGTCCATGAGCCGCGCGCCAAGTCTTCGGTGACCAGTGCCGCGTCGCGGCTTGGACCAGGGGAGATACTATGATCGCTACCGCTCTCAATGATCCGCGCCCCGGATTCCGGGTCGCAGTGTTCGGCTTGGAGGAGCGTTTCCAGCGCCTGCTCGAAATCGTGTTGCGACACGCCCGGCACAATTCCTATCGGTACACGATTGCGACCACCCGCGGGCCGGGCGAGTTCGATATCGCGCTGGTCGACATGACCGCGCGTGGCGGGCAGGAGGTGGCAAGCACGCTGTACCGAATTCTCGAACAGCACGCAGTGGTCAAGGTCGGTCGCCGTGACGACCCGGCACGCCAGCAGGACGATCTGCTCTTCTCGCAGTTCACCTCGACCGTGCTCAGAACCCTGAACCGGATGGTCGAGGCGTTCTTCGTCGATACGCGCGGATTCAGCGCGCAGGGCACCAAGCCCGATGGCGCGCAGTTCCTGGAGCAGTTCGGCTCCCGCCGCCCGCGGGCGCTGGTGGTCGACGACAGTCCGACCGTGCGGCGCCAGTTGACCGTCGCGCTGCATCAGATGGGGGTCGACTGCGACGCGCTCGCGTCGGGGCGGGAAGCGCTGGTAGCGCTCAGTGAGCGCGGCTACGAGGTGGCGCTGATCGACGTCATGATGCCCGGGATCGACGGCTTTGCGCTGACCCGCGAAATCAGGCGCGATCGCCTGCTGCGCGATGTACCGGTGGTAATCCTGACTTCGCGCTCGTCGACCTTTGACCTGGCGCGAGGAGCGCTCGCCGGCTGCAGCAGTTACCTGGTCAAGCCGGTGTCACTGCGCTCATTGCGTGCCACGGTGGCACGCCAGATCCGGCGGGTTGTGGCCCGCCGGCGGGCCCGCGGTCTGGCCGCGTACCCCGCCGACGATCAGGCTGTGTTCAGCCCTTGACGCGGTTGCGATACTCGGCGGTGCGGGTATCGATCTCGATCTTGTCGCCGATGTTGACGAACGCCGGCACCGGAATTTCGAATCCAGTCGGTTTGATGCGCGCCGGCTTCATGACCTTGCCCGAGGTGTCGCCCTTGACGGCCGGCTCGGTGTACTCGACCTCGCGGACCACCGAGTTCGGCATCTCGACCGAAATCGCGCGCCCGTCGTAGAAGGTGACTGCGCAGGGCATGCCTTCCTCGATGTAGTTGAGGGCGTCGCCCATCGAGTCGCTTTCCACTTCGTACTGGTTGTACTCGCCGTCCATGAAGACGTAGAGCGGGTCAGCGAAGTAGGAGTAGGTCACATCCTTCTTGTCGAGGATCAGGACGTCGAATTTTTCGTCGGCGCGGTAGACCGTCTCGCTATTCGAGGTGCTCAACAAGCTCTTGAATTTCATCTTGACGACGGAGGCGTTGCGGCCACCCTTCGTGTACTCGGCACGCTGGACGACCATCGGATCCTTGCCGATCATCACCACGTTGCCAACGCGCAATTCCTGTGCGGTCTTCATCTTTATTCCTGTGTTGCGTTACCAGATTTCGGCCGAAATCAACCAAACATTATATCTTGCTCTGGATGAATCCGTAAAGCTGGTCCGCCAAGTCATCGTCCCGAGCCAGCTGCCGTCGCCAGGACGAGTAAACCGGGGCCAGCCGCGGCAGCGCGGCGAGAAACCGCGCCACGGTGCCGGCCATGGGCTGCGCTCCGCTCCACGCCAGCATCATCGCGCGAATCAATGCCTCGTCCCGAACCTCTGTGCCGGGCGTGGCGCCGGCCGGAGTCGCCGGTGGGCAGGAGGCGAGCATGCGCGCGAGGAATGCCGCGAGCTTCACCAGGTGGGTGCTGCCCGATTGCGGATAGGGTTGCCACACGAACGGCCGGTCGGCCCAGTGCGCGCGCACCCAGGAGTCCTCGCCGCGCACGAAGTTCAGGTCACAACTCCAGAGCAGGCGGTCGTACCCGGCCTGGTCGAGAAAGGCATGGCGAGCGATAGTCAGCGCGCCCCTGTCCGAGCGCTGCCCGGGTGCAAGTTCATGGCCGAGGAACTCGGGAATCGCCGCCTCGGCGACGCCCTCGGGCAACAGCAGGTGGACCCGGCGGTGCGCGCTGCGTGCCAGCTCGGCGAGCAAGTCGCCAATCGGCGCCTGCGGGTAGCAAAACAGCGAAACCCTCAGCGCGCCAGGCTCCGAATCCAGCCCGCGCGCTGTCAGCCATGGCCCGGACTCGTGGCGCAGAAAACGCTCGCGGTCTGAATCGAGCCGTGCTTCGCGCAGCAGGCCGCCGCTGGCGGCGCTGAAGCCCGGATAGAAGAACCATTCGACGGCCAGGTCCCCCGGCTTGACCGAGGGCAGCAGGTGGCAGCCATCGATCCACGGCTCGGCGCTCAGGTACTCCAGATTGACCCACACGGGCGGCCGTTTGGCGGGGGAGAGTTGCGCGCGCACCGCCGGCGGCAGTTCGCAGCCGAAGGTGGAGAGCAGCACGTCGCGGGCAAGGTAGTGCTGTGCAGCGGCCTCCCAATCCTGCACCAGGACCTGGCTGCCGGCGCCGGCAGAGTCGATCAGCGCGATGATTTCGGGGCGGTCGATCCACAGCGTCACCCGCGCGCCGTGCTCGCGCGCCAACTGCCCGGCGAGTCGCCAGGACACCCCGGCGTCGCCGAAATTGTCGACCACCCGGCAAAAGATGTCGATGCCAAGCGAACGCTGCTGGCCGCTCGGCCCGGCTTGCGGTGTCACCTGGGTACGTGCGAAATGGATTGGCCGAATGGATTGGCCGCTCAGCCGCGGCCAGTTTGCCCTGACGGATCGTTGCCGTCCTGGCCAGGAGGCTGACCGAACAGCGAATCGAGCCGGGCGCGGGCGGATTCGTCGACGCGATGCGCCGCCGTCTCCACCGGATATTCCTCCTCGATGCGGTCCTCGTAGTAGGTCGCCGGGTTGGGTGCGCTGAGCAGTCGGCGCCAGACCTCGATCGGCACCGACTGGAAGCGCTTGACCGAATAGTCGAGGAATTCGATTTCAAGAACGCCGTTGCTCTCGTCGTATTCCGCGCTGCGCAAACGGCCGCCGCTGATTCGCCTGCGTTCCATGGCCCAAGCTCCCGGTTGCATAATTGACTCCACCCCATTCTGCGCAAAGGCTGCCCATGATGCAATCTATCGATGACACCGTCGGCTCGATCACTGCCGGCAAGCTCTCCGCGCTGGAATTGATCGAGGAAGCTTGCCTGCGCGCCCAGGCCAACCGGGAACTCAACCCGATCGCCTACGTCGACTGGGACGCGGCGCGCGAGCAGGCCCGGGCGCGCGATCAGGCGGTGCGGCGCGGCGAGCACTGCGGTGAACTGCACGGCATTCCGGTCTCGGTCAAGGACCTCTACCTGGTCGACGGGATGCCCACCAAGGGCGGCACCGCCGCGGCGCTCCCGGACCTGGGCGAGCACGAGGGCAGTGCGGTAGCGCGTTTGCGCGCCGCCGGCGCGGTCCTGTTCGCCAAGACCAACATGCACGAGATCGCGCTCGGCGCAACCGGCGAGAACGCCTTTACCGGCGACGTCTGCAATCCGCTGCGGCCACAGCATCAGGCTGGTGGATCCTCGAGCGGGGCCGCGGTCTGTGTCGCCACCGGCATTGGAATGGCCGGCCTGGGCAGCGACACCGGAGGGTCGATCAGGATCCCGGCGGCCTTTTGCGGGATAACGGGTTTCAAGCCGACCTACGGTGCCATCCCGCTCGATGGTGCCCTGGCGCTGTCGTGGACTTGTGATCACGCCGGGCCGCTGGCGCGCTCGGTGTCCGACTGCGCGCTGCTCTACGAGGTGATGGCGCAGCGCCGCGTCGGCCACGGGCGGGTTGCCCGCCACCCGCGCCTCGGTGTTCCGGCCGCCTGGCTTCGTGGTCGCCTGCACCCGCAGGTGCGCGAATTGTTCGCCGGCACGCTGGCCGCGCTGCGCGCGGCGGGCGCGCAAGTTGAAGAGTTCGATGTGCCGCTGCTCGGGAGCGCCTGGACGAACTACAGTCCGCTGGTGCGGGCCGAGGCGGCCTGGGTCCACCGTGCGGCACTCGGCGCTGGCGGTGCCGGGTTCTCGGAGGCAGTGCTCGCGCCGATGCGAGCCGGTGAGCAGGTGAGCGCCATCGATTACATCGCCGCTCTGCAGGCCCGCGCCGCGCTGGCCGCGCAACTGGACCAGGTGCTGGCCGGGATCGACGCGCTGGTGCTGCCGACCGCGCCGGTGCCGGCGCCGCTGCGCGGCCAGACCGAAGTGGCGGTCGAGGGCGGCACGATGAGCGTGCGCGAGGCGGTGCTGGGTCAGACGCTGCCGTTTTCCTTCTGCGGCCTGCCCGCGCTGTCGCTGCCGTTCGCTGCCATCGACGGGTTGCCCCTCGGACTTCAGGTCGTGGGGCGGACCGACAGCGACCCGGCGCTGCTCGCGCTCGGCACCTGGCTCGAACAGCGGGTCAGCGCCGGGAGCCCCGGCTCCTAGCCAGCGCGGGGCGTGCCGCGCTCTAGCGCGGCGCCATCCGGATCGCGCCGTCGAGCCGGATGGTCTCGCCGTTGAGCATCGGATTGGCGAAGATCTGCAGCGCCAGCATTGCGTACTCGGCCGGGCGCCCGAGCCGCGGCGGGAACGGCACCTGCTTGCCGAGCGATTCCTGCACTTCAGTCGGCAACCCGGCGAGCATCGGTGTCAGGAACAGCCCCGGGGCGATGGTGACGACGCGGATGCCGTCGCGCGACAGGTCGCGGGCGATCGGCAGAGTCATTCCCACGATGCCGCCTTTGGAAGCCGAGTAGGCAGCCTGCCCGATCTGGCCGTCGAAGGCTGCGACCGAGGCGGTGTTGACGATCACCCCGCGTTCCCCTTCTTCGTTGGGGGTGTTGCCTACCATCGCCGCGGCGGCGATGCGGATCATGTTGAAGGTGCCGATCATGTTGACCTGGATGACCTTGGTGAACAGGTCGAGCGGGTGCGGGCCGTTCTTGCCGACGGTCTTCGCGGCCGGGCCGATCCCGGCGCAGTTCACCAGGCCGGCGAGGGTGCCCATTTCCTGCGCCGCGGCGACCGCCTGTTGCGCATCGGCTTCGGAACTGACATCGCAGCGCACGAAGCGCGCGTTGCCACCGAGCGATGCGGCATATGACTCGCCCAGTTCGGCGTTGACATCGACGATCAGCACCTTGCTGCCAGCGGCAACAAGTGCCGCCGCAGTCGCTCCGCCCAGCCCTGACGCGCCGCCAGTGACCAGCACTACCTTGCCATCGACCTTCATTTCCTGTCTCCTCTGTTCGCGCTCGTCGCGCCGCACGGCGCGACGCCCCAGGCGACTATTGTAGGCACCTCGGGAAGGCACGACGAGGATGTGGCGCTGTCGCCGCCGCGCTCCGGTGGGTCACGGTGCGCAGGGCGCTGGCAGCAGGCAAAAAAAAGGCGCTCCCCAAGGTGGGAGCGCCTGATCCTGGTGCCGGCCACCGGTCGGGACGACCGGCCGGCTTGGAAATGCTACTTCTGCGCCGGTGCCGCTTCCGCCGGAGCGGCCGCCGGAGCGGTTGCCGGGGCAGTGGCCGGGGCCGACATGGCGGGGGCCTCGGTGTGGGCGGCAGCAGGTGCGTTGCCCCCGTACATCATTCCCAGCACGGGCACCAGCAGCAGTGCCACGATGTTGATGATCTTGATCAGCGGGTTGATGGCCGGGCCGGCAGTGTCCTTGTACGGGTCGCCGACTGTGTCGCCGGTGACCGCGGCCTTGTGTGCCTCGCTGCCCTTGCCGCCGAAGTTGCCTTCTTCGATGTATTTCTTGGCGTTGTCCCAGGCGCCGCCGCCGGTGCACATCGAAATTGCCAGGAACAGCCCGGTGACGATGGTGCCCATCAGCAGTCCGCCGAGCGCGACCGGACCGAGGAAGATGCCGACCAGAATCGGTACTGCGACCGGCAGCAACGAGGGCAGCACCATCTCCTTGATCGCGGCGGCAGTCAGCAGGTCGACGGCCTTCGAGTAGTCGGGCTTGCCGGTGCCTTCCATGATGCCCTTGATCTCGCGGAACTGGCGGCGAACTTCCTCAACCACCGCGCCCGCCGCGCGACCCACGGCTTCCATCGCCATCGCGGCGAACAGGAACGGGATCATGCCGCCGATGAACAGGCCGACGATCACCATGTGGTTGGAGAGATCAAAGCGGGCGTCGATGCCGTAGGACTGCAGGCCATGGGTGTAGTCGGCGAACAGTACCAGCGCGGCCAGGCCCGCTGAACCAATCGCGTAACCCTTGGTGACGGCCTTGGTGGTATTGCCCACGGCGTCCAGCGGATCGGTCACGGCACGCACCGACTCGGGCATCCCGGCCATCTCGGCGATGCCGCCGGCGTTGTCGGTGATCGGACCGTAGGCGTCGAGCGCGACGATGATGCCGGCCATCGAGAGCATCGAGGTGGCCGCCACGGCGATGCCGTAGAGTCCGCCGAACTTCGAGGCGGCAATGATTGCCGCGCACACCAGCAGCACCGGGATCGCGGTCGATTTCATCGATATCGCGAGCCCGGCGATGATGTTGGTGCCGTGGCCGGTCGTTGACGCCTGGGCGACATAGCGCACCGGCTTGAACTGGGTGCCGGTGTAGTACTCGGTGATCCAGACGATCAGTCCGGTGAGCACCATACCGACCACCACACACAACCACAGGCCGGTGATCGTGGTGCCATTGGCTCCCCAGATCGCCGGATCGGCGCTGCCGAAGACCCAGGACGTTACCGGGTAGGCGACGATCGTTGCCAGTCCGCCGGCGACCGCCAGGCCCTTGTAGAGCGCCGTCATGATCTGCTGGCCGGGCGCCGCCCGCACGAAGAAGGCGCCGACGATCGAGGCGATGATCGACACGCCGCCGAGTACCAGCGGGAAGATCACGGCCTGCGCTTCCGCGCCGGTCATCATCAGCGCGCCGAGCAGCATGGTGGCGATCAGTGTCACCGCATAGGTCTCGAACAGGTCGGCAGCCATACCGGCGCAGTCGCCGACGTTGTCGCCGACGTTGTCGGCGATCACCGCCGGGTTGCGCGGGTCGTCTTCCGGAATTCCGGCCTCGACCTTGCCGACCAGGTCGGCGCCGACGTCAGCGCCCTTGGTGAAGATGCCGCCGCCCAGCCGCGCGAAGATCGAGATCAGCGACGAGCCGAAGGCCAGGCCGATCAGCGGTTTGAGCGTGGTGTGCAGGCTGGTTCCGGGGGCAGCGCCACCGATCAGCCAGGCGTAGAAGCCGGCGACCCCGATCAATCCCAGGCCAACCACCAGCAGGCCGGTGATTGCACCGCCCCGGAAAGCCACTGCCAGGGCCTCGTTCAGGCCCTTGCTGGCCGCCTGGGCAGTGCGCACGTTGGCGCGCACCGAGACGTTCATGCCGATGTAGCCGGCAGCCCCCGAGAGGATCGCACCCAGCGCGAAGCCGGCGGCGGTGTCCCAGCCCAGGCCGGGAACCAGCCCGATCACCAGGAAGAGCACGATGCCGACGATCGCGACGGTACGGTATTGGCGGTTCAGATAGGCTTTTGCGCCCTGCTGGATCGCCGCCGCGATCTCCCTCATGCGCTCATTCCCGGCGTCGAGCGCGAGAATCCAGCGGGTCGAGACGATTCCGTAGACCAGCGCTGCCAATCCCGCGGCAATTGCCAGCCAGAGTCCCACCGTGGTGGCTCCGTTCATTTGTCAAACCTCCAGACGATTTTTCTAAATGGGGTGCGTAATTTGTTTTACGTTCTACGCACCGGCGCGGAATTCTACTTCAAGGCACCGAAAACGCGTGCGCTTATCTCCTCGACGGTGCCGACCCCCGAGATTTTACGGTAGCTTGGCGCTCCCGTGGTACCGCTCTCGGCCCATTCGCTGTAATAAGCCACCAACGGGCGGGTCTGGGCCTCGTAGACTTCGAGGCGCTTGCGGACTGTTTCTTCGCGATCGTCGTCGCGCTGGATGAGTTCCTCGCCAGTGACGTCGTCACGGCCGGCAACTCGCGGCGGGTTGAATTGCACGTGGTAGGTACGGCCGCTGGCGACGTGGACCCGGCGCCCGCTCATGCGTTCGATGATCGCCTCGGGCGGCACCGCGATCTCGAGTACGTAGTCAAGCGCCACCGCCGCCGCCCGCATTGCCTCGGCCTGGGGAATGGTCCGCGGGAAACCGTCGAAGAGATAGCCCCCTGCGCAGTCGGGCTGCGTCAGCCGGTCGCGCACCAGTCCGATGATGATCTCGTCCGAGACCAGCCCGCCGGAATCCATCACCTTCTTGGCCGCGATGCCCAGTGGCGTGCCGGCCTTGACCGCGGCGCGCAGCATGTCGCCGGTGGAAATTTGCGGAATTCCATAGCGTTCGCAGAGGAAAGTGGCTTGGGTACCTTTGCCGGCACCGGGGGGGCCGAGAAGAATAAGTCGCATGGTTTTTCCGTAGTTGAAAGGGTAGGGTGTCGGACTGTTGCCGCGGTGCTCAGGAGTTCCGGGACTGGGCCGCGAAGACCGCGCGCACGCGCGCCAGATCCTCGGCAGTGTCGACCCCGGAAGCTGGCGCCGCAGCCGTTATCAGCAGTGCGATTGTGTAACCATGCCATAACGCGCGCAATTGTTCGAGTGATTCCAGTTCCTCGGTCGGCGCGCGTTCCAGTTGCGGATACTCGGCCAGGAACGCGACCCGATAGGCGTAGATCCCGACGTGGCGCAGCGGCAGGCCGCGGCTGCGCAGCGCTGTTCCCAGCTCATCCGGCATGCGGGCCGGAAACCCCGCCAGATGGTCGCGGTCGAACGGCACCGGCGCACGGGAAAACATGGTCGCCATCGAGCGCGCGTCGCTGATCACCTTGACCACGTTGGGGTTGAGATAATCGGCAAGGGTGTCGATGCGGTGGGCGGCGGTGGCAATCGCGGCGCCTGGCGCATCGGCCAGTCGCTGCGCGACCGAGCGAATCAACTCCGGTTCGATCAGCGGCTCATCGCCCTGGACGTTGACGACGATCTGCGATGGTTCCAGCTTCAGGATGGCGGCTGCTTCGACGAGCCGGTCGGTGCCGCTCGGGTGGTCGCGAGCGGTGAGCACCGCCTCGAATCCGGCGGCCCGGACGGCATTGGCGATTGACTGCGCATCGGTCGCGACGGCCACGCGCTGCGCGCCCGCAGCCGCCGCCCGCTGGGCGACGCGCACCACCATTGGCGCGCCGCCGATGTCGGCGAGCGCCTTTTCCGGGAGTCGTGTCGAAGCCAGCCGCGCCGGGATCAGCGCCACAAACGCCGGCCCGGGCGCGGCACCGCTCAAGGAACTGCCGAGCCCGGCTCGAACTTGCGGGCCTCGTCGACCAGCATCACCGGGATTCCTTCCCGAATCGGGAACGCCAGCCCGTCACGCTGGCAGGCGAGTTCATCTTCCCCGTTGGTTCGGAGGTGTTTCAGCGAACCCTTGCAGATCGGGCAGACGAGAATGTCAAGCAGACGGCTATCCATCAATCACTTCCTCCAGCCAGTCGATCAGTGCAGGTTCCGGGATCGCCTCGATCTCGAGGAACCAGCACCGCCGGTCGGCAAACGAGCGGCATTTTACTGCGTCTTTCTCGGTCATCACGATCAACCCTGACTTAAGTTGTCCGAGTTGCCGCTGGTCGATGGCTTCGTGGTCGGCGAATTCCAGCGGCGCGGCCCTGATCCCCTGGGCCGCGAGCAGCGTGAAAAAACGTTCCGGATTGGCAATCCCGGCAACGGCGGTGATGGCATTGCTGCCCTGCGCCAGTTGCGCGAATTGCGCTGCCGGGATCCTGCGCTGCGACCCGTCGACCCGGCTGAAACCCAATGCCCTGATGCCCGAGCGAAAGGTGCGCGGGTGCACCAATGGCGCATCAGCCTCATCGGTGAGCACCAGCGCATCCATTCGAGTCAGGTGCGCCACCGGCTCGCGCAAAGGGCCAGCCGGGAGCAGGTGAGCGTTGCCCAGGCCGCGCCGGTCGAAAACCGCCAGTTCGACGCTGCGCGCCAGCCGGTCGTGCTGCAGCCCATCGTCGCTGACCACGACGTCGACCTCGGGGTGGTGCGCCAGCAGCAGCGTCAGCGCCTGGCCCCGATCCGTTCCCACCGCCACCGGCAGGCCGGTTCGGCGCGCCAGGATCAACGCCTCGTCGCCGGCGACCGCGGCGGGGGTATCGGCCGTGACCAGCGTCGCTGCGCTTGAGCGCCGGCCATGGCCGCGCGCCAGCAACCCGGGGCGGTGTCCGTTGTTCGCCAGCGCAGTGGCGATCGCGCTCGCCAGTGGAGTCTTGCCGGCACCACCGACCACCAGGTTGCCGACCACGATCACCGGCACTGGCGGGGCCGCCAGGGCTTCGATCCTGGCGCGCTGCCGGCGGGCCATGATCGCGGTGAGGAGTGCGAGCGGCGCGAGCAGCGCCGCCGCCAGCCTGAGGCCCGGGCCCGGTTCACTGTCGAACCACAGCCGGGTCAGCGCGCGCTCCAGTGAGCGCCGGGCGGTCGTTGGGCTGCCTGCCGCCACTGTGACGGTCAGCGCCCCGTCGCCGCCGCGTCGCTGCGCGCGGCAAACGATACATGCGCCAGTCCCGCCTGGCGCGCGGCGTCGAGCACGCCGATCACCGCCTGGTGGCGGGCGGCCGCGTCGGCGCGAATCACCAGCACTGCCTCCCGGTTGCCGGCCGCCAGGCGGCTCAGTTCGGCGGCGAGGGCAGCAGTACTGGAGATTGGCGCGCTGGTACCCTCGAGCAGGTAGCCACCCTGGGCCGAGACCTCTATCACGATCTCGCTGGGGCGCGTGCCGGGCTTCTCGGCACTGGCGCCGGGAAGGTCGACCTGGAGCTCGGTGAACTTGGCGTAGGTCGTGCTCACCATCAGGAAGATCAGTATCACCAGCAGCACGTCGATCAACGGAATGAAGTTGATCTCCGGCTCCTCGCGGCGCAGGCCCCGCCGGAAATTCATGGGCGATCGCCAAGCACGGTGTCGACCAGCCGCAACGACTGCTGCTCCATTTCAACCAGGTAGCTGTCGACCCGCGCCCGGAAATGCCGGTACGTGATCAGCGCCGGAATCGCGATCAGGATTCCGAGCGCGGTGTTGTAGAGTGCCACCGAAATGCCATGGGCGAGCACCTCGGGGTTGGACTGGCCGGGGACTTGCGAGCCGAATATTTCGATCATGCCGATGACCGTTCCGAACAGTCCCATCAGCGGCGAGGTGGCGGCGATCGTGCCCAGCGCCGAAAGATATTTCTCGAGCTGGTGCGCGACCGCGCGACCGGTTTCCTCCATCGCCTCCTTCATCGCGTTGCGGCCCGCCTGACGGTAGCGCAGTCCGCTCGCCAGGACCGCGCCGAGCGGGGAATTGGCGGCCAGCTTCTTCACCAGCGCCGGGCTGATCTGCTGGTTGCGGTGGAGCAGGAATACTTCCTCGAGCAGGGCCGGGGGAATGATGCGGATGCGCTGCAGCGATATGAAGCGTTCAATGATCAACGTTACCGCGACAATCGAGGTCAAGATCAGGAACCAGATTGGCCATCCAGCGGCATGAATCAGAGCAAACAAGTAGAACCTCCAGGCTGGTGCGGTCGAACCTCCACGCCACCGCGCGCGTTGGCCTCGACTCAGAATCGGGCACGGGTCGATTGTGGGGCGTTTTGGCTGCCGACGGCAAGTTGACCGGATGTTGCCAGAGTAATCAACAGGATCTGTGGACAACTCTGTGAAGATCTGTCGAGTAGGAGGCCGGAAGCACCGTGGTTTGGTTACAGTGCTCCGGTGCACAAAAAATAGACACTAAAAAATCTCGCAAAATCAATAAGTTGTAGAATTCCCCAGAGGTGGACGAGGGACCGGCGAATCGGTCCGGAAGGAGGGCAGGTTTGTGGAAAGAGAGCCTGGCAAGGCCGATATGATGGGGTCTCAGGTGGGCGAATATCCCGCGCCGGTGAACGCTCCGCTGACGATTTCGCAGTTGAACCGTACCGTGGCGGGGCTGCTGGATCGCGGTCTGGGTCCGCTGCTGGTCAGGGGCGAAATTTCCAACCTGACCAGGGCCGCAAGTGGCCACTGCTACTTCACGCTCAAGGACGCCTACGCCCAGGTGCGGGCGGTGATGTTTCGTGGTCGGGCGCAGAGCCTGAGATTTGTCCCGCGCGACGGCGACCAGGTCGAGGTCAGTTGCAGCGCTTCGCTGTACCAGGCGCGCGGCGAGTTCCAGCTCACGGTCGACGCGATGCGCCAGTCCGGTGCGGGGGACCTCTACCGCCGCTTCCTGGAACTCAAGGAAAAGCTCGAGCTCGAGGGATTGTTCGAAGCGCAGCGCAAGCGGGCGGTTCCGCAGCAGGCGCGCTGCATCGGGATCGTGACTTCGCCCCAGGCGGCTGCCTTGCGCGATGTGCTCACGACCCTGGCCAGGCGCGCTCCCCAGGTCCCGGTCATCATTTATCCGACCCTGGTCCAGGGCGCGGAAGCGCCGGCGGCGATAGTTGCGGCTATTGCCAGCGCCGGGGAGCACGGCCAATGCGACGTGTTGCTGATGGTTCGTGGTGGCGGGTCGATCGAGGATCTCTGGGCATTCAACGACGAACGCGTGGCCCGGGCAGTAGCCAGTTCACCGATTCCGGTGGTGAGCGGAGTCGGCCACGAGAGCGATTTCACGATCGTGGACTTTGTCGCCGACCTCCGGGCTCCCACGCCAACCGGTGCTGCGGTTGCGGTGGTTGCCGAGCGAGCCGAATTGCGCGCGCGGTTGCTGGTCGGGGGCCAGGCCCTGGGACGCGCCATGGCGCGCAACCTGCAGTCGCGCGAGCAGGCGCTGGACGGCGCGGCGCGCCTGTTGCGGCCGCCATCGGTGCAGTGGCGCGAGCGGGCGCAGCGCCTCGACAATATGGCCCAACGCAGCGCCCGGGCGCTGCGTTCGCGCCTCGAGCAGTGCCTGCAGCGGGCCAGGGCCGGCGCCGAGCAACTGGAACTGGTCAGCCCGGTCGCGGTGCTCGGCCGCGGCTACGCGATTGTGCGCGACGCCGACGAGCGCATAGTCCGGGAAGCTGCCCGGCTGCGCAGCGGGGACGCGATCGAGGTGCTGTTTGCCGTCGGTGAGCTCTCGGCGCAGGTCAGCGAAGTGCGCACCGTTGATGGCGGCGCCGAGGCGCTAAGTCCACTTCGCGGCGACGGTTGAGTGCGGCCGCCGGCGCTCGCTCGGCATACAATGGTCTTCACCGCACCAACCACAAAAGGAAGCGAGATGGAACATAAACTCGACGCTCTGCCCTATGACATCGAAGCTCTGGCCCCCCATATTTCCCGGGAAACACTGGAGTTCCACTACGGCAAGCACCATCAGTCCTATGCGACCAACCTCAACAACTTGATCAAGGGAACCGAGTTCGAGAATTTCTCGCTCGAGGACATCATCCGCAAGTCATCCGGGGTGATCTTCAATAACGCCGCCCAGATCTGGAACCACACCTTCTACTGGAAATCGCTCTCGCCCAACGGCGGCGGCAAGCCGAGCGGCGCGCTGGCCACGGCCATCGAGCGCAAGTGGGGCTCGTTCGAGGCGTTCCAGGAAGCATTCACCAAATCGGCAATCGGCAACTTCGGATCCGGCTGGACCTGGCTGGTGCGCAAGGCCGACGGATCGGTCGATATCGTCAATACCTCCAATGCCGCTACGCCGCTCACTGGCGCCGACCAGCCGCTGCTCACCTGCGACGTTTGGGAACACGCCTACTACATCGACTACCGCAATCGCCGTCCGGATTATGTCGGGGCGTTCTGGAAATTGGTCAACTGGGAATTCGCCGCGCAGAACTTTGCGTAGCGCTTGACTGCCAGTGGCGGGACGGCGCCTGCACGGGCGCCGTTTTGCTTTCTAGGGCCGGACCGGGGGCTTGGTGGCGAATAACCGCGGGTTGCGCAGCCGCTGGCCGGCGGCAATCCCGCGCTTGGCGAACCAGCCCTTCTCCATTTCGAGCGCATAGCGCACCGGCTCGAGCGAGCAATGGCTGGTTTCGGCGTGCGGCGCCATATCGGCGATGTTGACGATCCGTCCGTCATCGGCCAGGAAGGCGATCGACAGCGGGATGCGGGTGTTCTTCATCCAGAAGCATTCGCGGCCACGTTCGTTAAAGACGAACAGCATCCCCTCGTTGCGTCCGAGGGCGTCGCGATACATCAGTCCGGTGGCTCTGGTTGCGGGGGCGGCGGCAACCTCGGCTCGGATCAGATGTATGCCGGCCTCCATTTCGACCGTCGGCAGTCGGGGATTGGGAACCTGGGCGTGGGCGACGATGGCACATATCGTCAGTGCGCAACCGCTCAACCAGTTGCGGACCATCGTCCTGGATCTTGCTGTGGTTGGCATGTCGTCCTCCGCTTGCTCCGCCTTTGACTTCACGGTGATGTTACGTCCAGGCACCGGATTCAGGGAGAACCACGCCTGTCGCGGAGCGGGAAAAGTTCGATCGCCTGACCCGGGCGAAAAGGAACCGCGGTGCGCGAAAGCCCACCGCGGTTCGACGTGGTTCACGATCAGCCGTGATCTGGCGACCGTCAGCCTACGCTGCGTTCAGTTTGCTGAATGGCTTATTCGGCCTTCTTCTCAGCTGCTTTCTTGCTGACTTTCTTGGCCTTGCTCAATTTGGCGATCTTGGTAACTTTCTTGGCCGGGGCCTTGGCTTCTTCAGTCTTGGCGGCAGGCGCAGCAGCGGCAGCGGGCGCGGCTGCAGGAGCAGCAGCAGCAGCGGGCGCAGCAACGGCAGCCGGTTGGGCCGCTTTCGGGGCGTCAGCGGCAAAGGCGGCGCCAGAAACCATCGCGGCGGCGATCAGGGTTGCGAACAGTTTGCTCATTTCAAATCCTTGTGCGAGACGGAAAGTTGGGGTTTCGACCCGGGCCGGTACTTCGCACCGGCTCCGTGGTCGGGAGGCTGAACGCGCCAGCGGCCGGGCGGTTGACAGCGCGCGCAACAACTTTCTGCATGGTCCTCGTCCGATGCCAGGCCGCACTGTCTTCCTGGCCCGGTTCCGGGGCCACCAGAGGACTCCGGCGAGCCGCGGGCCAGCGTCACGGTCGCTATTGCGGCATAATTCCGCTTTTTGCGGCAGCGCGTCCGATCACAGTCCCATCGAGGAGTCCCGAGCATGTTCGAACACATCGAAATCCCGGCAAACGGGCAGAAAATCCGGGTAAAAGACGACTTTTCACTGGAAGTTCCGGATAACCCGATCATCCCGTACATCGAGGGCGACGGCACCGGACTCGACATCACCCCGGTGATGATGAAGGTCGTCGACGCTGCCGTGGCCAAGGCCTACGGCGGCAAGAAACAGATCCACTGGATGGAAGTGTTCGCGGGCGAGAAGTCGACCAAGGTCTATGGCCCCGACG
>JAGXFG010000059.1 GCA_024637395.1 Burkholderiaceae bacterium | reverse complement strand
ACATGCTTGTGGGCGTTCTCGATCATCACGATCGCCGCGTCGACCATCGCCCCGATCGCGATCGCTATCCCTCCCAGGCTCATCAGGTTGGAACTCATCCCGAGCGCGCGCATCACGATCATCGCCATCAGCACGCCAATTGGCAGCATCACGATCGCCACCAGGGCGCTGCGCACGTGCATGAGGAATACGATGCACACCAGCGCGACGATCAGGCTCTCCTCGAAGAGCGTCCAGGTGAGCGCATTGATGGCGCGGTGAATCAGCTCCGAGCGGTCGTAAACCGTTTGCACCGTCACGCCTTCCGGCAGCCCCGCTGCCAGCTCGGCGAGCTTGTCTTTCACCCCGTCGATGACCTTGAGCGCATTCTGCCCGTAGCGCGCCATCACGATCCCGGAGACCACCTCGCCCTCGCCGTTGAGCTCAGTCAGCCCGCGCCGTTCCTCGGGAACCATCTCGACGCGCGCAATGTCGCGAATGCGAACTGGTGTTCCCAGCGCGCTCTTGACGACCAGGTCGTTGATGTCGGCCACGCCCCGCAGGTAGCCCCGGCCGCGCACCATGTACTCGGTCTCGGCCATCTCGACGACCCGCCCGCCGACGTCGCGGTTGCTGTCGCGGATCACCTTCGTGACCGTCCCCAGTCCGATCCCGTAGGCGCGCAGCTTCACCGGATCGACGCTCACCTGGTAGCCCTGGACAAAACCACCCACCGAGGCGACCTCGGCCACCCCGGGAGCCTTGGTGAGCTGGTAGCGCAGGTACCAGTCCTGCAGCGAGCGCAGCTCGGCCAGGGTCTTGTCCTTGGCGAGCAGGGCATACTGATAGACCCAGCCCACCCCGGTGGCGGCGGGACCGAGCTGCGGCGACACGCCCGGCGGCAGGCGTCCGGCGGAAAAGCTCAGGTACTCGAGCACCCGCGAGCGCGCCCAGTAGATGTCGGTGCCGTCATCGAAGATCACGTAGACGAACGAGGCTCCGAAGAACGAGAAGCCGCGCACCACCTTGGAGTTCGGCACCGACAGCATCGCGGTGGTCAACGGGTAGGTGACCTGGTCCTCGACCACCTGCGGCGCCTGCCCCGGATATTCGGTGTAGACGATGACCTGCACGTCCGAGAGATCGGGCAGCGCGTCCACCGGTGTCTTCATCACCGCGTAGATGCCACCGAGCGTGACGAACAGTGTCGCCAGCAGCACCAGAAAACGGTTACGGCCCGACCACTCGATGATTCCCGCGAGCATGGCGTTTCCCGCCCTACTTGCGCTGGGCCGCCGGCTGCACGCCGGTGATCACCCACTCGCCGGGCTTGCGCTCAACGAACTCGATCGCCACGCTCGCGCCCGGGCGCAGCGCCTTGAGGAGCGCTTCGTTGGCGACCTGGAACTCCATCGTCATCGCCGGCCACTTGAGACTCGCCACTGGCCCGTGCGCCAGGCTGACGGTGCCGTCCTTGGGGTCAACCGACTCGACCTTGCCTTCGGCGCGATGGCCGATCGCGCTCGCCGTAGCTGCCGGCGTCGACCCTGGCGGCACCAGCGCCGCCGCCGCTGAGGCCGGTGCCTGCTGAGGTGCACTGAGCGAGCCGAGCGCGGCCTTCAGGTTGCTTTCCGCGTCGATCAGGAAGTTCGCCGCGACGACGACGCGTTCGCCCTCCTTGATGCCTTCGAGGATCTCGATGTGGTCGCTGGTGCGCGCTCCGGTGCGTACCACCCGTGGCTCGAAGTGTCCGGCGCCGGAATCGACCAGCACGATGCGCCGCAGGCCGCTGTCGATCACCGCCGTGTCGGGGACGACCAGGGTCTTGGCGGCGCTTCCGACGGCGAGTTCGATCTGGGCAAACATCGCCGGCTTGAGCAGTTGACCGGGGTTGGCGAGCCCGATTCGCACCGGGATGGTGCGCGTTGCCGCCGACAAGGTCGGATAGACGTAGGTGATCTTCCCCCGGAACACCTTGTCGGGGTAGGAGCTGACGCGCACGCTAGCCATGGCGCCCGCGCGCACCGCCCCGATATCCTGTTCGAACACGTCGGCGATCACCCACACGCTCGAGAGGTCGGTGACTTCGTAGAGCATTTCGCCGGGCATGAAGCGCATTCCCTGGAGCGCCTTCTTGGTAGTGACGATTCCCGCCACTGGCGAACGGAAGGTAACGGTGCGCTTTGCTTCGCCCGATTTCTCCAGCGCCCGCAACTGCTCGTCGGAGATATCCCAGTTGCGCAGACGCGCCAGGCTTGCCTGGGTGAGGCGCTTCATCGAGTCGACCACCTCGTCGCCAGCGCCTTGCATCGACTGGATGCCAGCGGCGGCGATCGCGTACTCGCGCTGTGCCGACACCAACTCCGGGCTATAGACCTCAAAGAGCGCTTGCCCTTTGGCCACGGGTTGCCCGGTGACGTTGACGTGGAGCTTCTCGACATAGCCCTCGAACTTCGGGGCAATCGTGTACATGCGCCGCTCGTCGGGCTCGACTCGCCCGGCCGCACTCACGGTGCGCTCGAGCACCAGGCGGGTCGCCGCCTCGGTACGCACGCCTAGTTTCTGCACCTTCTCGGTGCTGATGCGCAGCGCGCCCGGCGCGCCCTCCGGTTCCACGTCGCCGCCCGAGTAGACCGGGATGTAGTCCATTCCCATCTGGTCCTTCTTGGGCACGGGCGAGGTATCCGGCAGCCCCATCGGGTTGCGGTAATAGAGGGGCTTGCGCTCGGCGCCCGACGCGCTCGTGCCCCCGGCTGGTGCCGAGGGCGCTGGAACCGCAGACGCAGTGGTTATCGCGGGGTCGGTGGCGGGAAGGGCGCGCTGCTCCAGGCCACCCTTGGCACCGAACCAGTACCCCCCCAAGGCGGCCGCGATGGCAATCACCACCGCGCCGAGTGTTGCTGCGACTCGCTTCATTGGAGTTCCTCTCCGACCAGGCGCTCGATCTCGGCGAAGCGCAGTTGTGCGTCAGCTCGCGAGCGCAGCTGGCGCTGGCGCGCCTGGCGCACTTGGCGCTGGGCCTCGAGCAAGGTGGCGAAGTCGACCCGACCGTTCTCGTAACCAGCGAGTGCCGAATCCAGCGACATCTCGGTTTGCGGCAACAGACTGTTGACCGTGAGGGCCTCGCTGCGCTGCGCAAACTCGAAGCCCGCCAGGCGCTCGGCCAGCTCGGCAAGTATCTGGTTGGCACTGGCCTCGCGCCGCGCCAGGGCGGCAGCCAACATCGCTTCGGTCTCGCGTTCCCCGGCTCGACGCGACGATTGCTGCAACGGGAGGTTGATCTCGACCATCCACTCCCACTTGCCGATCGCCAAATCACTTGAACGCACCCCCACGGAAAAGTCGGGGTAACGATTGCGCAGCGCCAGATCGCGGCTGCTCTGGGCAGTGCGCACCCGCGCGTCTTCGGCGAAGATCTGCGGATTGTTGGTGCGCGCACGCTCGGCAAGCGCGGCGGCGTCGAGGCGCGCGACCGCCGGCAGTGGCCGCGCCTGTTCGGGGTCGGCGAGCGGCGCGTTCGCCTCGCGCCCGAGCAACATATTCATCCGCGCCTGCAACATTCGGCGCTCGCGCTCGATCATCAGCAACTCGCTCTTCATCGCGGTCTGCTCCACCTGGGCGCGGATCACGTCCTGCTGTGGTGCCAGGCCGCCGGTGTAGCGCGCCAGCGCAATGCGCTCCAGACCGACCATCAAGTCGAGCACCTGGCGGACGACCCGCTCGTTGCGGCCCACGAACTCGAGCTCGGCGTAGGTGGCCTTGATCCGGGCTGCCAACTCGTTCCAGGCAGCATTTGCCTGCGCCGCCGCGGTATCGGTGGCGAAGCGCGCGACATCGCTCTTGAGCTCGCGCTTGCCAAACCAGGGCAAGTCCTGCATCAGCTGGACCCGATTCATCCGCGCCAGCCGTGCCTCGGGCATCAGCTCGATCGCAGTCATGCGTTCGAGACGCAGCTTCGGGTCCATCAGTGCCCCCGCCATTGCGGTGCGCTCGCGTGCGGCGCTGACCTCCTGGCGCATCGCCGCAAATTCGGGATTGGCGGTTCGCGCGAGCTCAAGCAACTCGGCGAGGCTGGCCCCGGGAGCAGTTTGCCCAGCCTGCGCCGTGAGGCCCCAGGCCAGCACCAGCGCTGCGGCCACCAGCCGCGTCTTCCCTGCAACTGCCATCACTCGATGTCCTTGGTCCGGCGCGTCGCGAGGGGACGCATCTGTAAACTTTATAGGGAATGTGGGTCGCGCTTAGCGCGACCCTTCGAGGCGCGTGACAATAAGCTGGCCATTTACCTCGTCGGCTGAGAAGCGGATCTGCTCCCCGGCCTTGAGGCGAGCGCCCCAGGACGGGTCCTTGAGCTTGAACACCATCGTCATCGCCGGCATGCCGATGTTGGGGATCGGGCCGTGGGCGATGGTTACCCGGCCGGCGGCCGGGTCGATCTTCTTGACCAGCCCGTCGACGAGCGGGGCTGAGGCCGCACTGCTGGCGACGGTCGTTGGTGCAGAGGAGCCGGGTTGCGCGGCCCGGCTGGCGAAGGGCAGGAGAGCCAGTGCAGCGAGGAGGGCGGCGAGCAGGGGGTGCTTCATTGCGATGTTCCTTGGTGCTCAGTGGGTCGGAGCCGCCATTCTGCCCACCGCACCCGTCACCAGGCTGACGCTCAGATTACATTTCCGTCATCTCCGCGCCGGCTGCCGGCCAGCGCAACTCGAAGGCAACCCCGTCGGGGAGTGCGCGGGCGCGCACGCTGCCGCCGTGCAGGGTCATGATCGAGCGCACTATTGCCAGCCCCAGACCGGTACCCTCGGCCGCAATGCCGGGCGCATCACCGCGCCTCACGAAGCGGTCGAACAGTCTCTCGAGCTCGGCCTCCGGGATCGGCGGGCAGCGGTTCTCGACGGTGAGCACGACGTCGTCGGCGGTGCGATCGATGCGCACCGCAACGGCGGTGTCCTGGGGGGCGTAGCGCACCGCGTTGGAGAGCAGGTTGGTGATCGCGCGGCGAATCATCGCCCGATCGCCCCGGACCTGTGCTTCCCCGGTGATGGTGATCACCTGGCCGCGCTCCGAGGCGAGCATCTCGAAGTACTCGGTCAGGGCTTCGGCCTCGGCGCGTAGCGGCACCAACTCGCGGGTGATCTGCGTCATGTCACGCTCGGCGCGCGCGATGAACAGCATGTCCGAGACCATGCGGTGCAGGTGCTCGAGCTCCTCCAGACTGGCGTGCAGGGTCTCGCGGTATTCGGCGCTGCTGCGCTCGCGTGACAAGGTGACCTGGGTTTGCAGCAGCAGGCTGTTGACCGGTGTGCGCAACTCGTGCGCGATGTCGGCGCTGAACTGTTCGAGCGAGCGGAACGACTCGCCAAGCCGTTCGAGCATCCGGTTGATGCTCGCCACTATGCCCCGCACTTCGGCCGGTGCGTCCTCGATCGAGAGCGCGTGTCCGAGGCGCTGGGCGGTGACGCGCTCGGCCTCGGCGGCGATCCGCCCCAGGGGCGCGAGGCCCTGGCGCGTCACCCACCATGCGAGCGCTGCCATCAGCAGGATTCCCGCGACCCCGCTGATCAGCAATGCGTTCTGGAAGTGTTTCTGGACATTGGTCGCGTCGGTAACGTCGATCGCAATCACCGCATGCACCGGCGGCCCGGGGTTCCAGTCCCACTGGTGAGCGACGACCACCAGCCACCAGCGCCGGCCCATCGGGCCCACATATTCGACCGCCGCGTGGCCGGCGAGCCGCTCGACCCCATTGCGTTCGACGATGCGCATAACCGCAGTGGCGGGGCGCAGCAGCCAGTTGCCCCCTTGCAGCAGTCCGATCTGCATCCGCGCCTGTTCGATGGCAACGTCGGCAAAGCGGGGAATGCTGCGCCGCAGGTCTTCCGGTGAGCGAATTTCATCGAAGTGATGGACCACGACCTTGACCCGGCTCCCTAGTTCCTCGACGTCGCGTTGCCTCAGTTCGATGCGCAACATCTGCTGCAAGCTCACGCCGAGCAGCAGGAATACGATCGTGGTGGAGACCGTGAACAAAAGAACCAGGCGCGTGGACAGCGAGTGCGGCAGAAGCGCCCCGGGGGCGCGGACGCGGGACAGCAGCGCGCGCATCGTCAGCTGCGCCGTTCCATCACATAGCCAAAGCCGCGCACCGTGTGGATCAGCTTCTCGGCAAACGGATCGTCGATCTTCGCCCGCAATCGGCGTACTGCGACCTCCACGACGTTGGTGTCGCTGTCAAAGTTCATGTCCCAGACCTGCTCGGCAATCAGCGTGCGCGACAGGATCTCGCCCGTGCGCCGCAGCAGCAGCGTTAGCAGCGCGTATTCCTTCGCGGTCAGGTCGATGCGCTGGCCGCCGCGCTCGACGCGCCGCCGCATCTGGTGCACGACCAGGTCGGCCAGTTCAAGCGAGTCTCGATCCGATACATTGCCGCGGCGCAACAGCGCACGCACCCGGGCCAGCAATTCCGAAAATGCAAACGGCTTGACCAGATAGTCGTCAGCGCCGAGCTCGAGGCCCTTGACGCGATCCTCGACCCGGTCGTGAGCGGTCAGGAACAACACCGGCGTGCGCCGTTGCAGGCGCAGAGCGCGCAGTACCTCCCAGCCGTCCATTACCGGCAACCCGACGTCGAGCACGATCAGATCGTGGTTGCCGTGCAAAGCCAGATGCAGGGCCTCGTCCCCGGAACGGACCCAGTCGACGACAAAACCATTTTCGCCCAGCCCCTTGACCAGGTATTGCCCTGCGTGAGTCTCGTCCTCGGCCAGCAGTAGGCGCATCTAACTTCTCCCCGGCGCGCATTTCCGACGCTTTCCGCGTCACCCCGCAATCATGCCGGGAATCTGGCGGCGCCGCACGGCTTGGCCCGATCGCCGCCCTGCGCTGCAATTACTCGGGCTCATGCCGTAAGCTTCTGCCTTTCCACGCCCCGCCGGAGATTCGCATGAGCGCCATGGAACGGATCTACCAGATCGACCAGATCCTGGGCGATCGCCGTTTCGTCACCCGCCAGGAGCTGCAGGAGCGCCTCGGGGTTTCATGGGCCACGCTCAAGCGCGACCTCAGCTACCTCAAGGACCGGCTCAACGCGCCGATCGTCTTCGGCCGCGCGCTCGGCGGTTACCGTTTCGAGTCCGCAGGAAGCAAGGTCGGACCGCAGTACGAGCTGCCAGGGCTGTGGTTCTCGGCCGAAGAAATCCACGCGCTGCTCACCATGCAGCACCTGCTCTCCAACCTCGACACCGGCGGGTTGCTCGGGCCCCAGATCAAGCCCCTGCTGGCGCGCCTCACCGGCTTGCTGGGCACGGCCGACAATCCCTCCGAGGAGGTCCAGCGTCGCATCCGCATCCTGACCGTCGGGGCGCGCGAGTTCCACCTCGACCACTTCCAGGCGGTGGGCTCGGCACTCCTGCGGCGCAAGCGCCTGATGATCCGTTACCACGCCCGCGGCACCAACGAGGCCACCGAACGCGAGATCTCGCCCCAGCGCCTGGTGCACTATCGCGACAACTGGTATCTCGATGCCTGGTGCCATCTGCGCGACGATCTGCGTGCCTTCGCGGTCGACGCCATCGGGCACGCCGAGATCCTCGACCAGGGCGCGAAAGACGTCGCCGAGCGCCGCCTCGACGCGGTGCTGGGCGCGGGGTACGGAATCTTTTCCGGCGGCGATCTTTCGTGGGCGACGTTGCGCTTCAGCCCCGAGCGCGCGCGCTGGGTGGCGGCCGAGCGCTGGCATCCGCGCCAAGAGGGGCGGCTGCTCAAAGACGGCAGTTATGAACTCAAGGTGCCCTACGCCGACGATCGCGAACTGATCATGGACATCATGAAGTACGGCGCCGATTGCAGCGTCCTCGCGCCACCGGCGCTGGTCGAGCGGGTCGCGGCCGAACTGGAGCGGGCGCGCGCTCAGTACCGCTGAAGCCCGGCCCCGCGCCTGGTTGACTGGAACAATGGCATCCCCGCGAGGATCCGGTACAGCCACCAGACGCCCCACAGGAAGACAATCGGCAGCACGATGGTCTGGACGATGAACACCGCCGCGACCCGTGTCAGATGTTCGACCAGCCCCTGGACCTGCGCCTTCACTGCGCTGATCCGCTTGCCAATGTCCGCGCCTTGCGCCCACCAACGCCTGCTGCGCTCCAGGAAGCCCTCGTCGGCGGCGCCCGCCGCGTCTGGCTCTTCGACTGACTGCAACTGCGCCTGCGCTTCCTGGTACTTGCCGTCGTTGAGCAGCAGCTGGTAGGTCGCCTCGCTGGCCAGGGCGACCACGGGGATGGCCAGGCGCAGACACAGGAGCGCCAGGGCGACTTTCGGCAACCACCATGGCGCGTCCCGGTTGCGCCAGCGCTGAATCGACCACGCGACCAGCGCGAGCGACAGCAACAAGCCCAGCGGCCAGGCGCTGAACAGCAGGATCAGGGTGCGCTGAGCGGCGAACGACAAGGTGGCGGCAAGCATGATCGCCGAGAACTGTTCCACCAGGTCATCGAGCGGATCGAGCACTGCCCCCGGCTTGATGGAAGCGCCCGCGCCGATCTGGACCCCAACCTCGGCTTCCTGGGCAAAACTGATCAGCGCATTCAACGCCCGGGCTGATGCGAAGGTCACCAGTGCCCGCTTGAAACCCGCCTCGGCGTGCTCTTCGGCGAAGGTATCCAGGGGACGCGACCAGACCAGGATCAGCAATAGTGCCAGTAGCGGAACCAGCAGAATCTTCTTGGTGCCTTGGGTATTCATGGTCAGTGGCTCTCCGTTGTGGTGGGGCCGGTGGGATCGCTGCCTTCAGTGCGTTCCAGATCGACTCGACAAGAGTAGCGTTATGCTTGAGCCTTCGCATTCGCGGCAGGCGAATCAGCGGCTCCATTGCGCGATTGGGAGCAATGACGATATGCAAGCAAGTTCGAAAACCCGCTACAGCACAGTCGGCCTGAGCATTCATTGGCTCACCGCGATTCTGGTGCTGGCGGCATTCACCCTGGGGCTGGGCGGCCATCCGCTGACCCTGCTGGGCGACGCGATCCTGTGGCTGGCGGGGATGCACGCGGCTGCCGCGATCTACCATCATCTGGTGCTCAAGGACGGTGTCCTTGCATCGATGCTGCCGCCCTGGCGCTGGCTCGCGCGGCGCTAGTCTGCCGTCCCGCCGCGCCGCGCCGTTGCCCCACGCGCTTGGTCGGCTAATTTGACACTATTGGCGAACGATAGATATAGTGCCCCGGTCACTGGCGCGCGCGGTACTACTCCTGTGCGTCGGCTGCGAATACAACTAGACAGGAGATATCCATGAAGGTTCGTTTGTTAAGCGCGCTAGTCGCGTCCACGGTGCTCGCCTTTGCCAGTTCGGCCATGGCTGCCCCGATGATCATCAAGTTCAGCCACGTTGTCGCGGAGAAGACCCCCAAGGGTCAGGCCGCACTCAAATTCAAGGAACTGGCCGAGAAGGCGCTGCCGGGCAAGGTCGAAGTCCAGGTGTTCCCGAGCTCACAGCTCTTTGGCGACGCCAAGGAAATCGAGGCTATCCTGCTGGGCGACGTGCAGTTCGTCGCGCCCTCGCTGTCGAAGTTCGATCGCTTCACCAAGAAACTCCAGGTCTATGACCTCCCGTTCATGTTCCCGAGCACTGACGTGCTGGACAAGTTCCAGTCGGGACCGGCCGGACAGGCGCTGCTGACCGAGATGAAGTCCAAGGGTCTGCTGGGCCTGGCCTACTGGCACAACGGCATGAAGGAACTCTCGACCAACAGGGACCAGCTCACCCGTCCTGCAGACGTCGATGGCCTGAAGTTCCGGATCCAGTCGTCTGACGTGCTCGAAGCGCAGTTCCGTGCGGTCGGCGCGAACCCGCAGAAGATGGCGTTCAGCGAGGTCTACCAGGCGTTGCAGACCGGAGTTGTCGATGGTCAGGAAAACACCTGGTCGAATATCTATTCGCAAAAATTCTTTGAAGTGCAGAAGACGATCGCCGAAACCAACCATGGCGTGATCGACTATATGGTGGTCACCAACGCCCAGTGGTGGGACGGGCTGCCGGCCGACGTCCGCGCCGGTCTGGCCAAGGCGATGGCCGAAGCGACCGCTTACGGCAACAAGATCGCTTCGGACCTGAACGACGAGGCGCGCGCCAAGATCGTCGCAGCTGGCAAGGCCAAGATCCAGAAGCTGAGCAAGGAAGACCTGGTTGCCTGGCAGAAGGCGATGGAGCCGGTGTGGAAGAAGTTTGAACCGGGCATCGGCGCCGACCTGATCAAGGCTGCCTCATCGGCTGGAAACTGATTAGCCTAGCGATCATCACGACCTGACACGGGGGCGCCCAATATGGCCTGGCTCCATCGGCTGGAGGAGTGGCTGATCGCCACCCTCCTGGCAGTAATGACGATTGTCACGTTCGGTCAGGTGATCGCACGTTACGTCTTCAACTACAGCTTTGTTTGGGCGCTTGAACTCGTTACCTTCCTGTTTGCCTGGCAGATATTCCTGGGCATGGCTTACGGGGTCAGGATGGGGTCGCACATCGGGGTTGACGCCCTGGTGAGATCGCTCGGGCCGCGCGCCGCGCAATTTTGCGCGGCGCTCGGCGCGGCACTGTGCATCGTCTACTCGGTCATTCTGTTCTGGGGTGGCCTGGTCTATGTAGAGAAGATGTATTCGATCGGCATCCTGGCGCAGGACATGCCGATTCCGCAGTGGGTGCCGCGAACCGTGCTACCGATCGGGTTCGGCATCCTGATCCTGCGGTTCTCGCAACTGTTCTACCGTATCGTTACCGGCAAGGAGCGCGGACTGCACCTTGCCGACGAGGCCGCCGACGCCCTGAGGCTCAGGGCCGAGGTGATGGACGCGGATGACGCGAAGGTGGCGCCATGACCACTGTGATGCTGTTCGTCATGTTGTTCGCGTTCATGCTGCTCGGCATTCCGATCGCCATTGCGCTCGGCCTGTCGTCGGTGTTGACGATCCTGTTCTTCGGGCAGGACTCACTGGCATCGCTGGCGCTGAAGATGTTCGAGACCTCCGAGGCGTTCACGCTGCTGGCGATCCCGTTCTTCATCCTCTCGGGTGCGTTCATGACCACCGGCGGCGTGGCCAAGCGCATGATCAGCTTTGCCAATGCCTGCATCGGCCATCTGCGCGGCGGGCTGGCGATGGCATCGGTGCTGGCGTGCATGCTCTTCGCTGCGGTGTCCGGGTCCTCTCCGGCGACCGTGGTCGCGGTCGGTTCGATCGTGATCGCCGGCATGGTGCGCAACGGCTACACCAAGGAGTTCGCCACCGGCGTGATCACCAATGCCGGCACGCTGGGGATCCTGATTCCGCCGTCGATCGTGATGGTGGTTTACGCGGCTGCCACCGAGACCTCGGTGGGCAAGCTGTTCATGGCCGGCGTCATCCCGGGCATCATCCTCGGGCTGATGCTGATGGTCGCGATCTACTTCCGGGCGCGCTACCTCAACATTCCACGCCAGCCGAAGGCATCGCTGGGCGAGGTTCTCAAAGCCGGGCGTGATTCGATCTGGGGCCTAATGCTGTTGGTGATCATCCTCGGCGGGATTTACGGCGGCATCTTCACGCCGACCGAGGCGGCCGCGGTCGCGGCTGTCTATGCCTTCTTCGTCGCGGTCTACGTGTACCGCGACCTCGGTCTCAAGAAAGTCCCCCACGTGCTGGTCGAGGCGTCCAAGGTCACGGTGATGCTGATGTTCATCGTGGCCAACGCGCTGCTGTTCGCCCACGTGCTGACCACCGAACGGATTCCGCAGGCGATCACCGAGCAGATCGTCGCGATGGGGATGCCGGCATGGCAGTTCCTGATCGTGGTGAATATCCTGTTGCTTATCGCCGGCAACTTCATGGAGCCGACCGGGATCATCCTGATCCTGGCGCCGATCCTGTTCCCGATCGCCACCGAACTGGGCATCGATCCGGTGCACCTTGGGATCATCATGGTGGTGAACCTCGAGATCGGCATGGTGACGCCGCCGGTGGGGCTCAACCTGTTCGTGGCCTCGGGTATCACCGGGATGCCGCTCTTCAAGGTGGTTCGAGCGGCGCTGCCGTGGCTGATGGTGCTGGTCGCCTTCCTGGTGATCGTCACCTACGTGCCGCAGATCACGATGTTCCTGCCGAACGCTCTCTTCTAGGTGCTCAGCCGTCCCGCTCTTTCGGGGCGGGACGGCTGCTCAGTCGTAGCTCAGCTCGCGGACCTTGCCGCGAAACACCCGGTAGGCAAACACCGTGTAGGCGATGAGAATCGGCATCACTATCAGCGCCCCGACCAGCACGAAGCGTAGTGAAGAGGGATGCGCCGCGGCCTGCCAGATGGTCAGGCGGTCGATCACGACGAACGGGAACAGGCTGTACGCGAGCCCGATGAAGGCCAGCACGAAGATCACCACGCTGCCGGCAAACGGCTGCCAGTCGGCGACGGATTCGCCGCGTTGCAGCCTGCCGACGCAGCGCCAGACCCAAACGCCACCGGCGATGCAGCCCAGGGGCAGCGGCGTCAGCAGCAGCGCATTAGGAAAGCTGAACCAGCGCTCGCGCACGGTTTCGCTCACCAGCGGGGTGGCGGCACTGATCAGCACAACGCCCAGGGCCACCCACAGCATGCCCCATTTTGCCCACGCGAGCGCCTTGCGCTGGAGATCGTCCTCGGTGCGCAGGATCAGCCACGCGGCACCGAGCAGCACGTAGCCGCCGCACAGCGCAGCACCGGTCAGGGCAGCGAACAGGAAGTAGCCGAACCCGGACTCGAAGCCGGTGATGTAGCGCCCGAGCATGAAGCCCTGCGCGAAGGAGGCGATGAACGATCCGCCCCAGAACAGCCAGTTCCACAGTTCGCGGTGCCAGCCGTTGGCCTTGACGCGGAATTCGAACGCGACGCCGCGCAGCATCAGGCCGACCAGCATCGCTGCCACCGGCAGGTAGAGCGCGCCCAGCACGATGCCGTGCGCGACCGGGAAGGCCACCAGCAGGATTCCCACGCCCAGCACCAGCCAGGTCTCGTTGGCGTCCCAGAATGGGCCGATCGAGGCCACCATCAGACCCTGTTCGTGCGCGTTGCCCGCGGGCATCAGCATCGCCACCCCGAGGTCATAGCCGTCGAGCAGCACGTACATCAGCACGGCCAGCCCCATCAGCGCGGCAAAGATCAGCGGCAGGTCGAGAGCCATCATCGGTGCATCTCCGTGCTTGGTGCGCCATGGCCGGCGAGTCGCGTGATCACCGCGATGTAGGCGATCAGCATCCCGGCGTAGGTGAAGCCATAGGCCCCCAGGCTAGCGCCCAGCTGGCCTTCGCTGATCGGTCCGACCGCGTCGGCCGTGCGCAGCAGACCGGTGACCAGCCAGGGTTGGCGGCCGATCTCGGTCACGATCCAGCCCGCCAGAGTCGCGGCCCAGCCCGAGAACGTGAAGGCGGTGAAAGTCCACAGCAGCCAGCGCGGCAACATGCCGCGGCGGCGCAGGTACCAGGCGCCCAGCCAGCCCAGGCCAACCATTGCCATGCCGATTGCCAGCATCACGCGGAATGCGAAGAACACCGGCGCAACGGGCGGCGTATCAGGCGCGAAATGCTCGATGCCCTTGACCTCGCCGTCGAGATCATGGGTCAGGATCAGGCTGGCAACGCGGGGAATCTCGATGGCGAAATCGTTGCGCTGCTCGCGTTCGTTGGGGATTGCGAAGAGCACCAGCGGCGCGCCTTTCTGGGTGTGCCAGAGCGCTTCCATTGCCGCGACCTTGGCCGGCTGGTGTTCGAGCGTGTTCAGCCCGTGCTGGTCGCCGACCACCACCTGCAGCGGCGCCGCCACCGCGGCCACCACCACGGCGGTGCGCAGGGCGCGCAATGCCACCTCGTCAGTGGCGCTGCGCAGCAGCCGCCACGCCGAGAGACCGGCGATCACGAACGCCGCTGTGAGCGTCGACGAGAGCAACACATGGGTCAGTCGGTAGGGCATCGAAGGCGAGAAGATCACGGCCAGCCAGTCGCCCGCGATGAATTGTCCGTCGGCGATGATTTGGCCCGTGGGGGTTTGCATCCAGGAATTGAGCGCGATGATCCAGAAGGCCGACAGCGTGGTGCCGATCGCCACCATCAGGGTCGCGAACAGATGCACCCGCGTCGACACCCGCTTCATGCCGAAGAGCATCACCCCGAGGAAGGTGGCCTCGAGGAAGAATGCCACCAGCACCTCGTAGGCCAAGAGCGGCCCGGCGACGTTGCCCACCGTGCCCATGAAGCCCGGCCAGTTGGTGCCGAACTGGAACGACATGGTGATGCCGGTGACCACGCCCATCGCGAAGGTCAGCGCGAAGATCTTCACCCACAGCCGGTACGCGTCCATCCAGTGCGCATCGCCGCTGCGGGCGTGGCGCAACCGGAAGTAGAGCAGGAACCAGGCGAGCGCGATCGTCAGCGTCGGGAACAGGATGTGGAACCCGATGTTGAGCCCGAACTGGATTCGGGACAGCAGCAGCGGGTCGGCGACGTCCATTATTGGCTGACCATCGAGTTGAAGGCCACGATCGCGGCATCGACCGCGTCGATCTGGCCCTGCACGCTGGTCCAGTAGGTCTCGTCATACCACTGGGCTTCGAGCTCGTCGACCGTGCGGCCCTGTTGCTCCACCCAGGTGTAGTACTTGAGGTTGTGGATGCGGCGCCGGTCCTGGTAGCTCAACTCGACGATGTTGTCGGTGCCTTGCTTGAGCATCGAGCCGTGGTGGGCGACCGTGGCGTCGACCGTGGTCAGTGCGCCATGGATCTCGCGCAGCTCGTCGATCCGGCTGCCGTACATCTCCATCGAGTCGGTGCCTACGGTGAGCACGATGTCGTTGGCGTCCATCTCGTAGTACTTGGCGAATTTCACCGCCGAGAGCACGTTGGCCACTCCCGAGATGCCCAAGAGCGGCAGCTGTTCGATCAGGTCTGCGGAAATGCCGAGCGAGCGCAGGTACTCCTGCCCGACCGGTTCGTTGTAGAGACGGATCAGCGCCATCGGGTCGTTGTCGTCGATGGCGGTGACGAAGTCGGTATTCTTGACGTTGTGCACCCAGGGCACGTGCTTGTCGCCGATGCCCTCGATGCGATGGGCCCCGAAGCCGTTGTTGAGCAGCGTCGGGCACTGCAGCGCCTCGCTGGCGATGATCTTGCTCGTGGGGAAACGCTGTTTGAGGTAATCGCCGGCGCCGATCGTGCCGGCCGACCCGGTGGTCACGGCCAGGCCGCGGTAACGATCGCCTTCGCCCATCACCTGGCCGAGCGCATTCGCCATCGCCCGTCCGGTGACGGCGTAGTGCCAGAGGTAGTTCCCCATTTCCTCGAACTGGTTGAAGATCACCAGGTCCTGGCCCGACTTGCGCAGTTCCCAGCACTTGTCGAAGATCTCCTTGACGTTGCTCTCCGAGCCGGGCGTCTTGATAACCTCGCCGGCCACCTTGGAAAGCCAGTCGAAACGCTCGCGGCTCATGCCCTCCGGGAGGATCGCGATCGACTCGCAGCCCAGCAGGTGCGAGTCGTACGCCCCGCCCCGGCAGTAGTTGCCGGTCGACGGCCACACCGCCTTCTGGGTGGTCGGGTCGAACTGCCCGGTGACGAGCCTTGGGGCGAGGCAGCCGAAAGCCGCGCCGACCTTGTGGGCCCCGGTCGGGAACCACTTGCCCACCAGAACCGCGATGCGTGCCTGCACCCCGGTCAGCTCGGGCGGCAGCACCAACACGTTGACATCACCAAAGCCGCCGCCCTTGGCGAGGGGCTGGTTGCGCCAGCTGATCCGGAACAGATTGAGCGGGTTGAGGTCCCAGAGGCCGACATCGGCCAGTTTGGCGACCACTGAAGCCGGGATCAGCGACGGATCCTGCATCTGGCGCAGAGTGGGGACCACGATGCCGCGCGCGCGCGCCTGACGTACGGCCCCGGCGAGGCCCTTCTCGTTGATGCTCAGATCGATCATGAAGACTCCAGCTCGTGAAACAGGAGAGAGGTCTTGGCCGCTCTCCCGGGAAGATGTGGGGCGAGTGCCCGAGCGAGCTATTTTACCGTGCCGCTGGCGCCCCACTGGGGCTGGCAGCGAACGCGGTGCGCAGTGAGTCCATGTCGGGGGCGATCGTGAGCGGTTCGGGGCCGATCGCCGCCACCGCCTTGCGGGCGCTGGCGACGTCCTTGAGGCCGCTGCCGGTGCTCACCACCACCACGCGCTCGGCGCCGCTCACCAGGGCGCGCTCGGCGGCCTTGATGCAGCCCGCCCAGGCGGCGGCCGCGGCCGGCTCGGCGAACACGCCCGAGCCGCGCGCCAGCGCCGGGATCGCGGCGAGGATCTCGTCGTCGGAAACCCCGAGATAGGCGCCACCGGTGTCGCGCACCGCGGCCATCGCCTTGATTCGGTCGCGTGGCAATCCGGCGCTGATCGAATCGGCGATGGTGTCGGCCGGGGTCGGGGCCTTGGTCAGCACGTCCTCGTTGTTCTCCCAGGCCTGCAGCAGGAAGGAGCTGCCCAGTGCCTGCACTCCGTAGAGCCGGGGAATGTGGTCGATCCAGCCCAGCGCCAGGAGGTCGCGGAAGCCCTTGTGCAGGCCGCCGATGATGCAGCCGTCGCCAACCCCGACGAAGACCGCGTCGGGGGCGTTCCAGCCCAGCTGCTCGCAGATCTCATAGCTGGCGGTCTTCTTGCCCTCGGTCATGTACGGGTTGAAGGCCGTATTGCGGTTGTACCAGCCGTACTCGGCGGCGGCCTCGAGGCAGAGCTCGAAGGCCTGGTCGTAGCTGCCCTGAACCAGCACCACCCGCGAGCCATAGGCGAGCAGCTGCGCCACTTTGGCCGGCGGCGCGGCCGCGGGCACGAAGATCACGTTCTCCTGGCCGACGCTTGCGCACAAACCGGCGAGCGCCGCCGCGGCGTTGCCGGTGCTGGCGGTGGTGATCACCGCCGCGCCCTGGGCCTGCGCCCTTACGAGTGCAATGGCGCTGGCGCGATCCTTGAATGAGGCGCTCGGTTCCCGGCCCTCGTCCTTGACCCACAGGTGGCGCAACCCGATGTCGGCGGCGAGCCGGGGCGCGGCGTAGAGCGGAGTGCCGCCGACCGTGAGTGGCGGTACCGGGGCGTACGCCTCTACCGGCAGCAAGGGCTTGTAGCGCCAGATCGTCGGATCCGGACTGCGGGCCAGCGTTGCGCGCGAAATCCGCGTCCCGATCAGGTCGTAGTCGTAAGCGACGTCGAGGATGCCCTCGTTGCCGTGGTCCGGGCACACGTAGGCGAGCGCCTCGGGGGCGTGGGTACGACCGCACACCAGGCAGGTCAGGTGCAGGACATGGTCCATCAGGATATGCTTGCGCGGAAGGCGGAGGGGCTAATCTTGTAGCAGTGCGGGCAGGGGTGGTCAAGGTGGGTGGGGTGGGTGAACAGTCGGAAAGGAGACGGTTTTCTACAAGGCGCTCGGTTTTTTGTTTCTCACCCTCGCGCTCGCCGGGGTGTTTCTGCCTATCTTGCCCACCACGCCATTCGTACTGGTAGCGGCGGCGTGCTTTGCCCGCTCCTCGCCTAAGTGGCACCAGTGGCTACTGGGCAACCGCAGCTTCGGGCCGATGATCAGGCGCTGGGAAGAACAGCGCTGTGTCAGCCGCCGGGTTAAGGCGATCGCGCTGATCTCCATGCTCGGAGTAGGCGGGTTCTCGGTCCTGCATGCGGTTCAGAAACCGGCGCTGCAGATTGCCGGTCTCGCGCTGATTGCCGCCGGTGCTCTCGTGGTGCTGCGCATCCCGACATGTCCCCGCATCACGGGGCGCGATTCAAGCTAGGAGCCTGTCGCCGCACCCAGGGGCAAGGCTCGCTGTTTGTCCCGTGAGCCAACAATTATATGTAAAGCCTTGTAAACCCTGAGTAAAGACCGGAGTGCTTCGTTGACCGGGTGGGGCCTCGGGAATAAGATCAATAACCTAATTCGTGCTAATTCTTATGATGATTGGCTTAAGTATTTTCGCGCCCGTCTCCACTAAAGGTTGCCTTTGAATCCGTAACTGAAGCACAAAGTCATTAAGAAACAAATGGTTGTCTTGGTCTTAAGCGATTGAGCATTAACAATAAGGAGCCAGCTGTGGCCGTATTCGATAGTTTGAGCAAGGGCGTGGTCTCGCGCCGCTGGGGAAGCCTGGTGGCAGCGGGTCTGCTGTCGTTCACTTTGTATGGTTGTGGTGGCAGCGACAGCGACAGCGCGCCGCCCCCGCCCCCGCCCCCGCCGCCGGTGGAGAGTGACGTTGCCGCGGTAATCGCGGCTGCGGCAGCCAATCCGGCCAACGATTCGTCGACCAACATGGCCTCGGCTTTCAGTGGCCTGAATGGGACCGGTTTGGCGAAGGTGACGATCAACAACGCACCCGTGGTCAATTTCACGGTGTTCTCGGATGGCGCAGTCAAGAAGGGCCTGACCAGTGCCACCTTGTTTCTCTCGAAGCTGGTTCCGGGCACCAACGGTTCGCCCGACAAGTGGGTCAACTACATCTGGTCCGACGATGCCGGTACCTGGGGCATGGTCGACGGCGTGTGGGTTGGTGACAACTTCGTAGGTACCCCGGTCATCACCGACGCGGCCAAGGCGCGCACTGCCGGTGCTGACTCGGGGGGCGCGCTGGTCGAAAATGCTGCCGGTTACTACACCTATACGTTCGGCACCGACATTACCGACGCGACGCTGGCGAGCGCCAAGGATTCGAGCGGCAGCGCGGTGGTCTACGAGCCGGGCCGCACACATCGACTCTCGCTGCAACTCGACTACAACAACGCTGCCGGTGAGCGGGTGCGGGTCAATCCGTACTACGACTTTACGGTCGGCGCGGATGGCAAGTCGATTGACGCGGCCAATCCGAAGCAGGTTGCGGACATTCGCAGCTGCAACAGCTGCCACGAGAAGCTCGAACTACACGGTGGCAGCCGCAACGACGTGACGATCTGCATCCAGTGCCACCAGCCAGGTTCGATCGACAAGGGCACGGGTGAAACCATCGACATGATGCACTTGGTCCACAAGATCCATGCGGCCCATGACCTGACCGAGCCGTACTACTTCTATCGTTTTAGAGGCATAGAGAGGTTCTACGACTTCTCGCCCATAGGTTTCCCGCAGGACGTGCGCAACTGCACCAAGTGCCATACGGGTGACACCTCGACCGACCCGCTGGTAGCCGTCCAGACTGCGCAGGGCAACAACTGGTTCAACAAGCCCAATCGCGCTGCCTGCGGTTCGTGCCATGACGGTATCGACTTCGCCACCAGCACCGGCACGACCCTTTCCGGCGAGCCCAATATCCACACTTCGGGCGCCTTCTCGCTGAGCGACGATTCGTCATGCACGTTGTGCCACGGCGCTGACAATGGTCTCGCGGTCAAGTTGGTTCACGTGACGGGTGACTCGACGCCGAACAACCTGACCGTTCCGGTCGGCGCGGCGAACTTCGACTACGAGATTGCCTCGGCAACGGTCAATTCGGCGACGGCCACGATCGATCCGAATGCGACGGTGATCAAATTCCGCATCAAGAAGGACGGCGTCAACCTCGATGTGAGCGCTGGGCCTCCTGCCGGCTTCACCGAAGGGCCGTCATTCCTGTTTGCGTGGGCGATGGAGCAGGACGGCGTGGTTTCGCCGGCCGACTTCAACAACCTCGCGGCAGCCAACGGTGCGTTCCTGAACGCCACCCGTGGGGATGCGATGGGACGGTCGCTCGCGCAGCTGCGTACGGCTCCGAATACGTTGACCTATGACCCAGCCACCGGGTTGAACACGGCGACGGTGAAGGCTACCGCGTACCAGTTCCCGGCTGGGGCGAAGATGCGTACGGTGGGCTTGCAGAGCTACTACACGCAGACTTCGATCGAATCCGGTCGTCATGCCGTTTCGGTCGTCAAGACCGTCACGGGTGAGACGCCACGACGTTCGGTGGTGGACAACGCCAAGTGCGCGAACTGCCATGACCGGCTCGCGTTGCATGGCGGCAGCCGTGTCTACGAGATCCAGGTATGCGTGATGTGCCACAACCCGTCCAAGGCGACCAGCGGTCGCGGAATCACGGATGAGGTGTGGGACGCCTATGCCGCCAAGCCCACGAGCACCTTCACTGCTCAGGACTTCCAGATCATGAAGTTGTGGGGCATGGATCTGAGTTTGACGAACAGGGCGTTGCAGTTCCCCGTGGACAGCAACAACATGAAGGACATGATCCACGGCATGCATGCGCAGAAGGATCGGGCCTTCCCGTTCCGCGATGCGCGTGATCGCACAACGAGTGCGATCACGTTGCTGGACTTCTCGCGCATCGCCTTCCCGGGTGTGCTCAGCAACTGCGAGACCTGTCACAAGCCTGGAACGTACGCCAGTGTGCCGGCGAACGCCCTGGCGACGACCAATGAGTTCCGCAACTCGGCGGTTGATGCAGCCATGGTGGTGGCTCCGCTCACCACGGCGGCCGCTGCCAAGGCCTCGCTCGCGCAGCTCAACGCCGGAGACGTGGTGGCCACGCCGTTCGCGGCAGCCTGCGTCACCTGCCACGACAGTTCGCTGACGAAGACCCACATCGGTCTGAACGGCGGGCAGGTCGGTGCTCCGGTGAGCAAGCGTAACGTGGCGGCAGATTCGCAGACCGACACCCGTGCCCTGATGAATTCCAAGGGCGGACCGGGCGCCGAGACCTGCGCGCTGTGCCATGGCGCCGGCAAGATTGCCGACGTGACGGTGGTTCACAAGTAGCAAGTACCTCTCCGGGGCGCTTCGGTAAGCGCCCCGGCTGAGCAAGCCATCACCGACCCCGGGTGCGCAAGCATCCGGGGTTTCTTTTTGTCCGATTAACCGGCTGGCCCGGTAGGCGCCGACACTAACCTGGTGAGCTCGCCAATGACGGCTGCTTGCACGGCCGGCCACGACGATGCGCTGGCGATCAGCCACATCAAGTCGCGAGGTGGTTCGTTCTACGAGACGCGTGTGGCTGCCAAGGCTAAGGGTCCCGAATCCTGCCTGCTGTGCCACGGTCCGGGCAAGATCGCCGACATCAAGGTGATGCACGGGCAGTAACGTGTTGAGTTGAATGACCAGTCTGCTCGGGGATGCGCTACGGCGTGTCCTCCGGCAGGCCAGTAGAGACGCAACCCGGACGCGCAATCGTCCGGGTTGTTTTTTTTAACGTGTGTCTCCCCGTCAATGTGTCAAAATATAAGATGTCTTAAACCTGCGGCACTGGCAAGAACAGGAGAGTTTTCGTGAATCGCAGCATCGCCCGCAACATCGTTGAATCTGGACTTGTCGCAGTGGTACTGGCCGTGTCGGTTGGCATGGCGCAGGCGCAGACACAGGCTGAGCCGGCCCCGTCTGCTCCGGCTGTTCCTCAGGCGCAGAAGGGTCACCGGAACCTGATGGCGCCCGCAGGAAATCTGGTGGACATCAACCATGCCTCGCGCACCGAGTTGAAGAGCGTCCCCGGAATTACCACGGCGCTGGCCGGACGAATCATGGCCAACCGCCCCTTCGGCAGCAAGGCGCAACTGGTTTCCCGCGAAATCATATCGGCCGAACTCTACGGCCGGATCAAGAATAGGGTGACGGTCAGGTTCACGAAGAAGGATCTCAAGGAACTCTTGGGTGACAAGGCGCCGAAGTAAGGCCTTGTCTCGATCGCAACAGGCGTGTCGCCCGCGCGGGTGGCACAGGTTTATCTTGTTCGGGGGCTACGCGCCCGCGAAAGTGGGGATGTGATGAGTCGGAATCGGGTGTCCGGAATGTGGGGCAGGATCGTGGCGGCGGGCGCATTGGCGCTGGCACTGGCCGGATGCGGCGGCGGAGGTTCGGGCGCTGGCGGCACCACGCCACCGGCCGAGGCGGCGCTGACCGAGCTGAAGATTACGGTCACGGACGTCGGCCTGGTGAACACCCCGGCGGTCAATTTCACGGTCAAGACCCAGGCCGGCGCTGCTTTCACGGCTCTGGCCGCCGCCGACCTGCGCTTCAACATCGCCAAGTGGATGCCCGCCACCGACGGTACCGGCGGACACTGGCAAAACTACATCAATCGCGCCAACGCCGGCGCGGTACAGGGCAGCCAGGAGCGGCTGCGTGATGGCTATCCCTTCGGGACGCTCGACAACCACGGTGACGGCACCTACACCTATACCTTTGCCACCGACATCAAGAGTGCCGCCGCCAATGTCTGCCCGCCGCCGTGCACCGATGCCGACGGCAACGCGCTCGACATCAGTTTCGCGCCGTCCCTGACCCACCGGGTCACGATTCAGCAGGGCAATTCGGGCTATCCGAAGGCCTCGGGCATCTACGACTTCGTACCCGCCGGCGGGGCCGCGGCCCAGCCCGACGTGGTGGCCAATTCCACCTGCAACAGCTGCCACACTCAGCTGAGCGCCCACGGCACGCGCGTCGACGTGCGGCTCTGCGCGACCTGCCACAACCGCGGCTCGTGGGTAGCGGGCACGGCGGGCAGCGCCAACACCACGGTGGATCTGAAGGCGATGATCCACCGGATTCACTACAACAACGGCGGTGTGCAACTGCCAAGCGTGATCGCCGGTACGCCATACATGATCGGCGACGCTGACTTTTCGAAGGTGGTGTTCACGCAGGACGTGCGCAACTGCACCCGTTGTCATGACGGCACAGCGGGCGCGAGCAACTTCACGGCGCTCGGTGACCACTGGAAGACCACTCCCAGTGTGGCGGCCTGCGGGTCGTGCCACGACAACGTCTACTTTGGCACCACCCCGGATGCCACCAAGCCCTACCAGACGATCGCCCACACGGGCGGTGTCCAGGGCGACGACAGTCGCTGTGCGCTGTGCCACGGTGCCGGCCGCTTCACCGACGCCAAGGACATCGCGATCGCCCACAATTTCCCGGGGCGGTTGAAGGCGGCCGCGGCGAAATACCAGTTCAACGTGATCAGCGCCACCGCGACGGCGGTCGGCCAGTTCCCGGTCGTTACCTTCTCGGTCACCGATCCCACCAATGGCGGTGCGCCGTATGACCTCGCCAGCGCTGCCGGCTTCACCTCGGCCGGGGCGTCATTGGGAATCAAGATTGCCTGGAGCACGACTGACTTCGGCAACCACGCGAGCGGCGCCAACTTCGGCCAGCCGGTGAGCATCAATGCGCTCACCACGGCAATGGCCGGCGCGGCTGCCGGAACCTACACGGTGACCTCACCGGTGGCGGTCCCGGCAATGCTGCCCAACCAGGCGGCCTCGCTGCGGGTGGCGATGGACGGCCGGGTGATGGGTGACGTGACTACAGGCGGCACTTTCACCGATCGCCTCGCCGTCAAGAGCGCGTTCAAGGACTTCGCGATTGCGGGCAACGTGGTGGCGCGGCGCACTGTGGTCGACTTTGCCAAGTGCGCCGTTTGCCACGACACGCTGAGCCTGCACGGCGGCAATCGCACTGATGAGCCTGGGGTCTGCGTGGTCTGCCACAACCCCAACGCCACCGACGCGGCCCAGCGCCCGACGACGGCCGGCGTGCTCACCGGCGGCGTCGATGGCAAGCTCGAGGAGTCGATCAATTTCCGCACCATGATCCACGCCATCCACGCTGGCGAGGCTGCCAAGGGTGGCTTCCGCGAGACTGGAATAACGGTTTATGGCTTTGGTGGCCGGGCGGTGTCGTTCGCCGATGTCGTCTTCCCCGGCAATCTGGCCAACTGCACGGCCTGCCACACCGCCACTTCCTACCAGCTTGGCGGCCAGTGGGTCAGCACCTGGTCAAGCGGTCTGCTGACCACCACCACCAGCACCGGCACGATCCCGGACGACGCTGCCGATGACCTGAAGACAACATCGACGGCAGCGGTCTGCGCCTCGTGCCATGACGGCGCGACCGCCAAGTACCACATGATTCTCAACGGTGGCGCGTTCGACCAGACGCTCGCGGTGGCGAGCACCCAGATCGAGACCTGTTCGGTGTGCCACGGCGTTGGCCGGGTCTATGACGTCAAGGTAATGCACGGGGTCAAATAGGGCAGATGACGATGAAGAACACGAAATCACTCGGCGCGGCGCTGTTGTTGCTGGCAGGGCTGGCGTTCTCGGGCGCCGTCGCGGCGCAGGACAAGGCCAAGGATGAGGCGGCGACCGCAGCAGAGGTGAACGGGGGTTACAGCCCACAGGGTGCCGATACCTGCCTGGGATGTCACGACGCTGACCACACCACCAAGGAGGGCGCGATCTTCCTGTCGCGTCACGCCCGGCCTGATGACGCGCGCACGCCCTTTGGAAGGGCCAGTTGCAGTGCGAGGCCTGCCACGGCCCTGGCGCCGATCACGTCAAGACCAAGAAGGGCAAGCGCGACAAGATCATCGCCTTCAACCCGCCGGCCACCCGTGCTCCCGCAGAGCTGAACGCACCCTGCCTCACGTGTCATGAGAACAAGGCGCGGATCGCCTGGCAGGGCAGCACCCACGAAGTCAACCAACTGGCGTGCGCGACCTGTCACAGCGTCCATTCCGGCAATGACCCGGTGCTTTCGGCCGCGACCCAGGTGGACGTTTGCGGCAAGTGCCACAAGAAGCAGATGGCGGAGATCCGCAAGCCCTGGTCGCATCCGATTCTGGCCGGCAAGGTCGTCTGCAGTGATTGTCACAACGTCCACGGCTCGAACGTGGAGAAGTTGCTGGTCAAGCCGACGGTCAACCAGGTCTGCTACACCTGCCACGCCGAGAAGCGCGGCCCGTTCCTGTGGGAACACCAGCCAGTGGCCGAGGACTGCACCAACTGCCACTCGCCCCACGGCTCGACCAATCCGGCGCTGCTCAAGAAGAATTCGCCGCTGTTGTGCCAGCAGTGCCACGCCGCAGCTGGTCATCCGGCGATTGCCCACACCGGTGCAGCGCTGCCGGGCGGTACTGCCGGGGGCCAGGGCTTCCTGCTGGCGGGCGGCTGCATCAACTGCCACAGCCGGATCCACGGGTCGAATCACCCAGCGGGCGCGAAACTGATGCGCTAGCCTGTCGCGGTTGCGCCGTGCATTGGCACGGCGCTGGTTGGCGGCAATTCCGAGCATGAACGAGTGAAGAAGCAAAGTCAGAACGGGACCGGAACATGAAGACCTCGAAACCGCTATTGTTGATCAGCCTGATTGCTGCCCTGCCAACTGTCGTGGCTGCGGCAGGCCCTGCGGTCGATACCTCCGAGTGGAAGTGCGAATCCTGCGAGTTCCTTGAGGGGCGCACCGGTTCGGTCGATGTCGGCGTGGGCGTTGTGTCGGACTCGTCCGCGAAGTTCGGCCAGTTCAATGGCCTGGGCGACAAGGGCGGGTTCCTGATCGGCGGCGCGAACGTGCGCAGTGACGGCGAGAATGGCGCCTACTGGAACCTCAAGGCCGCCGACCTCGGAATCGACACCCGTTCGCTGGCGATCGAAGCCGGCAACGCCCGCAGTTACCGGATGTGGCTGCGCTATAACCAGCTGCCGGCGCTCTCGTCCGACAGCGCGAGCACCCCGTTTCTTGGTTCGGGCACCGGAGTCCTGACCTTGCCGGCCGGCTATCCGGCGGCGGACACCGCGCTGATGCCGCTGGGCACGACGCTGGTGCCGGTGACCATCGGCACCGAACGCAAGCGGCTTGACGTCGGCGCCTTGCTGCTGGCATCGCCGCAATGGGAATATTCGGTCAACGTACGCCACGAGACCAAGGACGGGACCAAGCGCGGCGCCGGCTCGTTATTCGTGCAGTCGGCGCAGTTCCTCGAGCCGATCGATTACACCACCGATCAGGTCGATGCCTTCGCCTCCTATGCCGGCAGTCGCTGGCAGCTCAGGTTCGGTTACTACGGCTCCCAGTTCCGCAACGGCAATCCTTCGCTGACCTGGGCGAACCCGTTCACCCCGGTGATCGCGGGGGCTGACTCCGGCAGCCTGGGGCTGCCACCTGACAGCCAGTTCCATCAGCTCTCGGCCGCGGTCGGCTATCGCTATAGCGCCAGGACGCGCCTGAACGCCGACCTGGCAGTCGGCCGGATGACGCAGAACCAGGCTTACCAGGCGCAGACCACCAACGCCGCCCTGGCGTTGGATAGCCTGCCGGCCGCGTCACTCGACGGCCGTGTCGCCACCGTCAATGCGTCGTTGCGCATGAACACCCAGGTCAACGACGATCTGCGCGTCAACGCTGCCTATACCCACAACGATCGTGACAACCAGACGGCGAGCCTGCTCTATCCGTCGCTGATCACCGACGTGTTCACTGGTGTCCCGCGCAGCAACACGCCCTTCAGCTTCACCTCGGACAAGTTCAAGCTGCGCGCCGACTATCGCATCGACGAAGACACCGGGGCTGCGGCCGGTTACGACCATGACACGACCAGGCGTACCTACCAGGAAGTCGACCGGACCCGTGACCAGACCGTTTGGGCGCGACTGAGCAGCAGGGGCGCGATCGAAGACGTCGAACTGAGTGTCAAGGCCGCCCATGGCGAACGGCGCAACAGCGGTTACCAGGCGCTGGCGGAAGTGATTCCGCCGGAGAACCCCCTGATGCGCAAGTACAACCTCGCCAATCGCCAGCGTGACACGCTGGGGCTGCGCGCGGACGTCGCGGTGAGCGACGAACTGCACTTTGGCCTGGGGCTGGACGCAGCGCGTGACGACTACCAGGATTCGACCATCGGGCTTACCGACGGGCGCGAACTGACCTTGAGCGGCGATGCCTCGTGGGCGATGTCCGACGAGACCCGGTTCACCTTCTTCGTCAACCGCCAGCAGATCCGCTCGACCCAGGCCGGCAGTTCGTCGTTCTCGACTCCCGACTGGACCGCCAACAACCGCGACACCGTTGATTTCATCGGCGTCGGCGTCAAGCACGTGGTGATCGAGGACAAGTTCAACGTCGGCGCCGACCTCAGCTTCTCACGCTCCAAGGGTGACGTTGCGGTATTCACCGGCATCAGTGCACCTTCTTTCCCGACGCTGACCGCCAATCTCGACAGCCTGCGCTTCTACGCGGTCTATCGCCTGAAGGACAACGTCACGCTGCGGGGCGATTACGGCTACCAGCGCTACACCAGCAAGAGCTGGCTGCTGGACGGCGTCTTGCCCGGCACCATCGAGAACGTGTTGACCCTGGGCGAAACCGCCCCGAACTACCGGGTCCACGTCCTGCGGGCGTCGCTGCGCTACAGCTTCTAGCCGGCACGGGGCTTGCGGTCTGACCGCGAGCCCCGGGCCAGCAGGCCAGCCAGTTCAACTTCCCGGTTCGGGCGTCTTCATCTGGAGCGCGGCCAGGATGCCGCGCATCAGGTCGACCGGCGTCGGCGGACATCCGGGAATCGCGACGTCCACCGGCAGCACATTGGCCACCGCGCCCAGCGAGGCGTAGCTGGTGCCGAAGACCCCGCCGTTGCAGCCACAGTCCCCGACCGCGACCACCAGCTTGGGCGCAGGGGTGGCATCGTAGGTCCGGCGCAGCGCCACTTCCATGTGGCGGCTCACCGGTCCGGTCACCAGCAGCATGTCGGCGTGGCGCGGACTGGCCACGAAGCGGATGCCCAGCCCCTCGATGTTGTAGCGTGGATTGCTGAGCGCATTGATTTCCAGCTCGCAACCGTTGCACGAACCGGCATCGACCTGCCTGATGGCCAGGGCACGCCCCAGCACCTGCAGGATGCGCTGCTGGATTTCCTGTGCCTCGGCGGTGCGCCATTCGGTCGCGGGCTCAGGCGCCGATTCGGTCGGGAAGCCGGTGCGCGCGATGTGTTTGAGCACCTGCCACATCACAGATCCTGCCCTGAATAGCTGAGGTTGAACGATTTGTTGATCAGCGGAAAGTCGGCCACGATGTTGCCGATGATCGCGTGTTCGAGCACCGGCCAGTTCTGCCACGATGGGTCGTGGCAATGGCAGCGGGTGATCGAGCCCTCGCCGCCGGTTTCGAGCGCCACCATGACCGGACCGCGCCAGCCCTCGACCCACCCGAAGCCGCGGCCGGGGCCGGTGGCCGCCAGCGGCGCTGCAATGGCTCCCGGCGGCAGGCCGCGCAGCAGCCGCAACAGCAGGCGCAGCGACTCCGAAATCTCGTCGAAGCGCTGGTTGACGCGAGCCCCGACGTCGCCATTGGTGCGGGTCATGCACTTGAAGTCGACCTGCGGGTAGGGGGCGAACGGGAAATCGCTGCGCAGGTCGCGGGCAATGCCGCTGGCGCGCAGCGCGAAGCCGGTCAGCCCGAGCCGCAGGGCGAGCTCCTGGTCGACGCGGCCGGTGGTGACGAAGCGATCCTGCATGCCGGCGTGCTCGTCGAAGATTCGCCGCAGCCGGGCGATCATCTCGCGCAAGCTGCGGATCTGCTCGAGCTGGGCCGCGATCGCCGGCTCGTCGAGATCACGCGCGACGCCGCCGGGAACGACCTGATCCATCAGCAGGCGATGCCCGAAAGCGGCCTGGCTGTTGCGCTGCCACTCCTCGCGCAGCAGTGAGAACTGGGTCAGCGCGAAGCCGAACGCCGCATCGTTGCCGAGCGCACCGAGATCGCCGAGATGATTGGCGATGCGCTCACGCTCGAGCAGCAGCGCGCGCAGCCAGATCGCCCGATCGGGGATCCGGACCCCGGCCAGCGACTCGGCGGCCATCGCATAGCCCCAGGCATAGGCCACCGTGCTGTCGCCGCTGACCCGGCCGGCCAGCCGCGCGCCGGTGGCGATATCTAGTCCCGCGAAGCGGCGCTCGATCCCCTTGTGGGTGTAGCCCAGGCGCTCCTCGAGCCGGAGCACTTTCTCGCCGACCACCGAAAAGCGGAAATGCCCCGGTTCGATGATCCCGGCGTGCACCGGACCGACTGGAATCTCGTGCACGCCATCACCCTGGACCCGCACGAAGTCGTAGTCCTCGCTCTCCTGGGTAAAGTTCTCGGCACCGGTGTTTTCGGCCGCGAGCGGTAGGTAATCGGCTGGCCAGGCACCGTGGCGCAGCCATGGGCGCTGATCGGTCGCGCCCTCGGCGGCAACGCCGACCAGGTCACGGGCAGCGCGCTGCATCCTGATCGCCGCCGGGAAGTGGCTGGCGATATCGGGGTAACGGGCAGCGGGCTCGAGCGCGAGTTCGGCGACCACCAGGCCCTCGGCGCTCTGGTAGGCCGCGCTGACCGTCTTGCCCCCGGCGCCATGGTCGCTGCCCCACAGGCTCACGATCTGGCCCTGGTTGGCGGCCAGCGCGTGCGCCAGCGCCGACCAGTCCGGGGGCGCCACGCGCGCGAAATGGATCGGCAGCGGCGCGTCGAGCCGCTGGAATTCGATATCGAGCCCGGGAATCCGCATCGCTCAGCCTCCGATCATCCGCGCGGCCGCTTCGTACCAGCCGTTGAGGTAGGGCGGAATGTAGAGCCCGAGCATCAATCCCAGGCCGAGGTGAATGAACACCGGGACCAGTGCCGGCGGGTGCGGCAGCCGGCTCGACGAAGGCTCGCCGAAGACCATCGGCAGGACCCGGCTGAAGATCGCCGCAAAGGCTACTCCCAGGCCCAGCAACAGGAAGGGGGTGGTCCAGGGGGCTGACTCCATCGCCGAGGTGAGGATCAGGAACTCGCTGGCGAAGACGCCGAACGGCGGCATCCCGAGGATCGCCAGCGAACCGAGCATCAGTCCCCAGCCGACGGTCGGGCTGGTCGTCACCAGGCCGCGAATGTCGGCCATGGTCTGGGTCCCGGCCTTCTGCGCGGCGTGGCCAACGGCGAAGAAGATCCCCGACTTGACCAGCGCGTGGACCGTCATGTGGAGCAGGCCGGCGAAGTTGGCGATCGTGCCGCCAATGCCAAAGGCGAAGGTCATCAGGCCCATGTGCTCGATCGACGAGTAGGCGAACATGCGCTTGGCGTCTTTCTAGCGGAACCGGAAGAACGCCGCGACCAGCACGCTAAGCAGTCCCAGGCCCACCATCATCCGGCCGGGCAGGCCGTTTTGCATCGCGCCGTCGGCGAGCACCTTGCAGCGCAGCACCGCATAGAGCGCGACGTTGAGCAGCAAGCCGGAGAGCACCGCCGAAATTGGCGTCGGCCCCTCGGCGTGGGCGTCGGGAAGCCAGTTGTGCACCGGCACCAGGCCGACCTTGGTGCCGTAGCCCAGCAGCAGGAAGGCAAAGGCAATCGCCAGGATGTTGGGGTCGAGCAGGTTGCGGGCCTCGGCCAGCTTGGTCCAGGTCAGGGCATCGGCGGGGCCGATGGCGTTTTCGGCCGCGAGATAGACCACGATCGTGCCAAAGAGCGCCTGCGCGATGCCCACGCCGCAGAGGATGAAGTACTTCCAGGCCGCCTCCAGGCTGGCGGCGGTGCGGTATACCGAGACCAGCAGCACGGTGGTGAGCGTGGCGGCTTCCATCGCGACCCACATGATGCCCAGGTTGTTGGTGGTGAGCGCCAGCAGCATCATGCCGTTGAAGAACTGATACATGCTGTGGTAGAGCCGCATGCGCCGTGGAGTCATCTTGCCCCGGTCGACCTCGACCTGCATGTAGGGCCGCGAGAAGAGCGACGTGGTGAAGCCCACGAAAGCGGTGAGCGTCACCAGGAAGACGTTGAGCGGGTCGACGAAGAACCATTGGCCAACCGCCAGGAACGGGCCGTTCTCGATCACCATGCTGGTCAGCGCGATGGCGGCGAGCAGCGTGCCCAGGCTGAACACCGCGTTGACGTCGCGCGCCCGCGGCAGGTGGCCGACCAGACCCAGCGTGACCCCGCCCGCTATCGGCATGGCCAGCACCAGCATCAGGAGGGTCTCCATGCTCACTTTTCCTTGAGGTTCTCGAGGTGGCGGATGTCCAGGCTCTCGAACTGCTCGCGAATCTGGAACATGAACACGCCGAGAATCAGGATCCCGACCAGCACGTCGAAGGCGATGCCCAGCTCGACGACCATCGGCATGCCGCCGGTGGCCGCGGTGGCGGCGAAGAACAGGCCGTTTTCCATCGACAGGAAGCCGATCACCTGCGGCACGGCCTTGGAGCGCACGATCATCATCAGGAATGAGAGCAGCACGCAGGCCATGGCGATTCCCAGCGTGCCGCGCGCGAGCGACTTCGACAGGCTCGCAACCGGAGCGGCCAGGTTGAAGGCGAAGATCACCAGCAGGATGCCGATCAGCATCGTGGTGGGAATGTTGAACAGCGTTTCCACGTCCCAGCGCACGTTCAGGCGGTTGATGAGCCGGGTCAGGATGATCGGGATGACCACGACCTTGACGACGAAGGTGATCGCCGCCGAGTAATACATCTCGTGTTCGCCGGTCAGGTGCGCGACCACCGCGGTTGCCGCCACCAGTGCCGCACCCTGGAGCGTGAAGAGGCGAATCAGCGTCAGTACCCGGCGCTGGGCGATCATCGCGAAGGCCAGCACCAGCAGCATTGAGGCGAAGAAATTGATGCTTTGGGACAGCAGGTCGTTCATCTCAACTGCCCAGCAGGATGTGGGTGAGCAGTGCGATCACCGCCAGCAGGAAGGCAGTCGCGAGAAACTCCGGGATCCGGAACAGCCGCATCTTGGCATTGATGGTTTCGATCACCGCCAGCCCGATGCCGCCCAGTACCAGCTTGAGCGCCAGCGCCGGAATCGCCAGCACCACGTCGATCGCCCGGCCGCTGGAGGCCACGCCCCAGGGGAAGAAGATCGCCAGGCCGATGCAGGAGTAGGCGTAGAGCTTGAGCGCCGCGGCCCACTCCATCAGCGCCAGGTGCCGCCCGGAATATTCCAGGATCAGGGCCTCATGGATCATGGTCAGTTCGAGGTGCGTGGCCGGATTGTCGACCGGGATCCGGGCGTTCTCGGCCAGCGACACGAAGGTGAAGGCAATCCCGGCGATCGCCAGGCTGGGGTGGATCGCGAAGGGCTGGTTGGCGATGTGGCCGACGATGGTGGCCAGCGAAGTCGATTGCGAGATCAGCGAGGCCGAGAACAGCACCATCAGCAGCGCCGGTTCAGCCAGGAAGCCGACCATCATCTCGCGGCGCGCGCCGAGCGTGCCGAACGCAGTGCCGATATCCATCGCCGCCAGCGAAATGAACACCCGCGCCAGCGCGAACAGCCCAACCAGCGCGATGGCGTCCGCGGCCGAGGCCAGCGCCAGATCGGTCGAGAGGCTGGGGACGATCGCGCTCACCAGCGCCATGCAGCCAAACACGATGTAGGGCGCGCCCCGGAACAGCTTGGTAGCCGGGTAGGCGATCACCGATTCCTTCTGGAACAGCTTGTGCAGCACCCGATAGGGCTGGAGCACGCCCGGTCCGGTGCGATTCTGCAGCCAGGCCCGCCACTGGTTGACCCAGCCCAGCAGCAACGGTGCGAACGCGAGCGCGCACGCCAACTCGAGCAGTTGCGAGAAGACCCCGGCGAACGTGACCATTACATCACCACCATCAGGAGCAGGATCAGGGTGACGAAGCTGTAGAGCAGGTAGATCGCGATCCGACCGTGCTGCAGCCGGCCGACCAGGCTGGCGACGAAGTGGCTCGCCGTGGCGATCGGCAGGTAGAGCCAGTGCCAGAAGTGATCATCGATCGTCACCTTGTAGACCGGGTGGTCGTCGGCCGCCGAGGGCAGCTGGCGACTCATCCTGAATACCGGCTCGAACATCTGCCGGATCGGCTGGCCGAAGCCTTCCGAGGTGTCCTGCATGCGTGCCGTCTGCCCCGGGAATCCGCAATCCCATGGCGGTGCCCGGCGGATCCCGCCGTGATAGAGCCGGCGCACGATCAGCGACGCCAGCAGCGTGCAACCGAGCACCAGCAGCAGGAACAAGAGCGGCGCGTAGCTGGCCCGGGCCACGTCGGTGGGGGCCAGCACCAGCCAGCCGTGCGCGCGCACCGTGGTGGCGATGCCGGTTTTGACCAGCACTTGGGTGACCCGGTCGATGGCCTCGATCACCGGCACCGGCATCAGGCCCATCAGCACGCAGCCAGCGCCCAGCCAGATCAGCCCGCTGCGTTCCAGTAGCGAGGCGTCGTGGGCCTGCTCGAGATGGGGTTCGCGGTGCTGGCCCAGGAAAATGATGCCGTAGAACTTCACCATCGCGTAGGCGGCCAGCGCGGCGACCAGTGCGATCGCCGCTGCCACCACCGGCACCAGCATGTTGAGGAAGGAATTGGGCAGTCCGGTGGTGAACAGGAAACTTTGCAGCAGCAGCCATTCGGCCACGAAACCGGAAAACGGCGGCAGGCCGGAGCTGGCCAGCATGCCGATCAGCATCAGCCAGCCCACCCAGGGCATCCGCCGCAACAGGCCGCCCAGCTTGCCCAGGCTGCGCTCGCCGGTGGCGTGCAGCACCGAACCGGTGCCCAGGAACAGCAGACTCTTGAAGAAGGCATGGCTGATGGCGTGGTAGAGAGCCGCGGTGAGCGCGAGCGCCGCCAGCCCCCCCATCGCGTACGACTTGAACAGCAGGCCGAGTCCGATCCCGACGCAGATCAGCCCGATGTTCTCGATTGACGAGTACGCCAGCAGCCGTTTCATGTCGGTCTGAACCGCGCTGTAGACCACCCCGAAGAGCGCCGTTATCAGCCCCACGGCGAGCAGCACCGCGCCCCACCACCAGATCTGTTGCGAGAGCAGGTCGAAGCTCACCCGCAGGATGCCGTAGATCGCGGTCTTCAACATCACGCCGCTCATCAGCGCCGACACCGGCGAGGGCGCCGCAGGATGGGCTTCGGGAAGCCAGACGTGCAGCGGCACGATCCCGGCCTTGGCGCCAAAGCCGAACACCGCCAGCAGGAACGCCGCCGAGGCCCAGAACGGCTCGAGCGAATGGCCGCGCATGTTGGCGAAGGTGTAGTCGCCGGTGTTGGCGCGCAGGATCGCAAACGACAACAGGATCCCGATGGCGCCGATGTGCGCCACCAGCAGGTAGAGGAAGCCGGCCTGGCGGATGCTGGCCGCGCGGTGGTTGGCGATGACCAGGAAGAACGAGGACAGCGCCATCGTCTCCCACATCACCATGAACGCGTAGGCGTCGTCGGCCAGCACAACCATGGCCATGCTGGCCAGGAACAGGTGGTACTCGAGGCACAGCAGGCCCGGCGGGGTGCCTTCACCCTGGCGGAAATAGCCGGCGGCGAAGATCGAGATGCCGGCGCTGGCAGCGCCGATCAGCAGCAGGAAGAAGGCCGAGAGCGCGTCGAGGCGCAGATGAAACGGCAAGTTTGGCAGGCCCACCGCCAGCACCGCGGTCTCGGGGGTGTCGAACAGCGCGAAGCCGGCGAAGAGCGCCAGCAGGCCAGCAAGCGCCGCGCCCAGGGGGAAAAGGACGCGGGCTACGAACGGCGTGTTGTGCGGCGCCGCGATGCCGGCAAGGCCCAGTGCGAGCCAGCCGCCAACGATCAACAGCATCCAATCGATGTGAAGCACAACGTTGTCCCTGGCTCGGCTAAGCCCGCTAGTCTAGACCTCTAGTCGTTGTCATGCAGCGACGCGTCATGACTGCATCATGTGGATCAGATCGCCGCTGGCGAGCAGGGCATTGAGTTCGGCCGCGCCACCGACCAGCACACCCTTGACGAACACCATCGGCAAGGTCGGCCAGCCGGTCCACATCTTGAGCGCATTGCGCCGGCGCCAGGTGTTGAGGTAGCTGCCGTACTCCAGGTAGTGGAAGGCGATGCCCTGCGCTTCGAGCGCCTGGCGCGCCTTCTTGACCACGGGGTTTTGCCTCATCCCCACGACTACCACCTTGTGGGCGGCCAGCGCCTGCTGCACTTCCTCGACGATGTCGCGGTTGAGGTTGGCGATGCGCTCACGAATTGCCGGGTGGATGTGGTCTTCGTCGAGAATGTGGCGGGTCATCCCTTGCCTCGTGGAGAAAATTGGTGCGGCGCTACAGCGCGCCAACCGCTTCAAGCGCCTGGCGCACCTCGAGTTGTCCCGGCGCGGACAAAGGTGCCTGCGGCGGCAGCGGTTCGCCGACCGGGTAGCCCTGCATGATAAGTCCACCTTTGATGCAGGCCGCCAGGTTGTGGCGCGCGAAGGCCTGGTTCAGCGCCCAGAGCCGGGCTTGCAGGGCCATCGCTTCGTCCCAGCGGCCGGCGCGGCAGTGCTCATAGAGCGTCACGCTCTGGCGCGGCACCAGGCAAGCCGGTCCGGCCATCCAGCCGACCCCGCCGATCAGCATCACGCAGGCCGGGATGTGGGCCGAGGCGGCGCAGACCTGGATCCGGCCCTCCACCAGGTTGATGATCGAGAGCAGCCGCCCGGTATTGTTCGATGCGTCCTTGATGGCGCGGATGTTGCCGATCCGGCTGAGCCGGTCGATCACCGGCAGCGAGAGATCGGCACGCTGGAAATTGGGGTTGGTATAGAGCACCACCGGCAACGGCGTGGCCGCGGCGATGGCGCTGAAATAGGAATGGATCGCGTCGTCGTCGAGCGGGAAATAGGCTTCGAGAATCGCCAGAATGCCGTCGCAGCCCAGCTGCGCCAGTTCCTGTGCCTGGCGCACCGCCTCCGCGGTGGTGGTGGCCGCGACCCCGGCGATAACCGGCACCCGGCCGCGCGCCGCGGCGATTACCACCTCGACCACCCGGCGGCGTTGCGGCCATGACAGGTAGGCAAACTCGCCGGTCGAACCCAGCGGCACCAGGCCGTGGACGCCCGCGGCGATCAGATCGTCACACAGGCGTGTCAGAACCGGAGCGTCGACGCTGCCGTCGCTGGCGATGGGAGAGACCAGATAAGGGTAAACGCCGGCGAAATTCATGCCTCGGGCTCCACAGGTCGATCGGGTACGCCAGGCGATGATACGCTGCGTCTGCAGCAAGCATTTCGATCACAACCCATTTGCCGGAGACCGTATTCATGGATCAGGAACGTTTCAATAAGGGCCTTGCCACGCGCCGCGAGGTACTCGGTGCCGAGCATGTCGACAAGTCGATCGCCAGTGCCGACGATTTCAATCGCCCCATGCAGGAACTCGTCACCGAATATTGCTGGCACGAGATCTGGAATCGGCCGGGGCTGGACCGGCGTACGCGCAGCATCATCAACCTGGCGATGCTCACCGCGCTGAACCGCCCGCACGAGATCAAGCTGCACGTGGTCGGTGCACTGAACAACGGCCTGAGCAAGACCGAGATTTCGGAGGTCTTCCTGCAAACGGCCATTTACTGCGGGGTGCCGGCGGCGATCGACAGCTTTCGGGTGGCGCGCGAGGTGTTCAAGGAACGGGGCATCTGATTCAAGAGGAACGGGGAAGCGAAAGTCCCCTATGGCGGGATCGGTTGTATGTTTCGATTTCATAACAAGAGAGGAGACGAGTCATGTTGAAGACTGTGATTGCGGCTGGTGTTGCGCTCGGTATTTCGATTCCCGGTTTCGCCGCCGATGTGACCTACCGAAAAGATATCGCGCCGCTGGTCAAGGCGAAATGCGGTACCTGTCATGGGGCTGAGTCGCCCTATCTCGGTGACTTCAGCGAGAACAAGGCGAAATTCGAGGCCGATCTCCAGGGGCCGAGAATGGACACCTATGCGGATCTGATTTTCTTCGTTGGCTGGCCCGACACTGGCGCCCTGATGCGCAGGCTTGACGATGGGAAAAACGCTGGTGGCAAGGCGGGCAACATGTACAAGCGCCTGGGTTCCTCCGAGGAAGAGCGCCAGAAGAATCTGGCTCTCTTCAAGGCGTGGGTCGGGGAGGGTGCCTGGAACTTGAATCGCTGGAACGCCAAAGGCGATGTACCAGCCATCACCAAGGAAGCGATGGACAAGATCAAGGTGAAGTACTGAGTATCGCAATGCCAACGGCCCGCTTACTGCGTTTTCGTGGCGTTTCCCTTACTCAACCTTTCTTGGCCAGAATCGCCTCGATCTCGTCCATGATCCGATTCATCCGCGCCACCAGCGACTGGTACGGCGCGGGGCTGGCGAGGTCGACGCCGGCAGTTTTGACGAGTTCGTACGGGTCGTTGGAGCCGCCGGCGCGCAGCAGTTCGAGGTAGCGATCCAGCGCGCCCGGCTCGCCCCTGACCACCCGATCGGCAAACAGCGAACTGGCTGCAATGGCGGTGGCGTACTGATAGACGTAGAACGAACTGTAGAAGTGCGGGATGTAGGCCCATTCGACGCAGTAGTTCTCGTCGATGCTCATCACTCCTTCGGCCACCCCATGGTAGCGTTTGAGCAACCCACAGTAGTCCTTTGACAGCTGCTCGCCGGTGAGCGATTCGCCGGCATCGACCGCGGTGTGGATCTTGCGCTCGAACTCGGCAAACATGGCTTGGCGAAAGAACGTTCCGCGCAGGTTCTCGAGCGCGTGGCCCAGGTAGAACACCCGCTCGTCGTCGCTCCTGGCGGCCTTGAGCATGCGGTCCAGCAGCAAGGCCTCGTTGAAGGTCGAGGCTATTTCGGCGACGAAGGTCGCGTAATTAGCGGTCACGAAAGGCTGGGCGCGATTGGCCAGGTAGGAGTGCAGCGCGTGGCCCCACTCGTGGGCGAGCGTGGTGACCGACTCGTAGTCGTCGTTGTAATTCATCAGCACGTAGGGGTGCACGTCGTAGGCGTAGCCCGCCATGTGCGCCCCGGACTGCTTGCGCGGTCGCGGATAGGTGTCCATCCAGCGACTGTCCAGGCCGGTGGTCAGCGCCTTCACATAGTCCTTGCCCAATGGCGCCACGGCCTCGATCACCAACTCCCGACCCTGGGCGATCGGAAACTGGTAGTCGCCTTTCACCAATGGCGGATAGATGTCGTAATAGGCCATGTGCTGCACGCCCAGCATCTTGGCGCGCAGCCGGAAGTAACGCCACAGGGTGGGCAGGTTGTCCGCGGTCTGCGCGATCAGCGTGTCGACCACCGCCACCGGAATGCGATTCCCGTCGAGAATGCGGGTGATCGAATCGGGGTATTTGCGCACCTTGCTGTAGACCGCATCCTGCTTGAGTTGTGAATACAACATCACGCCGAGCGAACGCTCGAAGCTCTTGAAAGTGCCAAAGAAGGTGTCCATCACCCGCTTGCGATCGTCGCGATTGGCCGCCTCGCGCGCCTTGGTGTAGGCGGACTGATCCAGCACGATCTCTTCGCCTGAGGCGAGCTTCAACTTCGGCCAAGGCATGTCGGCGTTCGAGAGGACGCCGTAAACCGATCCACCAGCGTTCCTCATGTTGCCGAATTGCGCCACCAGCTCTTCGCCGGTGCCGTCGAGCGTATGCGGCGCCCGGCGCAGGATCCGCTCGATCGGAAACGCGTGGATGCGTAGCCCGGGGTCCTCGGCCATGAAGGTCTTGATCCGCTCCGAGCCGATGCCAAGCATCTCGGGATCGACGAACGCCGTGGCCAGCTGGACCTGGTTGCCCAGCAGTTCGGCCTTCTGACTGAGCGCCAGACTGGCCGCTGCGCCGACGTCCTGGGCCAGCTGCTGATCAGAGAACAGGCGCAAGCGCAGGAAGCGTTTGGCAAGGTCGGCGCGCAGGTCCAGGCACGCTCGCAGCCGCGCCGCACTCTCCCCGAGGTGACCTTGGCAGCGAGCAAATTCGGTGAGCTGCCCGTCGAGTTTGTCGGCGTCGGCCTGCCAGGCTTGCGGCGACGCGTACACGTCAGCGAGGTTCCAGCGCTCGGCGACGGTATCCCTGCCCCGCCGCAGCACTCAGGCACAGCCCAGCGGTCAGCGCAGCAGCGATCCAGCGGTGCATGTTTGTTCCCCTCGACACTCAGCGCTGAAGTCTGCCACACGGAGGCGGTGGTCGGGGCTCCTTACGCTGGTGTAGCGAGCCACTCGAGCACGCGTTGCGTGAGTTCGGCCAGGGGCAGCGTCGCATCCAGCGCCAGAATGCCGGGTTCGGCCAGCGGCGGTTCCAGGGCCTCGAACTGGCTGGTGACCAGGTTGGCCTGGAAGAAATGCCTTTCGGCGCGGATCTCCAGGCGCCGGCGCGCTTCTTCCGGGCTTAGTTCGAGATAGACGAAGAGCAGTCCCGGCGCCGCTTCCCGGAGCTGGTCGCGATAGGCTTTCTTGAGCGCCGAACAGGCCAGCAGCGCACCATCGGGGTACCGCCGCAGTTCCGTGCCCAGCGCCGCGAGCCAGCCGTGCCGGTCGACGTCGTCGAGCGGGATTCCCGAGCGCATCTTCGCCACGTTGGCGCTGGGGTGGAACTCGTCGCCCTCGATCAGCGGGCACTCGAGGATGCGGGCAAGATCGACCCCGAGGGTCGATTTGCCACAACCAGCAACACCCATCAGAACGATCGAAGTCATATCGACAAGCCTTCCAGCACCACTGGCGCGCTCAGGACAATGTACCGTCCTCGGGGATTGTGATCGGCCCACTGCCGCTGAAACGGTCCAGGGCGAGATAGAGCACTGGTGTCAGGTAGAGCGTGACGGCCTGCGAGAACACCAGTCCGCCCACCACCGCCAGACCCAGCGGCTGGCGCAACTCTGCGCCGGCACCGATGCCCAGCGCGATGGGCAACGCCCCCATCATGGCCGCCAGGGTGGTGATCATGATCGGCCGGAAACGCAGCAGGCAGGCGCTGCGGATTGCCTCCGTTGGAGCCATGCCCTGAGCGCGCTGAGCGTCGAGCGCGAAGTCGATCATCATGATCGCGTTCTTCTTGACGATGCCGATCAGCAGCAGGATGCCCACGGTCGCGATCAACGTCAGGTCCTGGCCGAAGATCATCAGCGTGGCCAGCGCGCCGACCGCGGCCGACGGCAGGCCGGCCAGGATCGTCAGCGGGTGAATGAAGCTCTCGTAGAGCACGCCCAGCAGCACGTAGATCACCAGCAGGGCACCGATGATCAGAACTGCCTGGCTGCCCTGGGAGCTCTGGAAGACGGCCGCGTCGCCGCCGTAGCTGGTGATGATCGACGAGGGCATCTGCAGTGCCGCGCGCGCCTCGTCGATCTTCGCGGTGGCGTCGCCGAGCGCCGCCCCGGGGGCAAGGTTGAAGGATACGGTCACCGCCTGGAGCTGGCCGACGTGGTTGATCGCCGACGGGCCGACCCCGCGCGAGACCGTGGTGAAGCTCGAAAGCGGCACCAGTGCCCCGGTCGATGAGCGTACCTTGATGTCGTTGAATGCGCTTTCGTCGCGCTTGGCCTCGGGCGCGACTTCCATGATCACCTGATAGCTGTCGGTCGGCAGGTAGATGGTCGAGACCTGGCGCTCGCCAAACGCGCTGTAGAGCGCCGAGCGGATCGTGTCGATCGAAACCCCCAGCGTATTGGCGCGCTCGCGGTCGATGTTCAGCCGCGCTTCCAAGCCGCGCAATTGCGAATCGCTGGTGACGTCGCGGAAGATCGGGTCGGCGCGCAGCTTCTCCTGGAGCTTGTTGGCCCAGTCGTTGATCTCATCGGCGCGCACGCTGCGCAGGATGTACTGGTACTGGGCCTTGCTCGAGCGCCCGCCGAGCTGCAGGTTCTGGATCGGGCGCATGAAGACGTTGATCCCGGCGACCTTGCGCAGGTCGCGGCGCAGCCCCTCGACCACCTGCTTCATGGGCTGGCGTTCACCCTGGTCCTTGAGAGTGATGAACATGCGGCCGGTGTTGTGCGCCCCGAAGCCGCCATTGAACGAGCTGACCGCGGCGACGTTCGGATCGGCGCGCACGATCGTCGCCGCCTGGTCCTGCAGCCGCACCATCTCGGTGAAGGAAACGTCCTCGGCGGCCTCGGTGCTGGCGATGATCTGCCCGATGTCTTCCTCGGGAAAGAAACCCTTGGGTATCGTGACGAACAGCCAGGCGGTGGCAACGAACGTCAGCAGCCCGATCAGCAGCACGCTCTTGCGGTGCGCCAATGCGAAATCGAGCGTGCGGGTGTAAACGGCCAGCACCGAGTTGAAGATCCGCTCGAACGTTCGCACCAGCAGGCCCGGCCGCTTCTTGTGCGCCTCGTCAGTGAGAAAGCGCGCCGCCATCATCGGCACCAGGGTCAGCGAAACGAAGGCCGACACCAGGATCGCAAGTCCCACCGCCACCGCGAACTCGTGAAACAGCAGTCCGATCACTCCCGGCATGAAGAAGATCGGGCTGAACACCGCCACCAGCGATGACGAAATCGAGATGATCGTGAAACCCACTTCACGCGAACCGCGCAGCGCTGCCCTGAACGGGGGCACGCCATTCTCGACGTGGCGGACGATGTTCTCGAGCATCACGACCGCGTCGTCCACCACCAGCCCGACCGAGATCGTCAGGCCCAGCAGCGAGATGTTGTCCAGGCTGTAGCCCAGTCCCCATAGCAGCGCCACGGCCCCGACCAGCGAGACCGGCAGCGACAGGGTCGGAATCACCGTGGCCACCAAGCGGCGCAGGAACAGGAAGATCACCATCACCACCAGTGCGATCGTGCCCATCAGCGTCAGGCTCACGTCGTGGATGGCATCGCGCACCGACACCGAGCGATCGTTGATGGGCGTCAGTTGCACCGACTGCGGCATCTGTTCCTTGAGCGCCGGCAGCATCGCGCGCACCGCGTCGACCACCCGCACGGTATTGGCCCCGGGCTGGCGCCGGATGGCGAGCGTTATCGAGGGCTCGCCGTTCAAGTTGGCCTGGGTCTGGAAGCGCTCCAGGCTGTCCTCGACATCGGCGACGTCCTTGAGCCGAACGGTGTTGCCGCCCCGGCTGCTGATGATCAGCTCGGCGAATTCGGCGGCGTTGCGCAGCTGCTGGTTGGCCTGCAGCGTCAGCATCTGCTTCTCGCCCTCGAGCGTGCCCATCGGGGTGTTGACGTTGGCCGCGCGCAGCGCCGCCGACAGTTCATCGAAGCCGATGTTGCGCGCCGAGAGGGCATCGGGGCGCACCCGCACCCGGACCGCAAAGCGCTTGGCCCCATAGATGTTTACGTCCGCGACCCCGTCGACCATTGATAGCGTCGGAGAGATGACGTGCTCGGCGAAGTCCTGCAGGTCGGACATCGACAGCGCCGGGGAGGTCATGGCGATCAGCAGGATCGAGGAATCGGCCGGGTTGACCTTGCGGTAAGACGGCGGAATCGTCATGTCCTGCGGCAGGCTGCGCTGCACGCGCAGCAGCCCCGCCTGAACGTCGAGCGAGGCGCTATCGATGTCGCGACCGTCGTCGAATTCCAGCGTCAGCGAGGTGCTGCCCAGCGTGCTGATCGAACTGATCAGGCTCAGCCCGGGAATGGTCTGGAATTGCTTCTCCAGCGGCAGCGCGACCGAGCTGGCCATTGTTTCGGGCCCGGCTCCCGGCAGCGCGGCATAAACGGTAATGATCGGCCGGTCGTAGCTCGGCAGTGCGGCCACCGGGATGTTGAGATAGCCGATCACGCCCGCCACCACCATGGCGGCGTTGAGCAGCACCGTCATCACCGGACGGCGGATGAAGATCTCGGAGAGGTTCACGGCGCTTTCTTGGCGCGGGGTTTGGTGCCGGCCGGGGCCACGCCACCACCATCGGGATTGGCGCCGGGCTTGCCGGTGCGTTCCACGACCGCAGCGTCGGGACGCAGGTTCTGGCGGCCGTCGAGTACCACGCGATCTCCCGCCGCGACGCCGGTAACCGCCGCCTCGCCAGCCTGGGACGCGAGCACCTCGATCTTGCGCAAGACTGCCTTGTCATTTTCGACCGTGTAGACAATGGTGCCGCGCGCGTTCTGCACGATCGCGGCCTCAGGCACTATCAGCGCATCCTTCAGAGTCCTGACCGTCAGGGCGGCCTTGACGAAGGCGCCGGGCCAGAGGGTCTGGTCGCGATTCTCGAACCGGGCCTTGACCCTGATGGCTCCCGATCCGGCGTCCACCGAGCTGTCGACGAATTGCAGGCGGCCCGTCAGCGTGGTGGTCGCCCCCGGCAGGGTGGCGGTAACCACCGCTCCCGCTCCCTTGAGGGCGTTGATTACGTCCCCGAGGTAGCGTTGGGGCACGCTGAAAGAGACATCGATCGGATCGAGCTGGGTGATCGTGACCAGGGTCGTAATGTTGGCCTGGACCGCGCTGCCCGGGAAGATTGGCACGGCGCCAACCCTGCCGGCGCTCGGGGCGGTGATGCGACCGTAGTCCAGGGAGACGCGCGCGGCGTCGAGCGCTGCGCGGTCGACCGCCACCAGCGCGGTCTGCGAATCGACCTGGGCTTGCGCCGAGTCCACGCCGGCCTGACTGACGAAATTCTTGGCCAGCAGGTCCCGGCTGCGGGCGAGCTGGCGCCGGGCGTCGGCCAGCGCCGCCTCGTCGCGCGCCATCTGCGCGCGCAGCTTCGCGACGTTGGCCTCATCGGTGCGCACGTCGAGCGTGAACATTAGCTCGCCGGCGCGCACGAACTGGCCTTCCTTGATGTGGACTTTGCGGACCACGCTGGTCAGTTGCGAGCGCACCTCGACGCTGGCAACGGGCACTACCGTGCCGGTAGCCTCGAGTTGCACCGCCAGGTCGCGCTGGCGCACCTCGACCGTGGTGATGCTGACTGGCGCTGCGCTGCCGGCGGCAGCCTTGCCGGGTTTGTCGGCCTTGCCGCCGCAGCCAGCCAGCAGCGTCACCAGAAACAGGCAGGCGAATGCGGGCCGCAAGTGAGGAACGATGGTCATCTCGTGATCTCGGGCAGCAACGGAAATAAACGGTTCAATCTCGCCGGCAGCTCTTGCCTGAGCACTCATGGCTGGCTTCACGGCGGGACTGGCGGGACTCCCCCAGTTCTGTTGCGCATTGTATTACGGCGCTGTCGCGCGGCGTGTGTCGAAATGCGCGGCGGCGCCGGCAGGCGCTTGCAGGCCGCAGCTGTCAGCCTACGGCAGCCAGACGATCGTTGGCGTAGAGCACCCGTCGGCCGCTCTCGAACTGGGCCAGGATGCGATCGGCCGGGATCGGCGCGTCGGCCCTGATCTTGGCCTTGACGGTCTGGCCGGCGACCGTGAGCGTGGCGATGCGGAACGCGCCGACCGACTTCAGGTCGACGAGGGTGGCCGGCACGGTGTCGGCGCTCTCCTGGCCGGTGATCGACACGTACTCGGGCCGCACGCCAAGCGCCAGCCTGGCCCCGGCCGGAACCGCCGATTGATCCAGGCCCGGCAACGCGACTCTGAGGTCCCCGACGGCGACGCCACCGTCTGCCAGCCGGCACTCGAGCATGTTCATCGACGGCGAACCGATGAAATATCCGACGAAGGCATCCTCGGGCCGCTCGAACAGCTCCTGCGGCGTGCCGATCTGGACGACACTCCCCCGGTTCATCACGACCACCTTATTGGCGAGCGTCATAGCTTCGGTCTGGTCGTGGGTCACGTAGACCAGCGTGAGGCCATAGCGCCGATTGACTTCCTTCAACTTGCGGCGCAGTTCGAACTTGAGTTGCGGATCGATCACGGTCAACGGTTCGTCAAGCAAGATCGCGGCGACGTCGTTGCGCACCAAACCACGACCCAGGGAAATCAGCTGCTTGGCGTCGGCGCTCAGGCGCAGCGCAGCCAAGTGCAGCGAGCTGGTGAGGTTCAGCAACTCAGCGACCTCACGGACACGGTCCTTGATCACTTGGTCCGGCAAGCCCCGGCAAACCAGCGGAAACGCCAGATTTTCGAACACGGTCATGGTGCGATAGATGACAGGGAACTGGAAGACCTGGGCGATGTTGCGCTGGGCCGTGGGCAGTCCGGTGACATCGCGACCGTCGAAGAGCACCCGCCCTTCACTCGGCCTGATGATCCCGGATATCGCATTCAGCAGTGTGGTCTTGCCGCAACCCGATGGACCGAGGATGGCGTAGGTTTCTCCATCCTCCCAGGTATGGGTGAATGGCTTCAGCGCATAGGTGGCCTGCGGCCCCGAACTGTCATAGCTGTGACCGAGATGGTCAAGATCGATGCGTGCCATGCCTACCCTCCGCTCGCGGGAGCAGGTGCCGCGGCGAGCTTGCCGTCGGGCGTGAACAGAAAGGTGCGCTCCGGGTCGAGCGCGATCTGAACGTTTTCTCCCTCGGCGTGGGTGTGCACGCGGGAGAGATGGGCGACGAAAGTCATCTCGGCGTGGCGCACGTGCAGGAAGGTCTCGGAACCGCTGATCTCGGCCAGTTCCACCTCGGCGGTGAGGCCGGCAGGGTCCAGAGCAACGTCTCCCGGGTGAATCCCCAATACGTATGGCCCCGGGGGCAGCGCATGCAGGTGCGGCGCTCGGGGCAGCCGTACATCGTCAGCGAGACGCAGTCCGGTTTCGTCAAGAGTCGCTGGCAGGAGATTCATCGGCGGATCACTGAAAATCTGCGCTACTGCCGTGGTCGCAGGGCTGGCATAGACCTCCTGGGCCGGGCCGACCTGCAGCAGGCGGCCTTCGTGCATCACCAGAACCTCGGCGTCAAAGAGCAGCGCCTCGTTGGGATCGGCCGTGGTGTAGACCACGATCGACTCGCTCTGACCGGCAAAGATATTGAGAAACTCCTCGCGCAACTGTTCGCGCAGCTTGTAGTCGAGGTTGACCAGCGGCTCGTCCAGCAGCAGCAGGTCGGATCTCTTGACCAGCGAGCGGGCGATGGCCACGCGCTGCTGCTGCCCCCCGGAGAGCGCGCCTGGCCGACGCTCGAGCAGCTTGCCGAGCCCGACCGTCTCGGCGATCGCCAGCACCCTCTGGTCGATCTCGGCCCGGGGCAGGCGCCGACGGCGCAGCGGGAAGGCGATGTTCTCGTAGACGCTGAGGTGCGGGTAGTTGATGAACTGCTGATACACCATCGAAACGCTGCGCGACCAGACGGGAACTGTGGCGAGGTCAACACCTGCCAGCGTGATCGTGCCCGTGTCCGGGTCATTGAGGCCGGCGAGCGCGTGCAGCAGCGAAGTCTTGCCCGCCATCGTTGGTCCTACGACCGTGTAGAACTTGCCGCGTTCGAGCGTGCAGGAGATGTCGTCAAGGTGTGCGACGCCGTCGACACCCAATCCGATATTGTTCGCGACCAGTGACATCCGCCCCCCTTACCTGATCGCGCCCGCGAGATTGCCCCGCGAAAGATAACTCTCAAGGACAAACGCGACAGCCACCAGCGGCGCGATCGATACCAATGCCGCCGCCGAGAGACTCCACCAGGGCGTTACCGAAGAGTTGAGCGCCACGATCGCCACCGGCAACAGTTGGGTCTGGGTAAAGGTGAGCGTGAAGGCGAAAAAGAAGTCATTCCAGCCGAAGATCAGGCAGAACAGCCCCGCCACCACCAGGCCGGCCTTGGAGTTGGGCAGGATGATCCGCCAGAAAGCCTCAAACGGGCTGCAGCCATCGAGCAATGCGCTTTCATCGAGCTCGCGGGGCACCGTGTTGAAGAAGTCGACCATGACCCAGACCGCAATCGGCATCAGCAGCGCGATGTACACGATGATGAGTCCGAGCTCGGTGTCCAGCAGCCCCAGAAACTGCAGCATCAGAAAGAACGGGATCGCCAGCACCACCGGCGGCATGATCCGCTGGGAGATGAAGAAGAAGGTGATATCGGCATTGCGCACGAACCCCGCGCGGTAGGTAAAGCGCGACAGGCCGTAGGCGGCGAGCGTTCCCAGCACCAGGCTGATCAGGCTGGCGCTGATGGTCACGATCAGGCTCGACAGGTATGGGCCGCCAATCTGGATGCCGCCGCCTCCGCTGCGAAACAGCGACCCCCAGCCCTCGAGCGAGGGCTCGTATTGCAGCCAGGGGATATAGGTTGGCCCGGAGGTGATGCCGTTGGCAGTCTTGAATGAGGTGGTCAGCGCCCACAGGAACGGGGCGATCACGAAGGCCGACCAGAGCAGGATCGCGCCATACTTGAGGAGGCGGTACAGAGTCCTCATGCCGGGCGGTCCCTGACGAGCAAGGTGCGCGCGAGCACTTTGGCAATGATGGTTAGCGAGATTGCCATGATGACCAGGTAAGTGAAAGACAGCGACGCGGCGTAGCCGATCTGGAAGTCGCGCAGGCCGCGGATGAAGATGTAGTAGCTCGATGTTTCGGTCGCGGTGCCCGGCCCGCCCGAGGTGATCACGTAGACGGTGTCCATGATCTTGGACGCTTCTATTAGCCGGATCACGATTGCGCCGATCGATATCGGCGCGATCATCGGAAACGTCACCCGCATGAACGTCCGGATCGGTCCGGCGCCGTCGATAGCCGCGGCAAGAAAAGGCTCGCGTGGCAGCGACAGCAAGCCGGCGAGCAGCATCAGGAACATGAATGGCGTCCACTGCCAGACCTCGACGATGATGACGCTGGTCATCGCCAGGCCGGCCTGGGAAAGCCAGGGCAGCGGGGCCATGCCGAGCAGGCCCATCAGGTCGTTGGCCGGTCCGAGGGACTCATGGAATACGGTGCGCCAGATGACCGCCATGATCACCGGCGTGGTCATCATCGGGATCAGGAACAGCACCCGGAAGAAGCGGCCGGCGCGGAAGTCACGCCACACCAGTAGTGCGAGGCCGAAGCCCAGCAGGTATTGCAGCGCAACGGAGCCGACGGCCATTACCGCCAGCCGTCCGAACGACTCCCAGAAACGCATATCCTCTGCGAGCCGCAGGTAGTTGGTCAGCCCTATCCAGTCAAGCCCCGGCTGGGATACGTCCCAGCCGGAGAAACTCACCCGGATCGTGAACAGGAGGGGGAACAGGATGATCGCAACCAGCACGATCAGCCCCGGCAAAAGGAAGCCCAGCTTGCTTCGGCCTATCGACAAAAGACAGCTCCTTGATCGGGCAAACTTGGCATGCCGGTGTTCCGCCCCCTGGTGTGCTCAGTCTACTTGTTGTCTTCCAGCGCAACAACGTTGGCATACGCCGCCCGCACCTTGTCCTTGCCGATGCGATCAACGATCTGCTTCCATTCCTTGGCCACGCCGTCCAGTGCCTGCTGAGCCGTCTTCTGTCCGGCCATCGCTTCCGATACGCCGGCCGCCATTGAACTCATGAACTGGTTGACACCCGGGACACGAAGGTCGAAGACGCGATTCTTGCTCTTGTCCATACCCGAGAGCGTATTGACATATTGCGTCGCTACGTTCTTGTCCCAGCCGAGTTTGTCGGTCCAGAAGCTCGCTTCGAAGTGGCTATTGCGGTACGGGTTCACACCGAAGCGGCCGATCTGCAGGTCGTGCAGGGCGTTGGCCTCATTGCTGAAGAAGCACAGGTAGTCGAAGGCCATGTCCTTGCTCTTCGATGCCTTGGCCACTGCCGATGTCCAGCCCCAGGTGATGTAGGGCGCGGTACTCGGCTCAGCGAACTTGTCCCACTTCTTGGTGATGCGGTTCCACACTTCCTTGCTGCCCGGCAATGGCGCGGCCAGGACCTTGTTGCGGATCGCGCTCTTGGACTCCATCGCCTGGATGAACGCATCGTCCCACGAGTAGCTCATCATCGTCTGGCCACCACCAAACGAGAAGATCTCGTCGCCCAGGCCGAAGCTGTCGCCACCCGGCGGGAAGTAACGCTTGGCCTTGACGAACATCTCGAGCGCCTTGACGAAGCCCGGGTTGTTGATCTGCGGTTCCATGGTCTTCAGGTCGAAGAAGAATCCGCCCTGGACGTTCGGGTTCTTGGCGTAAGCTGCCGCCCGACTGATGAACGCCGAGAACATCAGGTCATCGCGCTTGGTTACCTCAGCCGAGCCGAAATGCGGCTTGCCGTCGCCAGCCCAGTCCCAGTTATTGAAGAAGTTGGCGACCTCGTCGTATTCCTCCCAGGTCTTGGGAACGGAAAGGTCGCGTCCCGTCTTGTCCTTGAACTTCTTCTGGTACTCGGGGTTTTCGAAGACATCCTTGCGATATTTCAGGTAGTGCCGGTCACCATCGACCGGGTACTGGACCATCTGGTTGCCCCAGGTCGCCACGCCGCGATAGTTGAGGGTCACGTCCTTCATGCCGGGCGTGTTCTGGTAGGAGGCCGGAACCGGCGCGAGGTAGTTATGAAAATCGCCGATCCACAACGAACCGAAGAACAGCACGTCATAGGCGCTCTGTCCCGTCTGGAACGGGATCATGATCTTCTGGAACAGTTCGCCAAAGGGCACGTGGACCACGTTGACCTTGGCGCCGGTGAGCTCTTCGAACTGCTTGGCGTGCAGGTCGGTAGGCTCGCCGATGACCGGAACGGCATGGGTGATGATGCTCAGCGTGCGTCCCTGGTATTTCTTCTTGGAAATTGAATCGTAGGAACAGGCGCCGGGAACGTCCTTGTCGATGCCGTATTTCTTGAAGTCCTGCGCCGAGGCGATAGTGCTGCCGAGCGCCAGTGCAACTGACGTGGCGAGCAACGTGTACTTGATTGCATACATGACACTTGTCTCCTGGTTGTCTGGTGCGTTGAAGTCAATGTGGCCGGGGTGGCTCTCAGGGAATCAGGACGGCGCGCCCCTTGATCGTGCCGGCATGAAGGTCGTGCAACGCCTGGTCAGCATCGGCCAGACTGTATTCACGGGTGGCCAACTTGACGATCCCGCGATCAGCGAGGGCCATCAGTTCGACCAGTTCGGCATAGGTGCCGACCAGATTGCCGACGATGGTCTTCTCGGAGAAGATCATGTCGATGGTCGGGATGTCGACCTTGCCGCCGTAGCCGACGATGTAGTAGAAGCCGTCGTTGCGGGTCATCGCCAGGCCCTTGGCCACGGCGTCGCCTTCGGCGACGAAGTCGATCACCGCTTCCGCGCCGCTGCCGTTGGTCATCGCCAGCACCTCTTCAACATCCTTGTCGGTGGACTTGATGACATGGTGGGCGCCGCACTCCTTGGCCAACTCCAGCGCGATGTCGGAGCGATCGATGGCAATGATCTCGGCCGCGCACATCGCCTTCAGGACCTGGATGCCAATGTGGCCGAGGCCGCCCACGCCGACGACTACCGCGAACTGCCCTGGCAGGAGATGACGCGACGCTTTCTTGGCCGCCCGGTAGGCGGTCAGTCCGGCGTCAGTGTATGGCGCGACCGCCGCCGGGGACAGGCCCTTGGGAAGCTTGATGAGCGTGCGCTCGCCGGTAAGCAGGAACTCGGCATAGCCGCCGTTGGCGTTGATGCCGGGAAAACTGGCGTCCGCGGCGTGCATGTCATTGCCGCGGCGGCAGGCGAGGCAGTGGCCGCTGGTAACGAGGGGGTGACAGATGACCGCGTCACCGGGCTGCACCGAGGTGACAGCCGAACCGACCGCCTCGACCCAGCCGGCGTTTTCGTGACCCATGATGTAGGGCAGGGCGATGTCGACCTTCGAGCGCCAGATTCCTTCAACGATGTGCAGGTCGGTCCGGCAGACGCCGGCGCCGCCGATGCGCACAATGACATCCGTGGGCTTCTCGATTACCGGATCAGGGACCGTCTCGTAGCTGACGAAATGCTTGTTCGTCAGCGTCGGATCATAGGTATGGAGCACTGCCGCTTTCATCGTTGATTCTCCTTCTGGTGGTAGATGTACTAACTACTACATACAAGTTTCGTGCCAGCATCCCACAGCATTTCAAATCGCTGTTTTTGTTAATTTTCTTTTTGGGAGAGCCCTTGGTGCTGATGTTCGCACTGAACAGTTCCCGCTGTCATCTGTGCAAATACTGAACATGTGCCAAGCACCCAGGCAGGGGATAGAATTGACTCGCGCCTTGGTGAAATCAGGGACCGGCTAGTTATAACTAGAACGATCGGAGGGGCAGCAAGTTGTTGACCAACGCGGAACGTATGGTGCGTGCTCGGCTGGTGCTCGAGCGTCGCCGCGTGGCGGTGGGGGATCTGTTGCCGCCCGAGATCGCCGCCAGCTGGTCGCGCTGTCTTGACGCCGGTCTTGACCCGACCCGACCTCCCCAGATGGTGGTGCTCGACAGTAGCGCACTTGAATGCCGGCGCGAAGCGATCGGCCCGGTTCATCACCTGGCGCTCGCGGAGATCGAGACGCTTTACCATCAGATCGCCGGTTCAAACTTCCTGATCGCGTTTTCCGATGCCGACGGCACGGTGCTGGCATCGGTGTCCGACAGCCAGTTTGGCGACAGCGCCGCCGGCCGTCGCATCATTGCCGGCAGCCAATGGTCGGAGGCGGTCAGTGGGACCAATGCCCTGGGCACGGTGATTGCCACCGGTCGGCCGATCGTGGTGCACGGGGCAGAGCATTTCTATTCCGGCTACGGGCAGATTTGCTGCTCCGCCGCCCCGGTGCGCACCGCCAGCGGTGAATTGATCGGAGTGCTGGACGCCTCGTCGGACTGCGTGTCGCGACAGCGCCATACGCTCGCGCTCGTGAAGATGGCCGCGATGCACATCGAGGACGGTCTGTTCGCGCAGCAGATGGGGGCACACACGATCCTCGCCATCCACCCCCGTGCCGAGTTCCTGGGCACGATCAGCGCGGGCATGATGGCGATCGACGAAGATGGCGGGATCAGCGCCGTCAATGGCCGCGCCACGAGCATCATGACCGGCTTGCCGGTGTTGCCGGGGGCGCGCTTCGAGCAGGTATTCACCGAACCGCTCGAACAGTTGCTGAGGCGGGTGCGCTCGGGCCAGCCGGCATTCGTGCGCGATGCGCTGGGCAGTCTGCATGCCGTGGCCTGGGTCAATCGGGCCTTGCCGATGACCCGTAACATCGAGGTTCGCGCTTCTGCCAATGTGGGTGCGGTGCGTCGGCCGGGACGAGTCCAGGTCGAGCCCGAATTTGTTGCCGACGATCCCGGAGTCCGGGAAACGTTGGCCCTGGTCGCCGCTGCCGTTCGCGTCAATGCCCCGATCCTGATCCAGGGTGAGACCGGCAGCGGCAAGGAAATGCTGGCGCGCTACGCCCATAGTGTCAGTGGCCGGAAAGGGAATTTCGTCGCCATCAATTGCGCGGCGATGCCCGAGAACCTCTTCGAGTCGGAACTCTTCGGCTACGCCGCGGGGGCATTTACGGGGGCGCGCAAAGGCGGGGCCGAGGGGCTGATCGCGAGCGCCGACCGGGGCACCTTGCTGCTGGACGAAATCATCGCCCTGCCGCCGCGCCTGCAGGCAACTCTATTGCGGTTCCTCGACGATCACATGGTGCGAACAGTGGGTGGCCGGGGCGAACGGGTAGTTGACCTGCAGATCCTCGCGGCCACCAACGCCGACCTTGCTGCCGAAGTCGCTGCCGGACGTTTCCGCGCCGATCTTCTCTATCGTCTCGACATGATCAAGGCAGTGGTCCCGCCGCTGCGTGCCCGGGCCGACTTTGCGGCCGCGCTGCACTTCACGTTGGCGAAGATCGATGCGACCGCGACAATTTCCCCGGAGGCCGCCGCGCGTCTGGCGGATCATTCCTGGCCGGGCAATTTCCGGGAGCTGCGCGCCGTTCTGACCAGAGCACTGATGGCGGCGCGCGACCGCAACATCGGCCTTGCCGAGGTCGAGCTCTGGTTGCCAGGCACCGAGGCGGCAGCCGGCACGCCGACCCGGGCAGCATTGCGCGAGAAGGTGGCAGAAGAGGTGGTGCGGGAGTATCGGCGATCGGGCGGCAACGTGAGTCGCACGGCACGCAACCTGGCCATTTCGCGCAACACCGTCTACCACCATCTGCGCGCAGCGGCCGCGAACGAATCTTCGTGCCCCGACTGAGGGCTTAGAGCCATTCCAATGGCAACCAGGGCAGAGCTCGCTGAATTCCTCGCCAAGGAATTTCCGCAGACCAAGTGCACGGTCGAGTCGGTTGGCGCGATGACGGCAACCGTCAAACACCAGATCGGGGTCCACGAACTGCGGCCAGGCGCAACGGTGGCGGGTCCGGTGCTGATGGCCGTCGCCGACGTCGCGCTCTACGTGGCGATCATGGCTGAAATCGGCATCATCCCCCTGGTAGTGACCACCAGCTTCAGCATCAACTTCATGCGCAAACCCGCAGCGGACCGGGCAATAGTCGGGAAGTGCAAGCTGATGAAGATCGGCAAGTCGCTGGCGGTCGGCGAGGTGTCACTCTACTCGGAGGGGCTCGCCGAGCCGGTGGCCCATGTCGTCGGCACCTACTCGATCCCGCGCCGGCAATAGGGGGGCGCCGCTTCCCGTCGGGATCCTCGCAACTAACTGAGAGTCGCAATGCAAAATACACTGGGCGTGATTGGATTGGGGTCGATGGGCATGGGCGCGGCCTGCTCGGCTTTGCGCAACGGCGTCACGACCTGGGGCTGTGATCCGCGCCCCGAGGCACGCGAGGCCTTTGCCGAGGCCGGTGGTCGGGCAGTGGCCAGCGCCGCCGAGTTGGCAGCGCACTGCGACGTGGTGCTGGTGCTGGTGCTCAATGCCGCCCAGACCGAGGAAGTGCTGTTCGGCGAACAGGGAATAGCGCCGCGGCTGGCGGCTGGGTCGGTGGTGATCTGCTCGGCAACGGTCGATCCGGCGCTGCCCCCGGTCTGGGAGAAGCGCCTGGCTGATCATGGCCTGTGGCTGATCGACGGCCCCGTATCGGGCGGCGCAAAGAAGGCCGCCGAGGGCCAGATGACGGTCATGGCTTCCGGAGCGCCGGAGGCATTTGCCGCCGCTGGCGAGATGCTGCAGGCATTCGCCGGCAAGGTCTATCGGTTGGGAGATCGGGCCGGAGTCGGTTCCACCGTAAAGATGGTCAATCAGCACCTGGCAGGAGTGCATATCGCCGCGGCCTGCGAGGCGCTGGCGCTCGGCATGCGCGCCGGCGCCGATCCGGCCCAGCTCTACGAGGTGATCTGCAACTCGGCGGGCATGAGCTGGATGTTCGAAAACCGCGTGCCCCACATCCTGACAGGAGACTATCGGCCGCTTTCGGCGGTCAACATCTTCGTCAAGGATCTGGGCATCGTGCTCGACGCCGCGCGCAACCTCAAATTCCCGCTGCCGCTGGCCGCAGCGGCGCACCAGCTCTACCTGTCCACCTCGGCCATGGGCCTGGGCGGCGAAGATGATTCCGCCGTTGTCAAGTACTATGCGGCCCTTGCCGGGCTGGAACTGCCGGGCATCGTGGAGGACAAGTCATGATCCTGGGCGTGATCGCCGATGATTTCACCGGGGCCACTGATGTGGCCAGCATGCTGGTGCGTGCCGGTATGCATACCGTGCAGGTGCTGGGTGTTCCTGACGGCGGCCTGCCCGAGGCCGATGCCGTGGTCGTGGCGCTCAAGACCCGCACCATCGCCGCGACCGATGCGGTCGCACAAAGCCTGGAGGCGCTCAGGGCATTGCAGGCAGCCGGTGCGCGGCAGATCTATTTCAAATACTGCTCGACCTTCGACTCCACTGCCAAGGGCAATATCGGCCCGGTGACCGACGCGCTGATGGCCGCGCTCGAGAGCAGTTTCACCATCGCCTGCCCGGCTTTTCCCGAAAACGGCCGCACCGTATTCCGGGGCTACCTGTTTGTCGGTGACGAGCTGCTGAGCGAATCGGGCATGCGCCAACACCCGCTGACGCCGATGACCGACGCCAACCTGGTGCGGGTGCTGCAGGCGCAGACTGCACGCAAGGTTGGGCTGCTGCGCTACGACGCGATCCAGAAGGATGCGGCTGGGCGGATTGCCGAACTCCAGGGCGAGGGCGTGGAAGTCGCGGTGGCCGACGCCCTGAACAATACCGACCTCCTGGCGCTGGCCGAAGCCTGTGCCGAACTGCCGCTGGTCACAGCCGGTTCGGGCGTGGCGCTCGGGCTGCCCCCCGCCTATGAGCGTCGCGGCTGGTTCCAGCCCAGCTCGTCGGCGGCACAGCTTGAAACGGTTGCCGGCCCCGCCGCGATTGTCTCTGGTTCGTGCTCCGAGGCCACCAACGCCCAGGTGGCGCGCTGGCTTGCGGCGGGACGCACCGCGATCGCGCTCGACCCGATGGCGCTGCATCACGGCGAACAAAGTGCGGACGAATTGCTGGCGCAGGCGTGCGCTGCGCTGCTCGCTGGCCCGGTGCTGGTTTACGCGACGGCCGAGCCGGCGCGCGTGCAGGCGATCCAGCAGGCGCTGGGGGCCGAAGTCGCCGGCGCGCTGGTCGAATGCGCGCTGGCCGCGATCGCCGCGGGGCTGGTCCGCTCCGGGGTGCGCCGCCTGGTGGTGGCGGGCGGTGAAACCTCGGGGGCGGTGGTGCAGGCCCTGGGCGTGCAGCAGTTGCGCATCGGCCCGCCGATCTGTCCCGGCGTGCCCTGGACCCAGGCGCTCCTGCCCGATGGCGGCGAAGCACTGTTGCTGGCACTCAAGTCGGGGAATTTTGGTGGGCCGGACTTCTTCGCCGAGGCCTTGCGCGAGGCCGGCTTGGAGCTGTCATGAACGACTGGCCCAGCGCTCAGGACAGCCTGCGCGCCGAGATCGTGCGCGTCGGCGCCTCGTTGTTCCAGCGTGGCTACGTCCATTCCACCGCCGGCAACATCAGCGTCAGCCTCGACGATGCCCAAGGTGGCGGTTTCCTGATCACCCCCACCGACGCCTGCCTGGGCTTTCTCGATCCGGCTCAGCTGGCGTGGATCGACGCCGCGGGCCTCCAGCGCGGCGGTGCGCTGGCCAGCAAGACCCTGGTGCTGCACCGGCGCATCTACGGAGCCGCGCCCGCTGCCCGCTGTGTGCTGCACACCCATGCGACCCACCTGGTGGCGCTCACGCTGCAAGGGGTCTGGCGCAGCGACGATGTACTGCCGCCCATTACGCCTTACCAGGTGATGAAAGTAGGCCACGTGCCGCTGGTCGCGTATCGCCGTCCCGGTGATCCCGCGGTGGCCGATGCAGTGGCGGCATTGATCAACGCGGCGCAAAGCCCGTTGCGCGCGGTTATGATCGAGCGCCTTGGCCCCATCGTCTGGCATGAATCGCCGGGAGCGGCGATGGCGCTGCTGGAAGAGCTGGAAGAAACCGCCCGACTCTGGTTGCTCTGTGCGCGTGCCCCCGCCCCGTTGGGGGAAGCGCAGATCGCCGAGTTGCGCACCCAATTCAACGCACCCTGGTAACTGACACCATGCCACGCTTTGCCGCCAACCTGTCGATGATGTACACCGAGGTGCCATTCCTCGAGCGTTTTGCCGCCGCCGCTGCCGACGGCTTCACCGCGGTGGAATTCCTCTTCCCCTACGAGTATCCGGCCGCCGAACTCGGCGCGTTGCTGAAACAGCACCAGCTGACCCAGGCGTTGTTCAACCTGCCGCCCGGCGACTGGGCTGCGGGCGAGCGCGGCATGGCCTGCCATCCGGGGCGCGAGCGCGAGTTTGCCGACGGCGTTGAGCAGGCGTTGGAATACGCGCGCGCCACTGGCTGCCGGAGCCTGCACGCGATGGCCGGCCTGATTCCCCCCGATGTCCCGGCGGCCGCTTTGCGTGCCACCTACGTCGCCAACCTGCGCGCCGCCGCGGCCGCGTTTGCCGGGCACGGCATCACGCTGATGATCGAACCCATCAACACCCGCGACATGCCGGGGTTCTATCTCAACTGGCAGCAACAGGCGCACGACCTGGTCGCCGAGATCGGCGAGCCGAACGTTAAAGTGCAGATGGACTTCTACCACTGTCAGGTCATGGAAGGTGACCTGGCGATGCGCCTCAAGAAGCACTTCGCCGGTGTCGGCCATATCCAGATTGCCGGGGTGCCCGAGCGCCACGAGCCCGACGAAGGCGAGGTCTCATATCCTTACCTGTTCGACTTGCTCGACAGCCTCGGATACGAGGGTTTCGTGGGCTGTGAATACCGCCCGAGAAACGGCACCAGCGAGGGTCTTGGCTGGCTGCGCAGCTACCACGCTTCCCGCAAGGGCACGGCATGAAGGTTCTCATCACCGGCGGTGCGGGATTCCTTGGCAGCCGGCTGGCGCGCGAACTGCTGCAGCGCGGACAACTGGGCGGGCGCCAGATCAGTGAGTTGCTGCTGACCGACCTCGCCCCCCAGCGCGACCCCGGCCTGGCGCACGATCCGCGGGTGCGCACCCACACCGGCGACCTGCTGGCCAGCATAGCCACCCTGATGGCGGAGCCCTGGGATGCGGTGTTCCACCTCTCGTCGGCAGTGTCGGCCGAGTGCGAGAGCGACTTCGAGCTCGGGCTGCGCGCCAACCTTGATACCACCAGGAAACTGCTCGAGGCCTGCCGCGCCCAGACGCTCGCGGGCGCTGCGGCGCCCCTCGTCTTCTTCTCGAGCTCAGTGGCGGTCTTCGGCAGCGACCCCACCATTGCCTTGCCCGAAGTCGTCCAGGACCACACCCTGCCGACGCCGCAGTCGAGCTACGGCGTGCACAAGTTCATCTGCGAGCAGTTGGTCGCCGACTACACCCGCAAGGGTTTCATCGACGGCCGGGCAGCGCGGCTGATGACCGTATCGGTGCGACCCGGCAGCCCCAACGGCGCGGCCTCCGGCTTTCTCTCCGGGATGTTGCGCGAGCCGCTCGCCGGCCAGCCGAGTAATTGCCCGGTGGCGCCGGAGACCATGGTGGCGCTCTCGTCGCCGGCCAATACCGTCGCCGGGATCGTCGCCGTGGCCGAGGCCAGCCGCTCAGCCTTTGGTGGGCGCACGGCGATCAACCTGCCGGCATTGACGGTGAGCGTGGGTGATATGCTCGGCGCCCTGCGCGAGCTCGCCGGAGCGGAGGTGCGCGCGCTGATCAGCCACGACCCCGATCCCGCCATTGGGCGCATCGTCGCCGGCTGGCCGGCACGTTTCGAGAACCGGCGTGCCGCTGGTCTTGGCCTGCGTGCCGATCAGGATTTCGCAACCGTACTGCGGCAATACGCGCAGGACAATCCCGCCGCCATAACGCACCCGGCAGCGCGTGCACGGCTGGGCTTGCATAGCAGTTGATTACCCTGTTTTGACCAACCCCATCAGTACCCCTGACCAAGGAGACAGTTTCATGAAGACGTTGATCAAACCGCTGGCACTGGCCGCATTACTGGCCGCAGTTGGCCCGACCCACGCCCAGACCATCATCAAGATCGGTTACGCCACTTCGCCGACCTCGCATTACGGAGTGGGCACGACCGTGTTCTGCGACGAGATGGAGAAGGGCACGCAGGGCCGTTACAAGTGCCAGCAGTTCCCCTCTTCGGCACTGGGCGGCGAACGCGAACAGATCGAAGCCGTGCAGCTTGGCACCCAGGACATGGTCAACACCTCGACCGGTCCGCTGGGCAATTTCGTGCCCGAGGTCAAGATCGTCGATATCCCGTTCCTGTTCCGTGATTACGCCCACGCCCGTAAGGTCATGGACGGCCCGATCGGCCAGAACCTGCAGAAGAAGATGGCGGCCAAGGGCCTGATCAACCTCGCCTGGACCGAGAACGGCTTCCGCCACATGACCAACAACATCCGCCCGATCGTGCACGCGAGCGATGCCGCCGGCCTGAAGATGCGCACCATGGAAAACAAGGTGCACATGGAGGGCTACAAGACCTTTGGCATCCTGCCCACGCCGATGGCCTTTCCGGAGCTGTTCACCGCTCTGCAGCAGGGCACCGTCGACGGCCAGGAAAATCCGATTCCGGTGATCCTCGCATCGAAGTTCTCGCAGGTGCAGAAATACCTGTCGTTGACCGGCCACGTCTACTCCCCGGCGGCGCTGATCATTTCACCCCAGGTCTGGAACAAGCTTTCGCCGGCCGACCAGAAGGCGTTCAGCGCAGCTGCCAAGAAAGGCGCAGCGGCCCAGCGCAAGAAGGTCAATGATGACGAGGACACCGGCATTGCCCAGCTCGAGAAGGAAGGCATGCAGGTGGTCAGGAAGGTCGATGGCGAGAGCTTCCGCAAGGCTGTCGCACCGGCGTACGCGGATTTCGCACGCGAGTTCGGGGCCGAGAATATCGCGGCCATTCAAGCCGTCAAGTAAAGGCCTGATCGGGCTGGTCTGCGGCTTGCGGGCCAGCTCGACCGGGAGCATTGCCACGGCGCCTGGCGCCGGCGGGAACCTGCCATGAAAAACCTGATTCTGCGCATCGACAACTGGGTGACCGCCTGGTGCTACACCCTGGCCAGCGGGCTGCTCGCGGTGATTGCCTGCCTCGGGATGTGGCAGGTAGTCAGCCGCTTCGTGTTCTCCCAGCCGACCACCTGGACCGAGGAATCGATGCGCCGGCTGCTGATCTGGATGGTGATGCTGGGAATGGTCGTGGCAGTGCGCAAGGGTGCGCTGGTGTCGGTGGACGTGATGGAGCGGCTTTCGCGCGGCACCTGGAAGCGCGTCGTCCGTAGTGTCATCACCGGCGTGCACCTTGCCTTTTTCTCAGTGGTCGTCTGGTACGGCATAGACCTGGTCTGGCGGGTGCGCTTCCAGACCTTTGCCAGCATGGAATTGTCCATGGGCTGGGCCTATGCCGCCTTGCCGGTGGGCTCGCTGCTGGCGATCCTGGCGACGGTGGCCCACCACCTCGATCCGCAGAACAACGAACTCGCAAGTGCCCAGTAGACGCATGGTTTCGGGCAGCAAGCACCTGAGCATAGCGGAAACACCCCCATGCCGCTGACCCTGCTTGTCACCATGCTGGTGTGTTTCGCCTTCAGCATCTCGATTGCCGTGGCGATCGGCGGCTCGGCGGTGGTGAGCATCGCGCTCTTCGATCCCGGCAAGCTGATCATTGTTCCCAAGGAGATGTTTTCCGCCATCGACAGGTTCCCGCTGGCGGCAATCCCTTTCTTTATCCTCGCCGGCAACCTGATGGAGCACGGCGGCATCTCGCGCCGGCTGGTCAACTTCGCCAAGTCGCTGGTTGGCGGCGTGCAGGGCGGCCTGCCGATGACCACGGTGCTGACCTGCATGATCTTTGCCGCCGTGTCGGGCTCGTCGGTGGCGACCACGTTCGCGATCGGTGCGATCCTGATCCCGGCGCTGGTCAAGCACGGCTACCCGGTGGGTTATGCGGCTGCGCTCCAGGCCACTTCGGCCGAACTGGGCGTGGTCATTCCACCCTCAATTCCTTTGATCCTGTTCGGCGTGTCGGCCGAGGTTTCGATCGGCGAACTGTTTGTCGCCGGCTTCGGCCCCGGGCTGCTGATCGGCGGTTCGCTGATGCTGTTCGTGCACCTGTGGTGCCGCTTCAAGGGTCTGGGCATGAACGACGGCGACGGCCGCACCACCGTGTTGGTCGCGCTGCGCGACGCCGGCTGGGCGCTGCTGATGCCGGTGATCATCCTGGGCGGCATTTATGGTGGGGTGTTCACGCCCACCGAGGCTTCGGTGGTGGCGGTGTTCTACGCGCTGCTCGTCGGCCTGGTGATCCACCGTGAACTCAAGCCGGCAGACGTCGTGATGGTGCTGCGCAGGTCGGTGCTCTCGAGCGCGGTGATCATGTTCATCATCGCCAACGCCGGCCTGTTTGCGTTCCTGATCACCCGTGCCGGCATCCCCGATCAGATCGGCCACTGGCTCACCGAGGTGTTGCGCTCGCCCGTCTGGTTCCTGCTCGGGGTCAATCTGGCGCTGTTCGTCATCGGCATGTTCATCGAGACCTCGGCGGCGATTATCGTGCTGGCGCCGATCCTGGTGCCGGTAGCGATCCACTTCGGGGTCGACCCGGTGCACTTCGGCCTGATCATGGTAGTCAACCTGGCCATGGGCATGATTACGCCGCCCTTTGGCGTCAATCTGTTTGCCGCCTGCACCGTGGCCAAGATCTCGATTGACCGGATCATCGGGCACCTGTTGCCCTTCGTGCTGGTAATCATCTTGTGCCTCGGGCTGATCACCTACGTGCCGCAAATCTCTCTGGGCTTGCGTGACGCGGTGTTTCCCGCCCCGCTGGCGGCGATGCCGGCCGTGGGGCCATCGGTCGGGCCGTCGATCGGGCCATCGGTTGGACCATCGGTTGGACCATCGATCAATCCCCAGTAAACCAAACCGGACCAACTTCATGCCGCTCAACCACATCGCCAATACCGCTGTGCGCTCCGCTTCGGGCCAGACCCTGCCGGTGATCGACCCCGCTGACGGCCAAACCTACGACACCATCGAACGCAGCAATGCCGAGGATATCGACCTCGCGGTGCGCGCGGCCCGCGAATGCCTGGACCAGACCTGGGGCCAGCTGACCGCCGCCGAGCGCGGCCGGCTGCTGATGAAGCTCAGCGCCAAGGTGGCCGAGCACGCCGACGAGCTGGCTGCCATCGAGCAGCGCGACTGCGGCAAGCCGACCAAACAGGCCAAGGCCGACGCGCTGGCGCTGGTGCGCTATTTCGAGTTCTACGCCGGCGCCGGCGACAAGCTCCACGGCGAGACCATTCCCTACCTCAATGGCTACAGCGTGCTGACCTGGTACGAACCACACGGTGTGACCGGCCACGTGATCCCCTGGAACTACCCGATGCAGATCTTCGGCCGCAGCGTGGGCGGGGCCCTGGCGGCCGGCAACGTCTGCGTGGTCAAGCCCGCGGAGGACGCCTGCCTGTCACTGATAAGGGTGGCCGAACTCGCCGCCGAGGTGGGGTTCCCGCCCGGAGCGATCAACATCGTCACCGGCTACGGCCACGAGGTTGGTGATGCCCTGGCTCGCCATCCCGGGATCGACCACATCAGCTTCACCGGCAGCCCCCGGGTCGGCACCCTGATCCAGCAGGTCGCTGCCGAGCGCCACTGCCCGGTGACCCTCGAACTCGGCGGCAAGGGGCCGCAGATCGTCTTCGCCGATGCCGACATCGAAGCCGCGTTGCCATTCATCATCAACGCCATCGTCCAAAACAGCGGCCAGACCTGCAGCGCCGGTTCGCGGTTGCTGGTGCAGCGCGCCTTCTACGAGCAAGTGCTCGAGCGCGTCGGCAAGGCCTTCAGCGCCCTGCGCGCCGGTCCGCCGAAGATGGATCTCGACCTCGGCCCGCTGATCCGCAAGACCCAGCTCGAACGGGTGCACGGTTTCCTCGAAGAGGCGCGCTGCGCCGGCATCGCGACCGTGGCACAGGGCAGCGTCGTCGCCGAGGCCCCGGACACCGGCTTCTACGCCGCGCCGACGCTGCTGCGCGACGTGCCGATGGAGCACCGGATTGCGCAGGAAGAAGTCTTCGGTCCGGTGCTCTCGGCGATGGCTTTTGACGACGAGGACCAGGCCGTGCAGATGGCCAACTGCACCAATTTCGGGCTGGTGGCCGGGGTCTGGACCCAGGATGGCGCGCGCCAGTTCCGGATGGCCAGGCGGGTCAAGGCCGGACAGGTGTTCATCAATAACTACGGTGCCGGCGGCGGGGTCGAACTGCCGTTTGGCGGCATCAAGGCCAGCGGCTATGGCCGTGAAAAAGGTTTCGAAGCGCTCTACGGCTTCACCACCATGAAGACCGTCGCCATTCGGCACGGTTGAACACCTCGATCGGAGATCTCTCTATATGCGGGTTCAGGACAAGTCGATCATCGTCACTGGAGCCGGCAGCGGCATTGGCGAAGGGATCGCCAGGCGGCTCGCCGAGGAAGGCGCGCAGGTCATCGTCAACGACATCGATGTGGTGAGCGGCGAGAAAGTGGTGGCCGAGATCGTGGCGGCCGGGGGGCGAGCTTCGTTCTTTGCAGCCGACGTGACCAGCTCGGCCGACATGAAGGCACTGGTGCAGGCCGCGGAGCAGCGCCACGGCAAGCTCGACGCCATGGTCAACAATGCCGGCTGGACGCACCGCAACCAGAGCGCGCTCGAGGTCAGCGAAGAAGAGTTCGACCGCGTCTACGCGGTCAACGTCAAGAGCATCTACCTCTCGACCATCCATGCGGTGCCGGCGTTGCGCCGCAATGGCGGTGGCAGCCTGGTCAATATCGCCTCCACCGCGGGGGTGCGACCGCGCCCCGGACTGACCTGGTACAACGGTTCCAAGGGGGCGGTGATCACGACCTCGAAGTCGCTGGCGGCGGAACTCGGCGCGGACAATATCCGGGTCAACTGCATCAACCCGGTGATGAACCCGTTGACCCGCCTGAGCACCTCGTTCGCCGGTGGCGAGCTCACCGAAGAGCGTCTCGCCACGTTTCGCGCGACGATTCCGCTCGGCCGCTTTTCAACGGCGCTCGACGTCGGCAACGCGGTGCTTTACCTGGTCAGCGACGAGGCCGCGTTCATCTCGGGCGTCTGCATCGAGGTCGATGGCGCACGCTGTGTGTGACGCTGCTGCGAGCGTCGGCGCGACACGGTCTTGCAGGTGCTGAGCAGCGCCATGGCGCAAATATTCGCGGCGCGCTTCCCGGACGATCTCGCGGTCATACGGGAAATCTTCCGGGAATATGCCGACAGTCTCGGGGTCGACCTTTGTTTCCAGAATTTCGAGGAGGAGCTGGCGACACTGCCCGGCAAGTATTCGGCTCCCACTGGCCGGGTGCTGCTGGCCTGGCAACAGGGCACGGCAGTGGGCTGCGTCGCCCTGCGCCCGATGGGCGAGGGGGCATGCGAGATGAAGCGCCTTTATGTTCGCCCCGAAGGGCGCGGGCTTGGCCTTGGTCGACGGCTGGCCGAAGCGATCTGCGTGGCGGCCAGGGACGCTGGCTATCAGCGTATACGGCTAGACACCCTCGCGACGATGACCGCAGCCCAGGACATCTACCTGGCGATGGGCTTCAAGCCGATTCCGGCCTATGTCTTCAACCCCATCGAGGGCACCAGGTATCTCGAGCTCGACCTGGCGGGGTGGCCTTCGGCGGATTAGGCGCGCCAGCCGGTGGTGCGGCAAAACCACCATGCTATCCTTCCCGCGCCTGATGCCGGCTGCTCTCAACCACCCCCGTCTTGCGAACTGGCAGACCGTCGGCAAGACGGTAGGTCCAGCGCAACACCGCCATGCACAATAGTCCAGCCATGAGATCAAGCGGAGATACAGAGGCTTTGATGGCGGCATTGATTGCCGCCACCACCGGCTCGCCCGCAGCCCGGAGCGCCCCATGATCGAGCCCGCCGTCGTCGTCGTGATTCTTCTGGTGATGATCTCTATCGGCGCACCGATCTTCCTCGCGCTCGGCGCTGCCGGAATGACCGGGCTGTACATGGCCCGCGGCAGCCTGGCCTTCTTCTTCGCGCCGACCTCGTTCTTCGGCCAGCTCAACAGTTTCGAGCTGATCGCCTTGCCGCTGTTCATCCTGATGGGCAACTTCCTGGGGGCGACGCCGGTCGGCGCCAACCTGTTCCGCGCCGCGGCCTTGTGGCTGCAATGGTTGCGCGGCGGACTGGCTATCGCAACCGTCGGCGCTTCGGCCATCTTTGGCGCGGTGAGCGGGGTCAGCGTCGCCGGGGTCGCCGCGGTCGGATCGATAGCGGTGCCGGAGATGCTCAAGCACGGCTACAACCGTCGCCTCGCCGCGGGCAGCGTTGCAAGCGCTGGCGCGCTGGCGATGCTGATTCCTCCCAGCGTGCCGTTCATCATCTACGGCGCGATGTCGGGCGTGTCGGTCGCGGCGCTGTTCATCGGCGGTCTAGTTCCCGGCGTTGCGCTCGCAGGCGCGCTCGCGTTGCTCATCTACGTGCGCGTGCTCGTCAATCCGGAATTGGCTCCGGCAGACACCATCTCGGTCCATTCCTGGCGCGAGCGATTTCGCGCTCTGGGCGGAATCTGGCACGCGTTGCTGCTGGTGGCTATCGTTCTTGGCGCGATCTACACCGGGCTCGCCACGCCGACCGAATCAGCCGCCTTCGGCGCGGCTGGCGCATGGTTCATCGCGGGAGTGATCTTCCGCACCCTCGACCGCAAGAAGCTGGTGGAGGTCTTCGCATCGAGCGTCAAGGTTTCGGGCTCGATCATGCTTATCATCGGGTGCGCAAAGATCTTCGGCGACTACCTCAATCTGGTGCGCCTGCCCGAGAACGTAACTGAGGCGCTGATCGCAACGGCGTTGCCACCGTGGGCCATACTGACGCTGGTGATGCTGGCGCTGGTATTCCTGGGGATGCTCGTCGATGGAGTGTCGCTGATCGTCGTGACCACGCCCATACTGCTGCCATTGATCACGGCGCTCGGCTATGACCCACTGTGGTTCGGGATAATCCTCGTGATGAACCTCGAAATCGCAGTCGTGACGCCGCCAGTGGGCTTGAACATCTACGCCCTGCGCGGGGTCTGCCCGATGCTCTCGGTCGAGGAGATCATCGCGGGCGTGATGCCCTTTGTCGTGGTGCAGTTTGCGATGCTGATGCTATTTGTCCTTTTCCCGTCGATCAGCCTTTGGCTGCCCGGCCACTTCTGATTCCAACCAAGAAACTAGGAGATGACCATGACACTAAACCGACGCGACTTCTTGCGGGTTTATGGCGGCGCCGCCACCGGAGCTGCCTTGCTCGGGGGATTCTTGCCGACCTCGGCTAACGCAGCCACCCGGATGACCGGCGTGACGTATTTGCCGCTGTCGTACAAGGCCCTGTCCTATGGCTCCAACGGCTTCGTCGAACATCTGCAAAAGAATGCGAGCAAGGCGATCACCGTCGACTTCTTCCATTCCGGCAAGTTGCTCAAGGCTGACGAGCAATTGCCAGCGCTGCGCAGCGGCACCATTGATTTCATGTTCCACACGACTTCCTACATCACCCGTTCGGCGCCAATTCTGGGCATCACGGGCTTGCCGGGGGTGGTGGAGGAGTTGTACAAGCACCCGGCACGCATCGCAAAGGGATCGCCGCTGTTCAATTTGATGAACCAGGAACTCGCCAAGGAAGACCTCTACATGCTGAGCATGGGCGGCGGCATCCTTGAGCCCGAGTACCTGTGGAGCGGCAAGTCGTCACTGATCCAGTCGCTGGACGATATCAAGGGCAAGCGCGTGCGCGTGGTCAGTTTCGAGGCCACCGGCGTAATGGAGAAATTCGGCGCTGCGGCGGCCCGTATCCCGTCTTCCGAACTCTATCTGGCGATGCAGCGCGGCACGGTCGACGCGGCGGTCGCCAATATCTCGACCATCATCGGCCGCAGCCTCCAGGAGCAGTCGGGCGGCTGCTATCGTCTGCCGATTACGGCTTATGGAATCGGGGTGTTTGTGCAGAAGAGCCGCTGGGAAAAGATGGCGCCGGAGGTGCGCGCCGGCATGGAGGCCGCTGCCGCCTGGTTCGACGTCGAATCAGCGAAGCAGGCCAACGACAATATTTATCCGAAGGAATTCTGGCCAAAAGTGAAAGCGGCCGGGGTCAGGATCATCGAGCCGACGGCCGCCGATATTGCCAAGCTCGACGCTGCCGGCGCGGTGGTCCGTGGCACGTGGGCGTCGCAGGTCGGGGCGGATGTCGGCAAGAAAGCCATCGCGCTGGCGCTGGGGCAATAAGGGAGCCAAACCGTGGGTGCCGTCGACGCTTTCTTCGCAAAGCTTACCCTGGCGCTTAGGGTTGTCGGGCAGGTCGTGCTCGCCTTCATGGTGGTCACGATCTGCTACGACTCCCTAATGCGTTACGGCCTGGCGGCTCCCACGTCGTGGAGCCTCGAGATCAACACCTTCTTGATCATCTACATCGCGGTGATGACCGCGGCCGCGATCCAGCGTGATGATGAACATATCCGCATCACGTTCTTTACGTCGCGGGCCGGGCCGGGCACGCAGCGCGTGATTCGCGCCGTGATCGGGCTGGTCGGCGTCGCCTTCTGCACCATCATGGCGTGGCGCGGTGGGATGATGACGATGCAGGCAATCGAGTATGGCGAACGGGTCTCATCGGGCTTCGGCACGCCCACAGCCTTCCCGTATGCGATGCTGCCGATCGGCTTCGGTGCCCTGGCAGTTCAGTTTCTGCTGGATGCGATCGGCGCTTTCAGGGCCGGGACAGGCTCGCCCGAGCGGGGCTGAAGACCGCGCGACTAGGCTTGCCAGACACCATATCCTGACTCGCGAAAGTCGATGGCGAGTTCCACCTCCAGGTCGCGGGCGGCGTCATAGGACATCGGATCGTAGACTTCGTAGAGATCCGGCCGCAGTCGCAGCCCATAGCGCTGCACGTAGCGATTGGCCTGAATGCCGGCCTTGTGCTTGTCGAAGCGCACGTCTGGATCGAGTCCTGTCATGCCGACGTAGATACACGGCTGCCCCGCAACGTAGCCGGGATTGGCGCGCCGGAATCGCGCCTCGTAGAGAATGTCCGTCGATAACTCGACGACGTAGACGTGGTAATGATTCCGGCGGGTCATAGTGGCAACCTTTCGCCCAACCTCGTCCTTCTTGGTCACATGCCAGCCTCGGTGATTAGCGGAATTGCAGGGGTCATTGTCTGGCAAGTTCATAATCGCACAGGACAATGGACCGCAGCCGGCTGAGCCCGGATTGATCGAATGGCGGAGTTCGTATGCTTGAAGGCGTGATGCTGTTGTGGTTCGTGCTTGCCGCGCTGTCGACTGCTTTCGTCATCGTCGACATTCGTTCGACGCCCGAGTCCGCCGTGATGAAATGGGGATTTGTGTTGCTTACCGCCTACACCGGGCCGATAGGGGCGTTCCTCTACGTGCTGGGCTGCCGTGAGCCGCGGCCCGGGATGCACGAGCAATATGTCGCCGCGCGCTGGCGTCAGGTGCTCGGGTCGACGATGCATTGTGTGGCGGGCGACGGCGTGGGAATTCTGGTCGGCGCGGTGCTCGCGCGCCACTTTCAAATTGTCGGGGTCGGCGAAATCGCGCTCGAGTATGCGCTCGGCTTCCTGTTCGGATGGACAGTCTTCCAGGCGCTGTTCATGCGGGAAATGTCGGGCTCGTACTCACGCTCGCTCAGGACGACGTTCATCCCCGAATTCCTGTCGATGAACATTCTGATGGCGGGCATGGTCCCAGTGGCCGCCCTGTTTGCGCACTATTTCGACGCTGCGCGCGATCCTCTGCATCCGGAATTCTGGTTTCGGATGTCGATGTCCTTGCTCGCGGGTTTCATTGTCGCGTATCCGATGAACTGGTGGCTGGTGGCCCACCACCTGAAGCACGGAATGACCACCGTGCGGCCGGCGGCGGCAGCGCCGGGGGTCGGGTCGAGCAAATCCACTTCGATACGCCAGTATCCAGGGCATCCCGCAATGGCGGAACCGGCAAAGGCGTCGGCGGCGGACATGCCAGCGCCGGCCATGCCTCCGATCGCGCTCCTCGGAATGGCGCTGCTGTCGCTCGCCATTTTCGCGGGCGGGCTGCTGGTTGCGATCTGAATCAGCGCATCTTCCCAGGTCGAGGCTGATGGGGGCCGCGTTCGCTTACAGCGTGTTGAATTACATCACCGACCGTCGCGCCTTTAGTGGATACTCTAAATGGCGCCTCTTGGGCAACATTCTACCCGTTATAGTTGCCATGCAGTTGACGAAATTCGCCGTAAAGGGTAAAGTGCTACCCACAAAGTGAGTTTATGGGTAGCCAATGACGACTACGACTCCTCCGCTGGATGTCGCAACGGCAGCGCAACGATTGGGCCAGAACATCCGGCTCGCTCGCGTCCGCCGCCGCCTGAGCCAAGAAGAACTGGCGCAGGCCTGCAACATCACCCGCAAGACCCTGTACGTCCTCGAGAAAGGCGCACCGGGCGCGACCATCGCCACTGCCTTCACCGTGCTCTGGAAGCTCGGTCTACTGGGCACCGCCGTTGCGCTTGCCGACCCTGATGCTGACGAGCACGGGAAGATTCTGGAGGCCGCTCGCCGGCCCAAGCGCGTACGCCACCCGATAGACAGCGACAACGACTTCTGAACCATGGCCAACTCGGAACAGGCTTGCTACGTCTACATCCAGCTTCCCGGGACCACGGAGACGGTGCCCTGCGCGTCCCTCAAGGTGCGCACCGTCGGCGCTGGCGCCTTTGAAGGGACCTTCACCTACGGCAGGCGGTATCTCGGACGCCCCGACGTGGTGGCCTTGGACCCTTT